>NZ_JALQEK010000041.1:0-166037 GCF_023630765.1 Caballeronia sp. ATUFL_F2_KS9A | reverse complement strand
ATGAGCGAACATGATTGCGCAATCATGACGAGACACGGCGCTCGGTGCGGCGACTGAGCGCCGACCGTCGAGACAAACGGAGGCGGCAGTGGTTACTCGGAGCAGCATTCCAGACAATGGCAAGCGCACGCGAGTGCGGTGGTTCATTCTCGCGATCATTTTCATCGTTACGGTTTTCAACTATGTAGACCGCGCGACGTTATCGATCGCCGCGCCGAGCATGCGCCACGACCTTGGTTTCGACGCGTTGACAATGGGCATTGCCTTCTCGGCGTTCGGCTGGGCCTACACCGCGATGCAGATTCCCGGCGGTCTCATTCTTGACCGTTTCGGCGCCCGGACCGTGCTCGGCATCAGTCTGATTCTGTGGTCGGCACTGACGTTCGCCCAAGGTTTCGTTCATCTGTTTGCGTCAGCATTCGTGGCGCTCTTTGCCTTGCGCTTCCTGATGGGAATCGCGGAATCGCCGGCGTTCCCGTGCAACAGTCGTCTTACCGTCATGTGGTTCCCGAGCGCCGAGCGCGGTCTCGCGACGTCGGTGTTCCAATTGGCACAGTACTTCGCGCTCGCAGTGTTCACGCCGGTCATGACGTACACCGTGAGCATCTGGGGTTGGCATTACGTCTTCTACACGACCGGCGCTGTGGGCGTTCTTCTAGGATTCTGGTGGCTCAGGTCGGTGCGGGAACCACAGCGCGATCATCGCGTGAGTGCGGCCGAACTTGAGTACATCGCGGCAGGCGGTGGTCTGCCGACCATCGGCGACAGCCCGCAGCCGTTCAAGTGGAAACAGGTGAGGGCAATCGCTGCGAACCGCATGATGATAGGCATCTATATCGGCCAGTTCTGTCTGACGTCGATCACCTGGTTCTTCCTGACGTGGTTCCCGACCTACCTGATCGAAGCGAAAGGCATGTCGATCCTTAAGGTCGGCATGGTGGCGGCGCTGCCGGCAGTGGCAGGTTGCGTGGGCGGGCTTGTCGGTGGCCTCTGGTCCGACTGGATGCTTAAACGCGGTTTCAGTCTCACCGCCTCTCGGAAGACCCCGATCATCTGCGGCCTCGTTCTGTCGAGCACGATCGTGGTTGCCAACTATGTGCATTCGACGACGATTGTGATTCTCGTCATGTCGATTGCGTTCTTCGCCAAGGGCGTCGGCAATTTGGGCTGGTGCATTGTCGGCGACGTTTCACCCAAGCGCGCGATGGGCATCAGCGGCGGAATCTTCAACCTGTGCGGCAATCTCGCGAGCATCGTTACGCCGCTTGCGATCGGCTGGATGATCAAGAGCACCGGGTCGTTTGAAGTCGCGCTGACTTACATCGGTGCGCTGTCGCTGCTTGGCGCGTGCTCATACCTGCTGATCGTCGGAAAACTCCAGCGTCTGGAAACCGACGACGAAGGCGACGGATCGCGCAAGAGCGCCACCGCCTCCCTCAAACCGCGCCACGGCCACTGAGTCGCCGCCTCCCAACACCTTATCGCAAGGAGCCCCTCCCATGAATGCCACATCTTCGCTCATCGCTGGACCGTCGAACGACTCGATCAAGTGGATTCGCGTTGCATCCACGTTTCTTCCGCTCGCCAACCCGATCAGCGACGCCAAAGTCCTGACGGGTCGGCAGAAGCCGATGACAGAGATCGCCATTCTGTTTGTCGAAATCGAGACGGCAGACGGTCATCGCGGGCTCGGCTTCAGTTATTCGAAGCGTGCCGGTGGCCCTGGCCAGTTCGCGCATGCGAAGGAGATCGCTCCTGTGCTCATCGGCGAAGCCCCGAGTGACATCGCTCGATTGTGGGACAAGCTGGCGTGGGCAGGGGCATCGGTAGGGCGCAGTGGCATGGCGGCACAGGCGATCGGCGCGTTCGACGTTGCACTGTGGGACCTGAAGGCTAAACGCGCGAATCTGTCGCTTGCCAAGCTCCTCGGCGCCCACCGCGATTCGGTGCGTTGCTACAACACCTCGGGCGGGTTCCTTCACACGCCACTCGATCAGTTGCTTGTCAACACCGACGCCTCGCGCGAGAAGGGAATCGGCGGGATCAAGCTCAAGGTCGGGCAACCAGACTGTGCGATTGACATTCACCGGGTCCAGACGGTGCGCAAGCATTTGGGTGACGCCTTTCCGTTGATGGTGGATGCCAATCAGCAGTGGGACCGGCCGACCGCTCAACGTATGTGCCGCACCTTCGAGCAGTTCAATTTGATCTGGATCGAGGAGCCGCTCGATTGCTATGACGCGGAAGGTCACGCTGCGCTGGCTGCCCAGTTCGATACGCCGATCGCAACCGGCGAAATGTTGACGAGCGTATCCGAGCACTGGGAGTTCATCCGTCAGCGCGGCGCGGATTACCTGATGCCGGACGCGCCGCGTGTCGGCGGCATTACGCCATTCTTGAAGGTCGCGACGTTGGCTGATCACGCGGGGCTGATGCTGGCGCCGCACTTCGCGATGGAATTGCACGTGCATCTCGCGGCTTGTTATTCCCGTGAACCCTGGGTCGAACATTTCGAATGGCTTGAGCCGCTGTTCAACGAGAAGCTGGAGACGCGTGACGGCCGGATGTTGGTTCCGACACGACCGGGCCTGGGACTCACACTGAGCGACCGCGTAGCAGGCTGGACGGCTCAAGAGGCGGAAGTCGGTATACGCGGCTGACGCAAGGCCGTCAATCAAGGCGACATGGCCGCTCGTCGCTGGGAAGGTGCTTGGGAGAGGTTCGGACGCTCCCGATCAGTTTGTCAGGAGCGCGCGAAAGACCCGTCCGAGGTCTCCACGATAGGCCGTACCCGGCCCATCAGCAGCCAGTCATAGACCAACCGTCTCAATGGCGGAAAGGGGTCGGCTTCAGCCCTTCGGACCACGGTCGTCGCAGAACAACGAGGCGGTAATCCGCGAATTTCGGCTGATGGTCATCAAGGGCCGTCAGAGATTGCATCCGCATCGAATCGTCGCTGCTGCTTCCAGCCCACCGCGCCCGTCCAGCAACCCACAAAAAAGGCGGCACAACCAAGTGCCGCCAATCCAAAAACCAAAACCCCTACCGCACCTTACCCGCCTTCCACGCCGACAGCAGTTGCTCATACTTCACCGTTTCCCCCTTCGGCTTCTCATTGGCAAGCGCCTTCCACGGCGCGTGCTGGTCGGACAGCCACTTCGACGGATCGCTCTGCGCATTCAGCTCCGGCGCGCAAACCTTCATCCCCGCCCGCTGCAAACGGGACAACACCTGGTCCATTTCCTTCGCCAGGTTATCCATCGCAGCCTGCGGCGTCTTCTCACCGGCGACAGCAGTGCCGACGTTCTTCCACCAGAGTTGCGCCATCTTCGGATAGTCGGGCACGTTGTTGCCGGTCGGCGTCCACGCGACGCGCGCCGGGCTGCGATAGAACTCGATCAAGCCGCCGTATTTATCCGCGTTCTTCGTGAAGTAGTCGCTATGAATGTCGGAGTCGCGAATGAACGTGAGACCGACAATCGACTTCTTGAGCGACACGCTCTTCGACGTCACGAACTGCGCGTATAGCCACGCGGCAGCGCGCTGATTCGGCGGCGTCGACTTGAAGAAGGTCCACGAGCCGACGTCCTGATACCCGTTTTGCATGCCCTCCTTCCAGTAAGCGCCGTGCGGGGAGGGCGCCATGCGCCACTTCGGCGTGCCATCCGCATTCGTGACGTTGCCCGGCTTGAGCATCGACGCCGTGAACGCGGTGTACCAGAACACCTGTTGCGCGATGCGTCCCTGCGCGGGCACCGGGCCCGCTTCGCTGAAGGTCATGCCCGACGCTTCCGGTGGCGCGTATTTCTTGAGCCAGTCGATGTATTTGGTCGTCGCGTAGACCGCTGCCGGGCTATTAGTGCCGCCGCCGCGCGATACCGACGCGCCTACCGGATGACAGCCATCAGGCGTCACGCGGATGCCCCATTCGTCGACGGGCATGCCGTTCGGAATGCCCTTGTCGGCTTCGCCCGCCATGGAAAGCCACGCGTCCGTGAAGCGCCAGCCGAGCGACGGGTCTTTCTTGCCGTAATCCATATGGCCGTAGACCTTTTCTCCGTCGATGGTTTTCACGTCGTTCGTAAAGAACTCGGCGATGTCTTCATACGCGGACCAGTTGACCGGCACGCCGAGTTCGTAGCCATATTTCGCCTTGAACTTGTCCTGCAAGTCCTTGCGTGCGAACCAGTCCGCGCGGAACCAGTAAAGGTTCGCGAACTGCTGGTCGGGAAGCTGATAGAGCTTCTTGTCCGGCGCGGTCGTAAAGCTCGTGCCGATGAAATCTTTCAGGTCAAGACCAGGGTTCGTGTATTCCTTGCCTTCGCCCGCCATGTAATCGGATAGCGGAACGATCACGCCATAGCGATAGTGCGTGCCGATCAGGTCCGAGTCCGAAATCCAGCCGTCGTAAATGCTTTGGCCGGATTGCATCGAGGTCTGCAATTTCTCGACGACGTCCCCTTCCTGAATGATGTCGTGCTTCACCTGAATGCCGGTGATTTCACTGAACGCTTTCGCTAGCGTTTTCGATTCGTAGGTGTGCGTGTCGATGGTTTCCGACACGACATGAATCTCTTTGACGCCCTGCGACTTGAGTTTCGCCGCGGTATCGATGAACCATTTCATCTCGTCCATCTGCTGCTGTTTCGACAGCGTGCTGGGTTGAAACTCGCTGTCCACCCATTTCTGCGCCTCGGGCGTTCCCGCCAGAGCCTGGTTCGCGAAGGCACCCGACACGATACTTGCCACTGCCAGCGCGACGATCCGTCTCCTCTGATGCATGGTCTTCTCCTGTGTCTTCCGTGCCCCTTCGATCTTGTCGGCGCCCGCTGGGGGCATCAGCGGAACCGGCAGTTGTCAGTCATCGCTGCATGCGTCGGCTTGCTAGCCTTTCCACATGATCGCGAGCAGCACCAGCACCGAGGCTATGAAGCCCGGCCACGAACTCGAGCCCTCCGCGCTGATCGCAAGCCACGCGAGATTCACATAAGCGGCAGTCAACAGGCCGATGAAAAGGCGATCGCCGCGAGTCGTCGCGATAGGCAGAAAACCCTTGCGTTCATGAGTCGGCGAGCACAGTTCCCATACCGTCATGCCGCCCAGCATCACGACGATGCAGCCGAAAAAAATCGCCACCTCGGGCGTCCAGTACATCCACGTGAACATCACACTCTCCCCATCGCGAAGCCCTTCGCGATGTAGTTGCGCACGAAGTAGATCACGAGCGCGCCGGGAACGATCGTCAGCACGCCCGCAGCCGACAGCACGCCCCAATCCATGCCGGCCGCCGACACGGTGCGCGTCATCACGGCAGCGATAGGTTTCGCATTGACCGAAGTCAGCGTGCGCGCGAGCAGCAGTTCGACCCAGCTGAACATGAAGCAGAAGAAAGCCGTGACACCGACGCCCGACTTGATGAGCGGCAGAAAGATCTTCACGAAGAAGGCGGGAAACGTATAACCGTCGATATACGCGGTTTCGTCGATCTCGCGCGAGACGCCCGACATGAAGCCTTCGAGAATCCATACGGCAAGCGGCACGTTGAAGAGCATGTGCGCGAGTGCGACGGCAATGTACGTGTCGGTCAGGCCGATGCTCGAATAGAGCTGGAAAAACGGCAGCAGGAACACGGCGGGCGGCGTCATGCGGTTGGTGAGCAGCCAGAAGAACATGTGCTTGTCGCCGAGAAAGCGATAACGCGAGAACGCATACGCGGCAGGCAGCGCGACCAGCACGGACATCACCGTGTTCATCAGCACGTAGATGATCGAATTGATGTAGCCCCAGTACCACGAGGGATCGGTGAAGATCACCTTGTAGTTGTCGAACGTCACGTGCTGCGGCAGCGTGGCGAACGTCGACATGGTCTCCTCGTTCGTGCGCAGGGAGATCGACAACATCCAGTAAAGCGGAATCAGCGCGAACAGCATATAGACGACGAGCACCAACGTCCGCATCCAGCGGCGCTTATCCTGCATGGTCGTCTCCTTGCGCAGCGGGGCCGCCTCTGCCGACGCGATTCATCCAGTTATAGAGAATGAAGCACAACAGCAGAATGATCAGGAAATAGATCAGCGAAAAAGCCGCGGCCGGGCCGAGGTCGAACTGGCCGACCGCTTTTTGCGTCAGGTACTGACTGAGGAAGGTCGTGGAATCGCCGGGTCCGCCGCCTGTCAGTACGAACGGCTCCGTGTAGATCATGAAGCTGTCCATGAAGCGCAGCAGCACGGCGATCATCAGCACGCCGCGCATCTTCGGCAACTCGATGTAGCGGAATACCGCAAAGCGGCTTGCGCCATCTATCTCCGCGGCCTGATAGAAGGCGTCCGGAATCGCGCGCAAGCCCGCATAGCACAGCAGCGCGACGAGCGGCGTCCAGTGCCAGATGTCCATCACCAGCACCGTGAGCCATGCGGCGGTGGGACTCGCCGTGTAGTTGTAGTCGAAGCCGAGACTATTGAGCCAGTAGCCGAGCAGTCCGATATCCGGGCGCCCGAAGATTTGCCAGATCGTGCCCACCACGTTCCATGGAATCAGCAACGGCATGGCGAGCACGACGAGCGTCGCCGATGCGCGCCATCCCGAAGCCGGCATCGACAGTGCGAGGCCCACGCCCAATGGAATCTCGAACAGCAGAACGCACGCAGAGAAAATGACCTGTCTGCCGAGTGCCTGGCGCAAATCCGGATCGGTCATGGTGTTGCGAAACCACTCCGTACCGACGAACACATGCTGCGTCGGGCCGATGATGTCCTGCACCGAATAGTTGACCACGGTCATCAGCGGCAGGATCGCGGAGAACGCGACGCAGATGAACACCGGAACGACCAGCAACCACGCTTTCTGATTGACGGGCTTCATCGCGCGGCCTCTTCGGAGATGCGGGTTTCGACTCGTTCGTCGTTGCAGAAGAATACGGTCTCAGGCGCAACCAGATGCAGCCAGGCAGGTCCGTCGACAATCCGCACATGCGGTTCGAGCCTCGCATTGAACACATGGCCGTCGCATTGCGCGGTCACCAGTTGATAGTTGCCGAGTTGCTGTGCGCGAAGCACCCGCGCGTTGAGCGCACCCGCTCCGCCTTCATGCGAAAGCCGTACGAATTCCGGGC
This sequence comes from Caballeronia sp. ATUFL_F2_KS9A, assembly GCF_023630765.1. NCBI lineage: Bacteria > Pseudomonadati > Pseudomonadota > Betaproteobacteria > Burkholderiales > Burkholderiaceae > Caballeronia > Caballeronia sp. ATUFL_F2_KS9A. The sequence continues at coordinate 158,926 of NZ_JALQEK010000041.1, read as the reverse complement.
GAATCCCCAGCTTGAGCGCGCCGTTTGTCTGCTGATGCGCGGCCCGTAGCGTCGCGAGCGTGCCCGCGTCGAGCGGCAGGCGCTGCGAGCCGATTTTTGCGCCGTCTGCGTCGAGCTCGATCGGACAGAGATTCATGCCCGGACTGCCGATGAAGTAGCCGACAAAAGCGTGATCCGGCCGCAGAAAAAGCGCATCGGCTCCGCCTTTCTGAACGACGCGGCCATTCGTCATGACCACGACTTCATCCGCGAAAGTCAGCGCTTCTACCTGATCGTGCGTCACATAGATAAGCGTGAGCTTGAGTTGCTGATGGATCTTCTTCAACTGCCGGCGCAGCATCCACTTCATCGCGGGATCGATCACGGTGAGCGGTTCGTCGAAGAGAATCGCCGCCACGTCCTTGCGCACGAGGCCGCGCCCGAGCGATATTTTCTGCTTGGCGTCGGCGGCCAGATTGCTCGCCTTGAGCGGCAGGTCGCGCGTCATATCGAGGATTTCCGCGACTTCGTGCACGCGCTTCGTGACCTCGGCGGTCGACATCATCCGATTGCGCAGCGGAAACGCGAGGTTGTCGAACACGGTCATCGTGTCGTAGACCACGGGGAACTGGAACACTTGCGCGATGTTGCGCTCGCGTGCGCCGAGCGCAGTCACGTCGCGTCCGTCGAACAGCACCTTTCCCTCCGACGGCTTGACGAGCCCCGACACGATATTCAGCAGCGTGGTCTTGCCGCAACCCGATGGCCCGAGCAACGCGTAAGCGCCGCCGTCATCCCAGACCATGCTCATGGGTTGAAGCGCGTAGTCGTCGAGCGTCGCGGGGGCCGGTCCGTACGCGTGCCCGAGATTCTGGAACTCAATGCACGCCATGAGCTGCCTCCGGGCTGGACACCAGTTGGGTATCCGCGCCGAACACGAACAGTTCGTCAGGGTCGATGAACACATCGAGCTGCGTGCCGAGCTCGATCTGATGCACGCCCTGCAATTGCGCAACCAGGTCGACCGCGCCGGTCAGCGTGCGCAAGTGCAGGTATGTTTCCGAGCCGCTCAGTTCAGCGAGTTCGAGCCGGCACGCAACGGCGATCGCATGAGCGGCCTTCGCCTCGAGACGCACGTGCCCCGGCCGGATGCCGATGCGGCATGCGCCGTTCGCGGCGAGACCGTGCCGGACCGGAACCTCGACGCCGATCGGCAGACGCGCGCGGCCGTTGCCGCAGTCGCTCGTCAGCATGTTCATCGGCGGGTCGTTGAAGACGGCTGCGGCCGCGACGTTGACCGGTGCGTTATAGACATCGAGCGTGGGACCGAACTGCAGAACCCGGCCTTTATCGACGATTGCCGTATGGCCGCCCAGCAGCAGCGCTTCGAGCGGTTCGGTGGTCGCGTAGACGACCGTCGTCTTGCCGTCGGCGAAAAGCGTGGCCAGTTCGAGGCGCAATTCCTCGCGCAGCTTGTAATCGAGATTGACGAGCGGTTCGTCGAGCAGCACCAGCGACGTGCGCTTCACGAGTGCACGCGCGAGCGCGCAGCGCTGCTGCTGTCCGCCCGACAGTTCGCCTGGCCGCCGCTCCAGCAAATGGTCGATATGCAGTCGGGCCGCGACTTCGTGCACGCGCCGGCGGATTTCGGCAGGGTCGGTTTTTTGCAGACGCAAAGGCGAGGCGATGTTCTCGAACACCGTCATCGCGGGGTAGTTGATGAACTGCTGATAGACCATCGCGAGATTGCGCTGGCGCACGCTGACGCCTGTCACGTTCTGGCCGTCGACGAGCACCCGGCCGTCGTTCGGCCTGTCGAGACCCGCCATCACGCGCATCAGCGTGGTTTTGCCGGCCTGCGTGGGTCCGAGAAGCACGTTGATGGCGCCTGGGACAAGGCGCAAATCCACGCCGTACAGATACGGCTGCCCGCCAGAAACGACACTGACCCGCTCCAGTTCAAGGACCAAATCGCTCTCCTCTCGGCATGCACGACGCCAGCCGCAGAGCTGGCGCTTCAGAATGACGTCAATTGGGTTGCGCTTCGATTACATGCAGCAGCCAGAATGTCCCTTTTGTTGGTTTGCGTTTAAATCGGGGTAAACCTTACGACAGGATGAAATCCGGAAATCGGCTGCGGGCTGGGGGCGATTGGCATGAGATACGTTGAAATAGAGCATTGACTCAATTTCTTTAGACGCACGTTGGACGGTCCGATTGCTGCGTAGCAAAAAGGCGGATTCGTATGCTGCCCGTCGGCACGAACGGCGCATTCGCCGAGCCTCAGAAGAGAAACCACGCCTCGGCGTCTTTCGCGAGCGGCGAGGCTGCGGTGCGTTCGGGCAGCGCGTGGAGATGCGCGCGTGCATGCTGAAGTGCATCGGAGAAACCGCGCAGTGTCTGCGTCGTCGGCCGGTCGTCGAGGCGGCGGCGTTGCACGGCCTGCGCGACGTTCCGGTGTATCAGCGCCGTCTGCGCATCGATATAGGCGATGCACGCGCGCGCGAGCGCCGTCGATAACGTGCCGATACCCATGAGCGCCGGCACGCTCGCAATGGTGCGATAACCGTCGGAAGGAAGCATCGCGAGCGCGCGGCGCGGATCGGCGAAGTCGCGTCTCAGGACATCGAACAACGGCGCGGCCCATAGCTCGCGCTCGATGCCTAGCGCGTGCCGTCTGCGTTGCACGGCCGCCTTGGCCTCTTCATCCACGATCTCGCCAGCCCTGAGGAGCAACGCACCCGGATGCTCGCCCGGGCGGATGCATTGCGCGCCGATCCATCCCGCGCCATGCGAGCGCTGCGCAAGCACCGCATGTTGCAGGTGATCGGGCACGAGCGGGTCGAGCGGCACCGCGATGCACTGATCCGGCTTGCCCTTTGCATGAAGGCCGCACAACCCGTCATGCGCAAGCGCGGGACAGCGGCCGAGCGACGGGTAATCGAGCGCAAGCGTCGTGATGGTGATGGCACTGGCCTCATCGACGGGAAACGCGTGCAGTGGCGTGTCTGCGCCTCGCGGCATGCGTCCGAGCGCGATGCAGCCGACGAATACGTCGCGGTGTTCGAACAGTTCGCGTAGCGACATCGCCGGCGGACTGTTGCAGCATTTGCCGCACGCGGTGCAGTCGAACGAGTAGCTATTCACCAAGGCCGGCGCACGGAATCCTGATACTGCGTGAGGATGAAATGCGCGACGTCGTCGGAATGAAAGACACGAACGAGTCGCCCGACCCAGGCGGCCTTCGCGTCGCGCGTACGCACGGCGAGAACATGCTGATAAGGCGAGCGCGCATCTTCGATGCCGATGCTGTCGCGGCCCGGCTTCAGCTTGTTGCGCGCGGCGTCGTCGGCGTTCATCGCGACGAAGCTCGCCGTGTCGAGCGCTTCGTAGAGCTTCGCACGTTCCACCCGGCGGATCTTCAGACCGAAGCGATTGCCGGCGATATCCCCGAGCGTCGGATGAAGGCCCGCGCCGTCCTTCAGCGTGATGAGCGCATAGTTCTGCAGGAGGATCAATGCGCGCGCGGTGCCGGCGGCATCGGCCGGAACGGCGACGGTCGCGCCGCGCGGCAAGTAGGCGATCGATGCGAGCTTGCGCGAGTAGAGCGCCATCGGCAAGGTCACGGTCGCGGCGACGCTTTCGATCGCGTAGCCGTTGCGCGCGCTGCGGGCGGCGAGGCTGGCTTCGTCCTCGAAACTGGCGGCATCGATGGTACCGTTTGCGAGCGCGGCGTCGATGCGCGCGGCATCGTCGAAAGTCACGACGGCGAGCGGCAAGCCCTGCTTCGCGGCGACTTCACGCACATGCGCGACGATCGTCGCTTCCTCGCCCGGCATCACGCCGATGCGAACCGTCTGCTCCGCGGCATGCGCTGTCGTCACGAAGGAGGCTGCCAGAACCGCCCCCGCGAAAACGAATCGCGCGCGCATCAGCCGTCCCTCAGCACGGTGCGAAAGCCGATATGCGACGCGGGCAAATCCGCTTCTTGCTGCTCGCGCGACGACGCCCGGTAGCGCACGCAATAATCCTGCGCGCACAGGAACGAGCCGCCCTTGATGACCACGGCCGTGTCGTGCTTGCGCGCTGGGATCACCGCCGCCGTGTCGCCGTTCGAATGCGGCTGACGCGGACCGGTGTAAGGATCCTTCGTCCATTCCCATGCGTTGCCGATCATGTCGTACAGCCTGAAATCGTTCGCCGCATAGCAACCGACCGGCGCCAAACCCGCATGGCCGTCTTCGGCGGAGTCGAGCACGGGAAACACGCCTTGCCAGTAATTCGCCGATGGCTTGCCGCGCGCATCGCGCGGAGCGGCGTCGAGCTGCGCGCCTTCCCGCCCGGCCTTGCCCGCGTATTCCCACTCGGCCTCGCTCGGCAGATCGCGGCCGAGCCAGTGCGCGTAGGCGAGGGCGTCGGCGAGCGTCACGATCGTCACCGGACGATTTTCGTGCCCTTTCCATGTGCTCGACGATCCCGTGGGATGCTTCCACGACGCACCTTTCACCCACGACCACCACGCGAGATCGCGTGCGTTCATTTCTTCGCGCGTCGGGACATGGAACACGACAGCGCCGCCCTGACGCTCGGCTTCGGTCACATAGCCCGTCGCGTCGACGAAAGCGGCGAACTGCGCGTTGGTTACATCGGTCTGGTCGATCCAGAAGGCTCCGACCTTCGTCTTGCCATCGCCCACCGGGCGCTCGTCGTCATAACCCAGTGTGCTGCCGAAGACGAATTCGCCGCCGCGCAGGTGCACCATGCCCGCGCGCGGATCGTCGCGCCACTTGGCGGGAATGCCCGAATAGCGTTCGCATTGCTGCTCGGAGCCGAGCGGCGCCAGCGTGCGCGCGAGATTGCGCGGATCGAAGCCGTGCTCCGCGTTCACGGCGAGCGCCCCGCCGAAGCCCGCGCCGAACAACGCGAGCGTCACGGCGCCGGCGCCTGCAACGGATGTCCATCGACGACTCATCGCGCGCTCAGTAGTAGCCGCGCGGCCGCAGCGGTTCGACGCCGCCCACCGTGCTCATGTAGCTGTTCCACTGCTGCACGAGACTGTCGATGACCGACGGATTCTGCGCCGATACGTCGTTGTTCTCGCCGCGATCGGCCTGCAGGTCGAAGAGCTGCCAGTGACCGTCGGCGGGACCGGTCGGCGGCTCGGTCCAAAGCGCCTTCCAGCGGCCATCGGAGCTGCGCAGATAGCCGCGTCCATAGGCTTCGTCACCGAACGCGGCGGTGTGCACTTCCGCGGTGCCGTCGCCCTTGAGAATCGGGAGCAGCGACTGTCCGGTGACCGGATAGACGTAGCGGTTGTTATAGACCACCTTGCCCTTGTTCGAATCGACGCCCGTAAGCGTATTGATCGAAGCCGGCGCGGGCTGCGTCGGCGGCGTGATCTGTGCGACGGCGAGGAAGGTCGCGGTGTTGTCGGTGACGTGCGTGAAGGCGCGCAAGGTGGGCAACTGCGCCGTCTGTCCGGGCAAATGTGCGATGAGCGGTGTCGATACGCCGCCTTCGCCCGCGTAGCCCTTGGTGAGGCGGAACGGCGTCGCGCTGACTTCGGCCCAGCGCAGGCCGTATTGCAGACGCCGCGCGTTCTGCTGACCGTTGTCGGTGCCGAGCGTCGAATAGATCGCATCGGATGCGTTCGCGGTATCGGTCGCGGTCGGATCCGCGCCCGAGTCGATCGGCCAGCCTTCCGCGCCGTTATCGGACTGAAACAGGATGAACGTGTTGTCGTATTCGCCGATGTCTTTCAGATGCTGGATCAGCAGGCCGATGTTGTGATCGAGATTCTCGACCATGCCGGCATAGATTTCCATGTAGCGCGCTTGCGCCTTCTTCTCGGCGGCGGACAGGCTGTTCCACGACTTGTTGACCGTGCCGGGACCATAGTCGCTGTAGCCTTGCGCGGCGTTGTGCACGGCGCTGATGTATTTCGCGTTCGCGGTGCCATTGTTCGCCGTGGCGGGCGACGAGGTCAGCGTTTCCGGCGCGCCCTGATACGGATTGAAATCGGCGGGAATGATGCCGAGCGCCTTCTGCCGGGCAATCCGCGCATTGCGGATGACGTCGTAACCTGCGTCGTACTTGCCCGCATAGTTGTGCAAGTAAGGCTCGGGCACCTGCAAAGGCCAGTGCGGCGACGTGTAGGCTGCGTAGGCGAAGAAGGGCTTGCCGTCGCCCTTGTTCGAATCGATGTAGGAGATCAAGCGCTGCGTATAGAAGTCGGTCGAATAGAAGACGCTCGGACTGCCGCCTGCGCCGCCTGGCTGGCCGGGCTGTCCCGGCTGAACGTATTGACCGTCTTCCGTGTAGTTTTTCGAGCCTGCGGGTTCGTGCGCGAAGTGATTCGTCGCGGCGCCGCCGAGCAGCGCATAGCTATGCTCGAAGCCCCACTGATCCGGCGTTTGCCCGCCGCCTGTGGTGCTGCCTACGATTCCCGAGCCGATGTGCCACTTGCCCGCCATGTACGTGTGATAACCGCCATCCTTCAGCAACTGCGCGACCGAGAGCGCCCGGTCGTTCAGATAGCCTTCGTATCCCGGCAGGCCCTTGCGTTCGTCGGTCGGCGTGCCCATCGTGCCTTCGCCGACGAGATGGTGGTCGGTGCCTGAGATCAGCATGGCGCGCGTGATCGCGCAGACCGTGCCGGTGTGATGGTTCGTGAGGATGCGGCCCGATGCGACGAGCGCATCGAGATTCGGCGTGTTGATTTCGCCGCCGAACGCGTGGATATCCGAGTAGCCGAGATCGTCGGCCATGATGTACAGGATGTTCGGCCGTTTGGCGGCGGCGACCGGCGCGGTCGTCGGCGAGCTGTCGCTGGAAGAGCCGCACGATGCCAGCGCGAAGAGGCTGGCGACGGCGAGCGCAACGGCGGCGCGGCGGGTAGCGATCGAGCGGTGCAAGGTCATTGTCGTTATGGCGGTCCGTTGAAAGCGAGCGGCGATCTTAGCAACCGGCTCAAGGCCGCCAAAGATCGATTTCTGCTTTGCTTGTCGCCTTCAGAGATTTGAAAGAACCGCGATTGCGCGTCGCGCGAATGCGCTCGGCGACGCTCGAAGCACGAGGCTTCGAGCGTGTCTTCCGGATGCGCCCGATTCGTGTAAGCGCGTAGGGAAACGGTGTGAGCGCAGCGTATCGAGGGTGTCGTTCCGCGCTTTCGCCGCGGGATTTTCACCGGTTCGATGCGGTTCTTCGCAGCTCAGAAGCGCACGCGCACGCCGCCGAACGCCGCCACTTGCCGGTTCGTCGACGACGGCGTGCCCGCGTCGGCGATAGCCGCGATCTTCTGATAGCCGTTGCCGACGCGCGTCGAGGCATCGCCCGCCGCGAGCTGATAGACGCCGGAGAGATAGAGGTCCGTGCGCTTCGACAATACATAGTCGACGCCGAGCGTGAGCTGATGCCAGCGCGGCTTGAGTGTCGCGCCGCCGGTGCCGGGCAGACTGTTGGCGCGGCCATCGGTGAAGGTGTACACGCCGATCAGCGTCGTCGCCGGCGTAATGTTGTAGCGGCCGTTCACATCGTAGTTGTTGAACTTGCGCGACGAGCCATCGTTGTAGTCGAGCTGCGTGTGGCTCCATGCGAAGCCGACTGTCGCGACCGATCCGATCGCATAGTTGCCGCCCGCGACCGCCACTTGCTGCCGCGCGACGCCGCCGTTCAGGCCATAGAAGAAGGCGCCGCTGTAGTCGTCGCCGGACGTGGTCGATGCACCGCCGACCGCGCCGCTCGTGTTCGACGCGACATTCGGATGATCGAGCAGCAAATAGCCCGCGCCGAGTTGCAACGGCCCGCTGGCGTAGCTCGCCGATACGCCCCAAGCGCGGTTGTTGCCGAAGCCCGCGCCCGCGCCGTTGCTCGCCTGATTGCTGAACCCGTAGAGCGCATCGACAGTCACGCCCGCGAAGGTATCGCTCTTGAACTTCACGGCATTGTTGATGCGGAAGGTCTGATTCAGATTGTCGTTATCGCCGACGTGCGTGGCGGGCGACCAGAATCCCGGCCCCGCGAAGAGCGCAACGAGATCCGTGTTCGGATCGTACTGACGCCCGAGCGTCAGCGTGCCGATGCCCGTCTTCGCCACGCCCACATAAGCTTGCCGCCCGAATTCGCGTCCGCCTTGAGCGAGTGTGCCGTCGTTGACGCGATAGCCGCTCTCGAGCGTGAACAGCGCCTTGTAGCCGCCGCCCAGATCTTCGACGCCTTTGAGGCCCCAGCGGCTGCCGTTGAGCTTGCCGCTCGTCGCCTGCACGTTGGATGCGCCGCGCTGATTGTTCGTATAGGCGAGGCCGGCGTCGATGATCCCGTACAAGGTGACGGAACTCTGTGCCTGAACGATGCCCGGAAGGGCGGCCAGTAAGCCAGCGGCGCCGGCGAGTGCGACTCGTTTCATTCGCTTCCTTAGGTATTAACCATGAGTTCGAGGAAGCCGGATACTACGGTCGTGCTTACCGAAGTCCAACAAAGGATTTTTCGTTTGTAATGGTCGGAGCGTCTGATTTGGATTCCGGATTACATCGGAGAAGCGATGCAGAAATCGCGAGCAGGCGCGCAACGAACGCTTCGCGCCGCGCGAGGCCGGTCATATCGATATGAGGCTTCGTTGGTTAGCGCGCCGGCCGTTGCTGCATAACATGAGCGGCTGCGCGTGATGTCACGCATTCATACCGACAGGAGCACCATGAGCGCCGACGAAAGACTCGACCGTCTGATCGACCCCGAACGCACTTCGAGCAACCCGAAGGCGAACTATCGCAATGCCACCCGCTGGGGCGATCTCGTGTTCGTGTCGGGCAAGTCGGCGGGCGCCGCCATCGACGGTAAGCCGTCCAAAGGCAGGCTGGGTGACACGCTCACGCTCGAAGACGGCGTTTCGTTCGCACGCGAGGCGGCACTGGAACTGCTGCTCGTGCTGCGCGATGAACTCGGCTCGCTCGAACGCGTGAAGCAGGTGCTCGACGTGCAGGGCTTCGTGAACGCCGACGCCGCCTTCGAAGACCACGCGAAGGTGCTCGACGGCGCATCGGATCTGCTGGTCGAGGTTCTGGGCGATGCCGGCGTGCACGCGCGCTCGGTGTTCGGCGCCGTGTCGTTGCGCGGCGGGCAGCCGGTGATCCTGCGCGCCGTCGTCGGCGTGAGCGACTCATGATGTCATCGCATTCGCAGGAGCGCGTTAGACGATGGCGCTTAAGCAACCCTTGTCATTTGCATAGTCGCAATCGCGATTGGGCATCCCGAAACCGCGACCTATAATCGGGCGCCCGACTGCCTGTCTTCTCTGCCCGACTCATCGAGCATGCCGAAAATCCCGCGTTTCTCATCGTTTTCCGCCACACGGCCCGGCGATCCCGCGAAGCCGGAGCAACACGCTCCCGCGTCGCCGCGACGCCGGATGCTGGGCGGCCTCGCGCTGTCGGCAGTCGTGGCGCCTCACGCGAATGCGGCGTCCGGACTCTTGCAGCCGCTCAGCGTCGAGCCGTGGACGCGCATGCCTGGCGCGCCGATTCTCGATCATCCCTATGGCCTGCCATCCCCGCGCGAATCCGAGGTCGTGCGTCGCGCGGCGCGTGCGTGGCCGGTGCCGGGAGCGGCTTCGTCGCTGACGCCGCTCGCCGATCTGCACGGCGCGATCACACCGAACGGGCTTGTCTACGAACGCCATCACGCCGGCGTGCCGGATATCGACCCGGACCAGCACCGGCTCGTGATTCATGGCCTCGTGCGCGAGCCGAAGCTCTTCACGATGGACGATTTGCTGCGGCTGCCTTCCGAGTCGCGCGTGCACTTTCTCGAATGTTCGGGCAACACCGCGAGCGAATGGAAAGGGCCGAGCGGGCTGCCCGTTCAGCTCACGCACGGGCTTCTGTCGTGCTGCGAGTGGACCGGCGTGCGGCTTTCGACGTTGATCGAGGCGGCCGGCGGGCTCGCTGCGAACGACGGCCACGCGCCGCGCTGGATTCTCGCGGAGGGCGCCGATGCAGCCGCGATGACGCGCAGCCTGCCGCTCGATCGCGTGCTGGATCGCGCGTTCGTCGTGTATGCGCAGAACGGCGAGCGGCTGCGGCCGGAGAACGGCTATCCGCTGCGGCTTCTGGTCCCCGGCTTCGAAGGCAACACCAACGTGAAGTGGCTGCGCAGGCTGAAGTTCGTCGACGCGCCGCTCGAAACGCGAGAGGAAACGTCGAAATACACGAACTTGCTGGCCGATGGTCGCGCGCGCCAGTTCGTGTTCGAGATGGATGCGAAATCGGTCATCACGCGGCCATCGCCCGGGCACAAGTTGACGACTCACGGTTACTACCCGATCGTGGGGCTCGCCTGGTCGGGACGCGGTGCGATCCGTCAGGTCGAAGTATCCGTCGATGGTGGCCGCTCATGGCAAGCGGCGCGGCTCGATGGCACGCCCGGCGATCGCGCGCTCACGCGCTTTCATGCGGGATGGGTGTGGAACGGTGAACCGGCCACGATCCTCTCGCGGGCAACGGATTCGACCGGATACATCCAGCCGACGCGCGAGGCGCTCGTCGCCGCGCGCGGGCTGAACTCGAACTACCACTACAACGGCATTCAGCAATGGCGCGTCGACGCCGATGGCAGCGTGAAAAATGCATAGGGAATCAACTCGACAACTTCGCGCCGTGCGCCCGCTGATCGTGGGTCTGACGGCGCTGTGTCTTACCGCCTGCTCGGGGCCGTGGCGGGACGGGCGCGCGTCGCAGGCCGGGTTGGACGATGCAACGCATCGCGCGGCTGTCGGCACGATCGGCACGATCGGCACGCCCGTGAGCGCGGCGGACATCGCCGCGTGGAACATCGATGTCGCGCCTGACGGTCGCGGCCTGCCCGCGGGCAGCGGCGACGTGGTGACCGGTGCGCGGATCTTCGCGGCCAAGTGCGCCTCGTGTCACGGCGCGAAAGGCGAGGGCGTGCTGGGCGACCGGCTGATCGGCGGGCGTGGCACGCTCGCGAGCGAGAAGCCGGTGCGCACGGTCGGAAGCTACTGGCCATACGCGACGACACTCTTCGATTACATTCGCCGCGCGATGCCCTATAACGCGCCGCAATCGCTGAGTGCGGACGAGGTGTATGCCGTGAGCGCGTGGATCCTGAATCAGAACGGCATCGTTCCCGACGACGCCCGCCTCGATGCGCATTCGCTTGCCGCCATCCGCATGCCGAATCGCGATGGATTCGTTCCGGACCCGCGACCGGGACGCCTTTGACATGCATAGCATGACGTAATGACGAATCGATGCGGCCGGTGATTTGCAAACGTAAAAGGATTGGTTGGCCATGCGTTCGTCGGCCCCTAGCATGAAGCGGTTCGGGCAATGTTGCCTGAATTTGCCGCGAGGACTCGCTCCATGCAATACAAAGGTTATGAGGTTGCACCCTCCGCTCAGGCCATGCCGAGCGGCTTGTATGCGGCCAACCTGACGATCGAACATCGCCGGCACGCGCACGGTGCAAGCTTCACTTTCGATGCGCTCGATTACTTCTTCGAGCGCGATCATGCGATCGCCTATGCGGCACGCTGGGCGCGGCTGTGGATCGATCAGCGCAGCGCGCGCAAGAAGCGCGGATAACGTCGACGAAGCATCGGATAGCCGCATGAGCTGTCGGTCCGGAAGGCGCCCGCGATCCGTCTTTCGTCATGCGCGCCGCAGATTTGGTTAGCAGATCCAATTCGTTCCAATCTCCGCGCGGGATGGTTACGCTGTGGCGGCTCTCAACCACGCATGACGCCGACCATGACCCAACGCGATCTACTCATTCTGCTGGAACCGGGCTTCACCGATCCGAAGCGCCCGGGCGAAGTGTTCATCTGCCCGGACGGTGCGCCGATCGAAGGTCTGCTCGCAAGCGATCCGGCGCGCAACGCGCGCCTCGATATCCGCCGCGTGCCCTTCGAGCGTCCCCGCAAGGCCGCGGTCGAAGCACTGAGCGAGGCGCATCAAAGTCTGCCGGTGCTGGTGCTGGGCGATGCGTACCCCGCGCCGTCCGACGCGCAAACCGTCGGCGAGAAACGCTTCGTCACCGATACGCGCCGCATTCTCGCGTTGCTCGCCGAGCGCCACGGTTTTCCCAAAGTGCATGACTGATCCGGCAAACGAGACTATTCGCTCATGCCCCGACCTATACATCTGAATCTCTTCGTTCACGGACGCGGCCATCATGAAGCAGGCTGGCGTCATTCCGGCGCGACGCGCCAGGCGCTGACCGATATCGACTATTTTCGCGATCTCGCCGTCAGGGCCGAGCAAAGCCTGTTCGATTCCGTGTTTTTCGCCGATGCCCTCGCGCTCGGCGATGGCGCGCAATTCGTCGCGTCCGGCGCGCTCGAACCGATCACCACGCTCGCGGCGCTTTCGCAGGCGACTTCGCGCATCGGGCTGATCGCGACGGCATCGACCACGTACACCGAGCCGTTCAATCTCGCGCGTCAGTTCGCTTCGCTGGATTACATTTCGCGCGGGCGCATCGGCTGGAACATCGTGACCTCGTGGGTCGGCGGCGCGGGGCCGAACTTCGGCTACGAGCAGCAGATCGAGCATGCGGAGCGCTACGCACGCGCGCACGAGTTCCTCGAAGTCGTCACGCAACTGTGGGATAGCTGGGCCGATGACGCCATCATCGATGACGCGTCGAGCGGACGCTTTCTCGATCCGGCGCGCGTGCGCAAGATCGGCTATCGCGGGAAGTTTCATCGCGTGGCGGGGCCGCTGAATCTGCCGCGCCCGCCACAGGGGCATCCGGTGCTGGTGCAGGCGGGCTCGTCGGCGACGGGCAAGGCGTTCGCCGCGCGCCATGCGGAAGCCGTTTTCACCGCGCATCTGACGAAGCAATCCGCGATCGACTTTTATGCCGAGCTCAAGGCGGGCGCGAGGGCCGCGGGCCGCTCGGAGCAGGACATCGTGATCCTGCCGGGCATCAGCGCGGCGATCGGTTCGACCGAAGCCGAAGCCAGCGCTCTGCTCGACGAACTCGACTCGATCACCGATGTCAGCGTGGGACTCGGCCGCCTGTCGAACCGCTTCGGCGGCTACGATTTCTCGACGCTGCCGCTCGATCAGCCGCTGTCCGTCGATGACTTTCCGGACCCGTCGACGGTGCAGGCCGCGCAAAGCCGCGCGGCAGTCATCACGCAACTGGTGGCGCGCGAGCGTCCGACCTTGCGCAGCCTGTTGAGGAAGCTCGCGGCGGCGCGCGGGCATTTCACGCTGTCCGGCACGCCCGAACAGATTGCAGATGTCATTGCCGACTGGACCGAAAGCCGTGCCGCCGATGGCTTCAACGTGATGCCGCCCGTACTGCCCGCGCAGCTCGAGCACTTCACCGAGCATGTCGTGCCGATTCTGCAAAGGCGCGGCCTGTTCCGGCGCGAGTACGAAGCCGCCACGCTGCGCGGTCACTACGGTCTCGCACGTCCCGCCAATCCTTATTTCAAGTCTTGATGCCGATCCGATTCCTGAAATCCATCATCGCCGCCGGTTGCTTCGCCGCCGCGTTTGCCGCGCACGCTGACGAGGGCTATCCCGCGCAGATCAACATCGGAATCCAGAAGGGCGACGGTCTCGTCGCGCTGCGGGCATCGGGCAAGCTGGAGCAGGCTTTCGCTTCGCATCACGTCAAGGTTTCGTGGCACGAGTTCGTGTATGGCGCGCCGCTCGTCGAAGCCATCAATGCGGGCGACGTCGATGTAGGCACGGTCGGCTCGACGCCGCCGATCATGGCGCAGGCGGGCGCGGCGCCATCGGTCGTGTATGTGGCGTATGCGCCGAGACTCGTCAAAAGCTATGCGATCGTCGTGCCGAAGGATTCGCCCGTGAAGGACCTGCGCGATCTGAAGGGCAGAAAGATCGCCTTCGCCAAGGGCTCGCAAGGGCACCTGTTCGTGCTGAAGGCGATGCAGGATGCCCACATGGACCCGAACGCCGCGCAGTTCACGTACCTGTCCTATGGCGATGCGCGCTCGGCGTTCGAGCGCGGCTTCATCGATGCGTGGGCCGTGCCCGATCCGCGTTACGCGGACACCGAACTGACCACCGGCGCGCGGACCATTCTCACCATCGGGGATCTGTCGGTGCCGCAATACGGCTTCTATATCGCGACGCGCGACTTCGCGCAAAAGTATCCCGCCGCGCTGCGTCTGCTGTTCGATCAGCTTGCACGTCAGACGAACGACAGCCTCGCGCATCCGCAGGATACGGCGCGCTTTCTGTCCGCCAATACGGGCGTGCCGCTCGCCGTATGGAACCGGGCGATCTCGCGCCTGGAGTGGGGCGCGAGCTATCCGATTCCCGACGACGTCCTTAGCGCGCAGCAGGACTCGGCGAATCTGGCTTTCGATACGAAGGTGATTCCGCGCCGCATCGATGTGCGCCAGGCGGTGTTGCAGATCAGGTAAGCATCGACGCGCGCTACGCAAGCCTTATCCGTTTAGCGCCGCTTTTCATATGCTTCGTCGAATTCGTTCGTGGCGTCGTTCGCGTCGCCCGTACAAGATGGAGAGTTATCCCTTTCTGTGGAGCTTTCCATGAGCGGCGATGCCCCGCGCCAACTGCATCTGAACATCAACGCGCTTCATTCCGGATTCGTGCCGTCGGCATGGCGTCTGCCGGATTCGGATCCGAACGTATTTCTCGACGTGAGCCACTATGTGCGCCTGGCGCAGCTGGCGGAACGCGCGTGTCTCGATGCAATCTTTCTCGCCGATAGCGCCGCGATCTCCGATCAGCTCGACATGCGCCCCATCACGGCGCTCGAACCGACAATGCTCCTCACGAGCATTGCAGCCGCGACCACGCATCTTGGGCTGATCGCGACGGCATCGACGAGTTACAACGAGCCGTATAACATCGCACGCCGATTCGCGACGCTCGATCTGATCAGCGGCGGGCGCGCGGGCTGGAACATCGTGACGACCGCGGACCTGCCGTCTGCGCGCAACTTCGGTCACGACACGGTCCCCGACCATGCAACGCGCTATGCACGCGCGGACGAGTTCGCGGCGCTCGTCAAGACGCTGTGGAATAGCTGGGATGACGACGCATTCATCGCGGACAAATCGAGCGGGCGCTTCGTCGATCTCGACAAGGTGCATCCGGCCGATCATCGTGGGCGATTCTTCAGCGTGCGCGGCGCGCTGAATCTGCCGCGCTCGGCACAGGGTCATCCGGTTCTGGTGCAGGCGGGCGCATCGGGCGACGGACGCGAGCTTGCCGCGCGTCACGCGGAAGCGGTGTTTTCGGCCTCGCAATCGTTCGATGAATCGCGTGCATATCGCGAAGATCTCAACGCGCGCGCGGCGCGTTACGGACGCGGCGCGAACGCGGTGAAAGTGCTCGCGGGACTGACGACGATCATCGGTTCGACGGAAAGCGAGGCGCTGCGACGCCGTGACGAACTCGTCGATCTGATTCCGGTGCAGTACAGCCTGAACCGCATCGCTGGCACGCTCGGCGTGCCCGTCGATTCGCTTTCGCTCGACAGGCGTTTGCCCGACGACTTGCCGCTGCCCAATGGCGGCAACGGCAATCACACGTTCTTCAACGCGACGCTCGCGCAGGCGCGCACGCATGGCTACACGGTGCGCGAGCTCATCCGTGCGCTGGCGGGCGGCGGCGGACATCGCGTGATCGTCGGCACGCCCGAGCAAGTCGCGGATGACATCGAGCACTGGTTCAGGAACGGCGCCGCCGACGGCTTCAATCTGATGCCCGACGTGCTGCCCGATGGTCTCGAAGCCTTCACGGAAGGCGTCGTGCCGATACTTCAGCGGCGCGGCATTTTCCGTCGCGCGTATGAGGGCAAGACCTTGCGCAGCCATCTGGGGTTGTCGGTGCCCGAGGGCGCGGTGCTCGACATGCATTAGGCGGGAGGTGGGGGAGCGGTGCGCGTGGCGTAGCGATCGCCTCTAGCGCGTGCAACAGTTGTTCGGGCATCCGGGACCGAACGTGATTTCCACCCGCTGCCCACCCGGCTCGGAAAACCTTCGTGGCTCACGCACGGTATAAACGCGCCCAGTTACCCACAAATGCGAACTTTGTAAGCCGAACTGCTGCATGGCGCTCCACACCTTTTGGGCACGCTGCTCTGCCAGCTTCCTCGGCATAACCTCGATTGTTTCCGCGAGGCCGACCACTTGAATAACGTCCGCGTATTCAAACTTTCGCATTTCTGCGGACCATGCCGAGAGCCGTGCCAATTCCTTGACACTGAGCGACGCAGAATTTCGCGCGAAGAGAACATCGATATTTTCTCCACGTTGATTCTGTGGGCCATCACAGGCCAGTGCTGAACCGAACCACGTGAGCAAGAGCGCCGGAATCAGGAGCTTAATTTTCAGAAAAGACACAGTACCCCGCCACGCTGTCAGCATTCACTATTGCAAGATCCGGATGCGCCTGCCCCATTCCTTTAGCCTGAAAGTTATCGTGTACTGAGGGTCGCCCGTTGCCATCGTGTCGAGAAAATGAGTCGCCTCATGAATGATAGTTGATGCCTGCGAGTCACCTGTGCCGCTCCACGGCCGCATCGTGCAAAAGTTCAGATCGATTGCCATTGTGTGCGTGGCGGTATCCGGGGCGCATACGTGCGCCGCAACGCCATCCGTGCGTGAGTTCGGAAGGCAGCCTGTTGCATGGTCTGCTTCGCTCCCACTTCGCACTACGTTTTCGGGCCCGAAGCCGCGCACTACCTCAAGGACTTTCGTGAGTCCATCTCGAAGCCGCCTATGAGTGGCCTCGTCGTTGCGGCCGAACCATCGCCATACACGAGCCTTTTCGCTGGCGCTCCAGACATCTAACGCAGCCAGGCGCATTTCAATCTTCTGAACTGCTTCGTCCTGCGCCGCAGCGAACATCTTTCTGAATTCCGCATTCGTCATATTCGGGCAAATGCGCTCCGTGTTGACATACACATCCACGGACGAACCCTCGACCGTGTTAGTCATCGACGAATGAACTTCGAAGAACTCCTTTGCCATTACTTCACATCCTCCACCGCGACCGTCACACGCTCGGCCGCATTGGTCCTGATGCGTTGCGTCCTGCCGGCTGCGTCGGTCACGCCCTCGATGAGCGTTCCGCTTTCGCCAATCAGGCGATACGCCACGTTAGAGAGTGGCTTGCCGTTCATCTTGCTGCGAAGAACGTACGCTTCATCGAACACGGACGCCAAAGGCGCGGCAGCGATGTTGTCACTTCCAGTCGCGCAATGACGGATGGCCCCGAGACTCTCGACAAGATCTTCGTACCAAGCTTCCCCCGCGAGTCTTGCGAAGATGCGCGGATGGTCCGGACAGTCGCATATGACGACATCATTTTCTAGCGCTATCTCGCTTGCACCTAACGTCATGCGGCGCGGACCGCCTTCCTTCGCGATATAGCCGGTTGTCTTGCAGACGGGACAATATGCGGCACCGTTGATAAGCGCGGCTTGATGGCCGCTCAACGTGAAAAAGGGCCCTTTGTAATCGCAAATCTCACCGTTGTTACTTAGCTTATCGCCGACCACAGCAAACCGGCGCATCATGATTGGGCCCTGCTACCTGTTTGGTTATTCTTGCTTTTTGGCATATGTTTTCAGGCTTTTGGAAAGACGCCACTCGGTTGAAGTAGTGACGTCAGCATACGAACTCGTTGGAAAAGTTCAACGGGATGCTGGTAAAAAAATCTTCGAATCTACAAACTTCAACGTATTGCTCCGTTAAGCACGCGCGTCGAGCCTTGGTAGTACGACCGGATAATGTACGAACGTCGCAACGAAGTGGCGCGGCTGTTCCGTCGGTTGAAGGGCTTTCGTCGGATTTTCTCGTGCTTCGACAAAGTCATTCTGATGTTCATCGGCTTTATCAACTTCGCCCTCATCGTGGAAACACTTCGATAGTGTGAACACGCCTCTCGGCATTGCACCCAACGTCACATGCTTTTCGCGCCGCCATGCTTTCCATATGCATAACCGTTCGTTCACGCGCGCGCGCAGCCGTTTTATCGTGATCGCCGCGGCGCGTCATATTCGGCCGTCGAACAACGAACAGAGAGGAATGGCATCACATGGCAGGCTTCAACCGACGCGATTTTCTGGTCTCATCAGGCGCGGCGCTCGCGTCCGCCGGCCTGTCTTCGCTCGCCTTCGCGCAGGAAGCGGCACCCAGGCGTGGCGGCACGCTCAACATGCTGATCAATCCCGAGCCGCCCGTGCTCGTATCGATCTTCCAGACGACGGGCCCCGCGCTCGTCGCGAGTTCGAAGGTGCTCGAAGGCCTGCTCGCCTATGACTTCGATCTGAAGCCGAAGGCGCAGCTCGCGACCGCGTGGAACGTGAGCCCGGACGGTCTCAAGTACACGTTCACGCTGCGCCAGAACGTGAAGTGGCACGACGGCGAGCCGTTCACATCGGCGGATGTGGCGTTTTCCATCGACTTGTTGAAGTCGATCCATCCGCGCGGGCGCAGCACCTTCGCCAACGTGACGCGCGTGTCGACGCCCGATGCGCGCACCGCGATCATCGAATTGTCGAAGCCCGCGCCGTATCTGCTGAAGGCGCTGTCGGCGGGCGAATCGCCGATCGTGCCGAAGCATCTCTACGCGAACGGCGATCCGCTGACGAACCCGCATAACAACGCGCCCATCGGCACCGGGCCGTTCCGCTTCAAGTCGTGGACGCGGGGCGCGAGCATCGTCTACGAGCGCAATCCGGATTACTGGGACGCGGGCAAGCCGTATATCGATTCGCTCGTGTTCAAAGTGATTCCCGATGCCGCCGCGCGCTCCGCCGCGTTCGAAACCGGCGCGCTCGATCTCGGCGGCGAGAATCCGGTGCCGCTTTCGGATCTGCCGCGTCTCACGCAATTGCCGCAGCTCGCCGTGGAAACGCGCGGTTATCGC
The DNA here is from genome assembly GCF_023630765.1 of Caballeronia sp. ATUFL_F2_KS9A. Taxonomy (NCBI): domain Bacteria; kingdom Pseudomonadati; phylum Pseudomonadota; class Betaproteobacteria; order Burkholderiales; family Burkholderiaceae; genus Caballeronia; species Caballeronia sp. ATUFL_F2_KS9A. The sequence goes on along the minus strand of NZ_JALQEK010000041.1, from coordinate 140,045 downwards.
TTTCTGGAACCGCTCTCGGAGATCGATTTCAATCTCGCGCATCCGATCCTGAAGGACGTGCGCGTGCGTCAGGCGATCGCCCATGCGATCAATCCGCAGATCGTGCAGAAGACGATCGCCTACGGTTACGCCGACATTTCTCCGACGCCGATCACGCCCGCCTCGCCGTATCACGACGGGAAGCTCGCGCCTTACGCATTCGATATCGCGAACGCGGAAAAGCTGCTCGATGCCGCGGGTTATCCGCGCAAGAACGGCGGCCCGCGCTTCCAGTTGACGCACGATTTCCTGCCTTATGGCGACATGTACCGGCGTCAGGCCGATTACGTGAAGTCGGCGCTCGCGCGTGTGGGCATCGACGTGACCGTGCGTTCGCAGGATCTGCCTTCGTTCCTCAAGCGCGTGTATGCGGACCGTCAGTTCGACTTCACGAGCATCGGCGTGAATACGTTGTTCGATCCGAGCGTGGGCGTGCAGCGTCTCTACTGGTCGAAGAACATCCGGCCCGGCGTGCCGTTCTCGAACGCGCCGCACTACAGCAATGCGGAAGTCGATACGCTGCTCGAATCGGCATCGATCGAAACGGATGAGAAGAAGCGCGTGGCGCTCTATCAGCAGTTTCAGCAGATCGTGTATCGCGACCTGCCGATCCTGAATCTCGTCGCGCCGCGCATGGTCACGCTCGCGAACCGGCGCGTGCGCAATCACACGGTGTCGGCGCAGGGGCTGGAAGGCAATCTCGCCGATGTGTGGCTGAGCGCCTGAGGACGGACGCCGATGAACCGACGCACGCGCTTCGCCGCCATCGCGCGGCGCACCGCATGGCAGGCCCTGCCGACGATGCTCGCCATCGTGGTCCTGAACTTCTTCCTGCTGAAGCTGATGCCCGGCGACGCCGCCGATGTGCTCGCGGGCGAAGCGGGCTCCGCGACCGCCGAAACGCTGCAGGCATTGCGCGCGAAGTTCGGCCTCGATCAGCCGGTGCTGCATCAGCTCGGCGCGTATCTGTCGCATCTCGCGCACGGCAGTCTCGGCTATTCGCCGCGTTACGACGCGCCCGTCATGCAGCTGATTCTGTCGCGGCTGCCGAACACCTTGCTGCTGATGGGCACGGCGCTCGCCCTTGCGATCGTCGCGGGCATCGTGCTCGGCGCGGTCATGGCGCATTGGGCGGGCAAGTGGCCGGATCGCGTGCTGTCCGTGCTCGCGCTCGTGCTGTATTCGACGCCCGGCTTCTGGATCGGCCTGCTCGCCATCGTGCTGTTCTCGGTGCATCTCGGCTGGCTGCCGAGCGGCGGCGATATCACCGTGGGCGCGTCCTTGCACGGCTTCGCGTATGCCGCCGATGTCGCGAAACATGTGCTGCTGCCGGCCGTGACGCTCGCGACTTTCTTCGTCGCCATCTACGCGCGTCTCACGCGCGCCGCGATGCTCGAAGTGAAGCGCCAGGACTTCGTGCGTACCGCGCACGCGAAGGGGCTGCATCCGCTGCGCGTCACCGTGCGTCATGTGCTGCGCAACGCGCTGATGCCGCTCACGACGATGGTCGGCATTCACTTCGGCACGCTGCTCGGCGGCGCGGCCGTCACGGAAACCGTGTTCAGTTGGCCGGGCCTCGGGCGTCTTGCGCTCGATGCCGTCATGGCGCGCGATTTCAGCGTGCTGCTCGGCGTGTTGTTGCTTTCGTCGCTGCTCGTGATCGTCGCCAACGTGACGGTCGATCTGCTGCAGGCGTGGCTCGATCCACGCATCGTCTGACTCATCGAACCTGAAAACGCATGGCTTCCGATTCCACCGAACTCGCTTCATCCGGCCACGGCTCGGCGTGGCGGCGCCAGCTCGCCGGTGCGCTGTTCGGCGCGCGGCGCGCTCAACGTGCGCCTTACGCTCGCGCCTCGCGCGGCGTGTGGCGCGCGCTGCTGCGCAATCCGTCCGCGCTCGCGGGCATCGTGCTGCTGACTGCGTTCATCGCGCTTGCGCTGAGTGCGCCGTATCTTTTTCCCGGCGATCCGCTCGATATGGTCGCCGCGCCCTTCGAATGGCCGGGCAGCGACCCGCTGTATCGCCTCGGCACCGATTCGCTCGGCCGCGATGTCGCCGCCGGCATCGCGCACGGCGCACGCGTGTCGCTGCTGATCGGCGCATCGGCGGCGGCGATCGGGCTCGTCATCGGCACGCTCGTCGGCGCGATCGGCGGCTTCTTCGGCGGCGTCATCGACGATCTTCTCGTGCGCGTCACCGAGCTGTTTCAAACCGTGCCGTCGTTTCTGCTCGTGATCGTGATCGTCGCGATAGGGCGGCCGAACGTGACGGTGATCGCGCTGGCCATCGGCATCGCTTCGTGGCCGACGGTCGCGCGTATCGTGCGCGCCGAGTTCCGCACGCTGCGTTCGTCGGACTTCGTGCTCGCCGCGCGCAGTCAGGGCTTTTCCGACGCGCGCATCATCTTCGGCGAGATCTTGCCGAACGCGCTGCCGCCGGTGATCGTGACCGCATCGGTGATGGTCGCGAGCGCGATCCTGATCGAGTCTTCGCTGTCGTTTCTGGGCATGGGCGACCCGAACGTCGTCACATGGGGCGGCATGATCGGCGCGGGGCGCGATTCGTTGCGCACCGCGTGGTATTTGACCGCCGTGCCGGGCGCGGCGATCGTGCTCGCGGTGCTCGCGCTCAATCTGCTCGGCGACGGCCTCAACGACGCACTCAACCCGCGCATGCGCGAACGTTCCTGACCCGAGACCTGTCCGTGGCGAATCTTCTTGAAGTGCGCGATCTGCGCGTGAGTTTCGGCGCGCATCGCGCGGTGCGCGGCATCGATCTGGACATAGCCGAAGGCGAGACGCTCGCGCTCGTCGGCGAGTCCGGCTGCGGCAAATCGGCGACCGCGCTGTCGCTCATGCGGCTCGTGCCGGAGCCGGGCCGCGTGACCGGCAGCGTCCGCTTCGACGGACGCGACGTGCTCGCGCTGAGCCCGCGTGAAATGCGCGATGTGCGCGGCAGCGACATCTCGATGATCTTTCAGGAGCCGATGACATCGCTCAATCCGGTGCTCACGGTCGGCGCGCAGATCGTCGAGACCTTGCGACGGCACGAAGCGCTGTCGAAGCCAGCGGCGATGAAGCGCGCCGTCGAACTGCTCGATCTCGTGCATATTCCGGAGCCGCATCGACGCGTCTTCGACTATCCGCACGAGCTGTCGGGCGGACAGCGCCAGCGCGTGATGATCGCGATGGCCGTCGCATGCCGTCCGCGTCTGCTGATCGCGGATGAACCGACCACCGCGCTCGACGTCACGATTCAGGCGCGCATTCTCGAACTGCTTGCCGAATTGCGGCGCGATCTGTCGATGTCGCTGCTGCTCATCACGCACGATCTCGGCGTCGTCGCCGAACATGCGGATCGCGTCGCCGTGATGCTCGCGGGCGAAAAGGTCGAGGAAGCGCCGGTGCGTCAACTCTTCGAGCGGCCGCGGCATGCATACACGAGCGGGCTGCTGGGCGCATCGCTGAACGTGGCAACGGAGTTGCATTACCGCGACTGGAAGCTGCCGGAGATTCGTCACGTGCAAGGCGCCGATGACAAGCCCGCGTTCAACGTGACGCCGCTTGCGCCCGTCAGCGCGCCGGAAACGCGATTCGACAACGACGCGCCGCTGCTCTCGGTGCAACATCTGACGGTCGATTATGTGCATCGGCATGGCAGGGGCGCGTTGCGCGCCGTCGACGACGTGTCGTTCGATATCGCGCGCGGCGAAACCGTGGGTCTCGTCGGCGAATCCGGCTGCGGCAAGTCGACCCTTTCGAAAGCGATCCTGCGTCTCGTGCCGGCGTCGGGTGGCGCGATCCGCCTGCGCGGCGTCGATCTGGCGCCCCTGAGCGAACGCGCGTTGCGCCCGCTGCGGGCGCAGGTGCAGATGGTGTTTCAGGACCCGTATGCGTCGCTGAATCCACGCCGCAGCGTCGGCGACATCCTCGATACGGTGATGATCGTGAACGGCATCGCGGATGCCCGCGAACGCCGCCGACGCGCAAGCGCGATGCTCGATCGCGTCGGTTTGCCGAGCGCCGCGCTTGATCGCTATCCGCACGAGTTTTCGGGCGGTCAGCGGCAGCGCATCGGCATTGCGCGCGCGCTCGTGCTCGAGCCCGCGCTGCTGATCTGCGACGAACCCGTCTCCGCGCTCGATGTGTCCATTCAGGCGCAGATACTCAATCTGCTCGTCGAGCTGAAACGCGACCTCGGGCTCGCTTATCTCTTCATCTCGCACGATCTCTCGGTGGTGCGCTATATCGCCGACCGCGTCCATGTGATGCATGGCGGGCGCATCGTCGAAAGCGGCGATCATCGCGAGATATGGCGCGCGCCGAAGCATGCGTACACGCGCACGCTGCTCGAAGCGATTCCCGGCAAACGATTCGACGCGCAGGCCGCGTAGAGCACGCATCAATACCATAGGAACGTCACGTCATATGTCGAATAAAAATCAGAAACTCGAAGCCGCGCTCGCCGCGCTGCCTGAGCTGGCACAGTCCATCGGCGAAGATGCGGCCGCGCGCGAGGCGCGCCGCGAACTGCCGTTCGATGCCTTTGCGCTGTTTCGTCGATCGGGCCTCGGGACGTTGCGCTTTCCGCTCGAATGGGGCGGACTCGGCGGCTCGCTCGAAGACGTCTTCGACGTGATCGCAACGCTTGCCGCGCACGAAAGCAACGTCGCGCACGCGTTGCGCATTCACTTCGACCAGACCGAAGCGCTGCTGCTTGCGCCGCGCACGCCGTTCAATGCATTGCAGATCAAGCGCGTGGCGGAAGGCGCGATCTTCGGCGGCGCATCGACCGAAGCGGGCACGTCGCGCCCCGGCGAAATCACGACGCAACTTCGGCGCGAAGGCGATCACTTTCGTCTGAGCGGCCGCAAGTACTACGCGACGGGCACCGCGTTCTCCGACTACGCGCGCCTGAACGTGCAGGACGAACACGGCGAGGCCGCCATAGCCGTCGTGCCGGTTCAACGCGAGGGGCTGCGCGTGCTCGACGACTGGGACGGCATGGGGCAGCGCATGACCGCGAGCGGCAGTCTCGAGTTCGACGATCTGATCGTGTACGCGGACGAAGTCACGCCGCGCGTGCAGACGACGCTCACGGGCCGTCACGGTGGCGCGCTGCGTCAGTTGCATCTGGTGGCGGTGGCGGCGGGCATCGTACGCAACGTCGTCGCGGATGCGGAGCGCTATGTGCTGAAACACGGACGCCCCGTGCTGCATAGCGCGGCGCCGTCGGCGCGCGAGGATGCGTTCATTCAGCAGGTCGTGGGCGAATTGAGCGCGAACAGTCACGCGATCGATGCGCTCGTGCGCGACAACGCGCGCGTGCTCGAACGATCGTCGCAAGCGATCCGCAACGGCGATGCCGACGCCGACGCGCTCGTGCTGGAAGGCGCGCTCGCGACGGCGCGCACGCAGATCGTCGTCAGCAAGCTCGCGTTGAGCGCGGCGGAGCGCATGTTCGAAGCGGGCGGCGCATCGGCGACGGCGCGCGCGCATAACTTCGATCGCCACTGGCGCAATCTGCGCACGATCTTCAGCCACAATCCGCTGATGCATAAGGCGCGCGTGATCGGCGATTACGCGCTCAACGGCGTGACGACGCATCTGACCGAAGGGCGCGTGTTCTGACGTCTTGCGCGGATCGCTACACGATGCCGCGGCTTTCAGGCGCGGCGCGCAAGGCATCGACGGCCGTCAGGCAAGACCGGGCGGCGCGGCCCTCAGCACGTCGACATGTTTCGGCACCAGCCCGAGCTCGACGAAGGTGTCGGCGATCTGCTGCTGCTCCGCGATGATCGCCCGCGTGATGGCTTCCGTACCGAAGACCTGCCGGCTCACCGCGAGATCGACGACAGGTTTGGGCAGGCCCCAAAGCCGCGCGAGTTCGCTCGCGAGTTCGTCCGGATGCTGCTTGCCCCATTGATCGACGGCCTTGATCTCCTCGATGACGATCCGGATCACGTCGGCATTCTTCGCCACATAGTCTTGCGACGAAAAATAGTAGGCGCGGTTGCTCACGACGCCGCTCGCGTCCGCCACGACGCGCGCATTCAGCGACTGCTGCGCGGCGGCGAAGTACGGATCCCAGATGACCCACGCATCGATCGAGCCGCGCTCGAAGGCGGCGCGCGCGTCGGCGGGCGCGAGATAGGCGAGTTCGACGTCGCGATACTGAAGGCCATGTTGGCGCAGCAGCTTCACGAGGAAGTAATGGACATTGCTGCCCTTGTTCAACGCGATACGCTTGTCTTTCAAATCCGCCACCGTTTTGACGGACGATTGCGCCGGCACCAGCACGGCTTCGGAATGCGGCCGCGTCGGCGTGGCGGCGACGTAGGCGAGCGGCGCGCCGGCCGCCTGCGCGAAGATCGGCGGCGCTTCGCCCACGTCGCCGAAATCGATCGAGCCGACATTGAGCGCTTCGAGCTGCACCGGACCCGCGGAGAACTCCGTCCAGCTCACGGATACGTTGAGCGGAGCCAGACGCTTCTCCAGCGTTGCACGTCCCTTGAGCAGGTTCAGATAGCCTTTCTGATTGCCGATGCGCAACACGCGCGGCTGCGCTTGCGCGGCTTGCTGGGCGAACGATGCCGGCGTGACCGCGAGCGCGGCGGCGCCCGTCGCGGCCCGCGCGGTCAGGGAGAGAAAAGCGCGGCGATCGGTGGTTTTTGTTTTCGACATGGCGGAAGCTCTGGTTGGCGAGAGCTTCCGATGCTAAGACGAGCGCCCATTCGGACCAACGTAGCGATGCACATATCGCTATCGCAACGGAAGTCATAAGCATGTGCACGCGACGGCAATGCGGGCGTCGCGCCAAATCTCCACGCCTGCTTTCTTCGTGACAAAAACTTCGTTCCGTCGGAGCGGCGGCACCGATAGAGTGCCAGCCTCGCCATCGTGCCGCCGCCCGGCGACGCACACCGGCGCAACGAACAAGGAACTCACCAATGAAAATCAGGACCTGGGGCGCGGTGCTCGCTGCACTGCTGGCAGTGGCTTCGAATGCCGCGCATGCGGACAGGCTGGACGACATCAAGAAAGCCGGCGTGCTGCGCGTCGCGGCGTTCGACAGCAATCCGCCGTTCGGCTTCGTCGATCCGAAGGACAATCAGCTCGTCGGTCTCGATGTCGACTATGCGCGCGCGGTGGCGAAGAGCCTGGGCGTCAAGCTGGAAGTGCAGCCGACCAATCCGGCCAACCGCATCGCGTTTCTGAAGTCGGGCAAGGTCGATCTCGTCTTCGCCAACTTCACGATCACCGACGAGCGCAAAAAGGAAGTCGATTTCAGCACGCCGTACTTCGCATCGGGCACGCAGTTCATCGCGAAGAAGGGCGTGCTGAAATCGCCCGATCAGATCAACAGCCTGCGCATCGGCGCGGACAAGGGAACGACGAACGAACAGCAGGTGCGGGCGAAATTCCCGAACGCGACCATCGTCGCCTATGACGACACGCCGTTCGCTTTCGCCGCGCTGCGCACGGGCAACGTGCAGGCGATCACGCAGGACGGACCGAAGCTCGTTGCGTTGCTCGCGCGCGTGCCGGACAAGGCCAGCTACGAAATTCCGGCCTTCACGATCTCCAACGATTACGAAGGCGTCGGCGTGCCGAAGGGCGAGACGCGCCTGCTCGACGCCGTGAACGGCACGCTCACCAAACTCGAAACGGACGGCGAAGCGACGCGCATCTACGACAAGTGGTTCGGCCCGAAGAGCGCCGCGCCGCTGCCGCGCCTCTTCAAGATCGGCGATCCGCAGAAGAACGGTTGATCGCCGTCGATCATGCATAGCTGGCTCGATCCGAAATATCTCGCGTGGCTGGAGCAGGGCTTCGCCGTCACGCTGATGTTGTCCGCCTGCGCGGCGATCTGCGCGACGCTGCTCGGCTTCGCGCTGGCCGTCGCGCGCACGTCGGGCAATGCGGCGCTCGCACGCGTCGCGGCATCGTATGTCTTCGTCTTTCGCAATTCGCCGCTGCTCGTCCAGTTGCTGTTCTGGTATTTCGGGGCGGCCGCGTTGCTGCCGTCCGAATGGATGACGTGGCTCAACACGCCGCATGCCGCGACGTTCGGGCCGTTCGTTTTGCGTTGGCCGAGTTTCGAGCTGTTCGCGGGCTGGATCGGATTGACCTGCTACACGACGGCGTTCATCGGCGAGGAGTTTCGTGCGGGTATGCGTGGCGTGAGTGCGGCGCAAGAGCAGGCGGCGGCCGCGCTCGGCATGAGCCGATATGCCGCGCTGCGCTACGTGATCCTGCCGCAGGCGCTGCGCATCGCGACGCCGCCGCTCGCCGGGCAATACATGAACGTGGTGAAGAACTCGTCGCTGACGATGGCGGTAGGCGTCGCGGAGCTTTCGTACATGTCGCGTCAGGTCGATACCGAGTCCTTCAGGACATTTCAGGCATTCGGCACGGCCACGGTGTTCTATGTGCTGACCATCGCGGTCATTGAAGCGGCGCTGGTCGTGTGGCAGCGCACCGGCGTGCGCGCGCTGCGGCGAGTCCACGCATGAACGAGGTCGACTGGTTCGCGTCGCTGCGCTATCTCCTGCTGGGCGCGTTTCCTTCCGGACCGCTCGGCGGCGTTGCGCTGACGCTCGCGCTTTCCATTTCCTCCGCGATTCTTGCGGCGATCATCGGGCTCGCGGGCGGCATCGCGCTTTCGATGACACGCGGCGTCGCGCAGATCCTGCTGACCGCGCTCGTTGCGTTCTTTCGCGCGATTCCCGTGCTGATGCTGATTTTCTGGACCTTCTTTCTGATGCCGATTCTGCTGCACGTCAATGTGCCGGGCCTCGCGACCGTCGTATGCGCGCTCGCGCTGATCGGCGGCGCGTATCTGTCGCATTCGGTCCATGCGGGCATCGTGTCGATCGGCAACGGGCAGTGGCAGGCGGCGATGTCGCTCGGCCTCACGCGCTGGCAGGCGCTGCGCGAAGTCGTGCTGCCGCAGGCCGTGCGCGTGATGATGCCGTCGTTCGTCAATCAATGGGTCTCGCTCATCAAGGATACGTCGCTTGCCTATATCGTCGGCGTGCCGGAATTCACGTTCCTCGCCAATCAGCTCAACAACCGGTTGATGGTCTATCCGGCGCAGATCTTCCTGTTCGTCGGCTTCGTCTATCTGATGCTATGCGGTGCGCTGCAAGCGCTCGCGCACGCACTGCTCTCGCGCCGCTCCGCAGAGCGCAGCCGGGTCCGCACGATGCCTGCAATGCAACGCAGAAAAGCTCGTTTGTGAAACGCGTCGCGCGGGCCTAGATTGATGTCATCGTCATTTGAAGGTAGCGAGTCATGGCGCATATCCTGACGTCTTGCTGGCACATGCTGTCCAACCGTTTCGAACGGTCGCGCGAGCGCCGCTTTCTGCGTGAAGCCAGACGCGCGATGAATGCGTGCGGGTGCGAACCGCCGCGCACTTCTACGCGCGGCGACGGAGAGGCGAGCCGCGCGGAGCGGCTTGAACACATCGCGTTATTCGCGCAGGCGGGCTACTTCAACATGGGCCATGCGGTCGACATGTTTCAGCCGCCGGTCGAACCGCCGCTGTTTCGCTGCGATGCAGGCGGCGCGTCGACCGCTCGCTCCCATCGATGAGCGCGCGCGACGAATTTACCGCTCGCGCATCGCGCGCCCACGCGAGCTGACCCATTACATAGAAAGGACTGCACTGTGGCTGTATTCGACATCGACGACATCGTCCAATCGCTTCAGACAGTCCGCCAGCAGTGGCGCGAAGCCCAGAAGCGCTCGCTCGAACCGGGCGGGCGCGAGCTTCCCGCACGCGAGGCGCTTGGCGACATCATCGGCGCACTGAAAGGCGCGCTCTTTCCGATGCGGCTCGGACCGCCCGACCTGCGACAGGAAAGCGAAAACTTCTACGTCGGCCACGCGCTCGACTTCGCGCTGCAAGGGCTGCTCGTGCAGGCGAAGCTCGAACTGCAATACAAGGCGCGTCATCTGCCGCGCGACGATCACGCCGTCGAAACGCGCGCGAGCGATGCGATACGCGCGTTCGCGAAAACCCTGCCGCGCATTCGCAGTCTGCTCGACAGCGACATCCTCGCGGCCTATCAGGGCGACCCGGCGGCGGGCAGCGTCGATGAAGTGCTGCTCTGCTATCCCGGCATTCTCGTGATGATTCACCATCGCGTCGCGCACGAGCTCTACCGGCTCGGGTTGCCGCTGCTCGCGCGCATCGTCGCGGAACTCGCGCATGGGGAAACAGGCATCGACATTCATCCGGGCGCGCGCATCGGCTCGGGCTTTTTCATCGATCACGGCACGGGCGTGGTGATCGGCGAGACGGCGGTCATCGGCAATCGCGTGCGCGTCTATCAGGCGGTGACGCTCGGAGCGAAACGCTTCCCGCGCGACGCGGAAGGTCATCTGGAGAAGGGCCTCGCGCGTCATCCGATCGTCGAGGACGATGTGGTCATCTATGCGGGCGCGACGATCCTCGGACGCGTGACGCTCGGACGCGGCGCGGTGATCGGCGGCAACGTATGGCTCACGCACGACGTCGCGCCCGGTGCTTCGGTGACGCAGGCGCTTTCGCAAAGCGGTGAGGAAGGCGCGCGTGCGTCCGCAGTGGAGGTTGCGCGGTAAGCACTGTTATTCGCGAAGCGCAAGCCTGAATGCAGAAGTTCAAGCGCGCAACGCATGGAAAAGTCAACCATGCGCCGCGACGCTCACGCCTGACCGAGCACCCCGAGCCAAGCCTGACCGATGACTTCATGCGCCGCATCCGCGTTCGGCGGATGAAACGCGCCCGCGCGCACATCGCGATACAGCCGTTCCAGCTCGCTATGACGCGACAGCGAAGCCGCGCCTGCGATCTTCAGCGCGAGGTTCACCACGCGCAACGCGCCATCGACGGCATGCTGTTTCGCCGCAAGCAAGTGCGCGATCCACGGTTCGCTTTCGCCGTAACCCGTCCACCAGCGCTCGGCCGCGCGCTCGACGAGCGCCTCGATGCTCGCAAGCTCGATGGCCGCCTGCGCGACCGCCTGCTGCGTCAGCGGCTTGTACGCATAAGTCTTGCCGCCGATGGCCGGCGATGCACGCTGCTTCGCCGATTCCACCGCGATGTCGAACGCGCGCTTCGCGATGCCGTAATAGACCGCGCCGAGACCGGGCAGCACCGCGCCGAGAATGCCATCGACGAAAGGATCGTCGGGAATGCCCGCGGGCAGCACGCGGATCACCTTGTCGCGCGGCGCGATGGCGCCTTCGAGCCAGGTATCGTCGCTGCGCGTCGCGCGCAGGCCGAGCGCATCCCAGGTCTGCACCGTGCGATGTCCCGCCGCGTCACGCCGGATGAATGCATGCACGATCTTCGGCGCCTGTGGATCGGAGTCGTCGATGCCATGCACGCCGAGCCAGTCCCATGCGGGCGCGAGCGAGGTGAAGATCTTGCGGCCGTCGAAGCGATAGCCGCCGTCCGGCAACGGCGTCGCCTTCACCGACGACCACGCGAGACCGAGATCGTTGCCCGGCTCGCCATGGCCTGCCGCGAACACCTTGCCCGCGCCCGCTTCCTCGAGAATCCATTGCGCGGACTTGTCGCCGCGCCGATACAGATGCAGCGCCGCGCCGACCCAGTACAGATGCATGTTCAGCGCAAGCGCCGTCGATGGCGCGCGGGCCGCGAGCCGCACCTGCTCGCGCAGCAGTTGCGGCAGCGTGAGGCCGAGTCCGCCGAATTCGATCGGCACCGTGGCGCGCAGGAAACCGGCTTCGTGAAGATCGCGCAGGTCGTCGGAGAAGAAGCGATTCTCGCGGTCATAACCGGCGGCGCGCTGGCCGATCGCATCGAGCAGCGCGTCGGACAGCAGATGCGAGGCATCACCCGGCGCGGGCGACGCGATGACGGGTTCGAGTACGGCGCTCATCGAAACTCTCCTGTGTGCGGATGCGGGATCGGCATTACGCGAGCGCCGAGAAATACTTCTCGTCGGGCACGACGCCGGCCGCGATGAAGATGCGGTTCGTATGGTTGAACCACGACGCGGTTTCGATCGCTTCGAGGATATCGGCGTCGTCGAGGCCGAGCGCGCGCAGGCGGTCGAAGTCCTTACGGGTAATCGCGCGCGGCGATGTCGTGATGGTCTCGGCGATTTCGGCGAGCGCCAGTTGCCGCGCGGACAGATCCGCGAGGTGATAGTCGAGCGCAATGCGCCGGGCCTGCACGCGGTCGCCGAGCGCCTCGCCGAGCGCATGCGCGTGATGGATTGCGCACAGCCCGCAGCCGTTCGTGCGCGACACGATCACCGCGATCAGCTCGCGCTCGTCGAGCGGCAGTCGTCCGCCCGTCGCGCTGAAAAGTTTCTCGAAGTACTGCGTGAAGCGGCGCGCGGTATCGGCATTCAGGGACAGCGCCCGAATCCAGTTGTCGCCGCCGTGCTGCTCGACCAGTTGCCGGAGATCGTCGCTCAGCGCATCGTGCGTCGGAACATCGAGCCGTCCGATGACGTGCGTCTCAGTGCTCAGAACTTCTGCCATGTCACATGCCTCGCCTGGAAGGAGTGAAGAGAAGCTGCGGCTCATTATGCGCAGCGATCTTTCGTGCGATCCAATATCGATTTGCGATTTGCAATTCGGCGAGCGCGATGTGTCCAAACACCGATTAGCTTATGAAAAATCAGTCACACCGCTCGTCGGCGAGTGCGTTAATTTGGATGCCCGAACATAGCGCCAGGAGACTCCATACGATGTCCACTCTTGCACCTTCAGATCCGTTCGCCGATCAGCTGAATTCGGATGCCGATGCAATACGCGAACCGGTTTCCCGTTTCGGCTTGCCCGACGAGGCCCGCTTGCCGCCGCACGTCGCGGCGATCCACGCGAAGTTTCGCCGTCAGTATGGCTTCGTGCCCAACTGGCTTGCGGCGCTTTCCGTCAACCCCGATACGGCGTACCGGCTCGTCACGTTCTACGAGCATCTATTCGATCCGCACCGCAGCCATCTCACGGCAGCCGAGCGCGAGTTGATCGCGGTGGTCACGTCGGCCGTGAACGAATGCAGCTATTGCGTTTTCAATCACACGCAGGCGCTGGCGGCCGTCTCGGGCGATACCGTGCGTGCGCAGCGCATCGCGCAGGGCTTTCGCCATGTGCGGCTGTCCGTGAAGGAGGCGGCGCTCGCGGAGATCGCGGAGCGCCTCACGCGCGAGCCGGGCAGCATTCGCGATGAGCATCTGCAATGGCTGCGCTCGATAGGCTTCACGCAGCAGGCGGTGACCGAAGTGCTGGAGATATCGGCGTTCTTCAACTATGCGAACCGGCTGACCATCGCGTTGAATGTGGTGCCGGACGAACAGTTCTTTGCGGGCCGCGATCCGGCGACACTATGAAGCCGGGGCCTGTTTCCTTCCGAAAACAGGCCCCGCGTCCCGATGATCGGCGATGCTTCGCCGTCGCGTTCAATGCTGCGGCGCGTCTTCCCACGCCGGCAACGTCGCCCCGTGATACACGGAAAGAATCGACGACGCGACATTCGCCTGCTGATAGCTCTCGACCAGTGCCTTGACCCACGGCGCCTGCGCATCTTTCGCGTTCACCGCGATGAAGTTGCGATACGGATTGTTCGTCACCTTTTCCTGCGCGATGCGCTCCTGCGGAATCTGGATGCCCGCCTTGATCGCCCAATCGGTATTGACGACGGCGGCGTCGACATCGCCGATCGCGCGGCCGACGATACCCGCGTCCAGTTCCTTGATCTGCACATGCTTCGGGTTGCTCGCAATGTCACGAGCGGTCGGCAGCAGGCCGACGTTCTCGCGCAGCTTGATGACGCCGTTCGCCTGCAGGAGCAGCAGGGCGCGGCCTTCGTTGCTCGGGTCGTTCGGCACGCCGATCGACGCGTTCTGCGGCAGCGCGTCCACCGACTTCACCTTGCGCGAGTAGAGGCCGATCGGCTGCACATAGGTGAAGCCGACCGGCACGATGTCGTAATGGCGCGCCTGGATCTGCGCATCGAGATAAGGCTTGTGCTGGAACGAGTTGGCGTCGAGATCGTGCTGCGCGAGCGCCTCGTTGGGCTGCGTATAGTCGGAGAAGGTCGTGACCTTGACCGTGATGCCTCGCTTCGCGGCGTTGGCCGCGACGGTGCGCCAGACATCCTCGTCCTCGCCGGACATGATGCCGACCCGCACGGTCTGGTTCGCCGCGAACGACGGCTGCGCGCTCACGACGGCGCACGCGAGCAGGACCGGGAACAGGACAGTCTTGAATGAATGCTTGATCTTCACGAATGGACAGGCAGGCTGGTTGAAAGAAGCCGATGCTAGAGGCGCGGCGCGTGCCCGGCAAATAATATCGGACGCTATGGATATGTCCCGTCGCATGATTTGCAAATGGTCAGCGCGATCGAGCGTGTTTGCGCGAGTTGGAGTAAGTTGACGCGGTTCGCCACTCCTTCATTCATCGACGCGATGCCACAGTCCCGACAACTCCATCTCGGCGCATTCATGCGTCCGGTGAGCCTGCACACCGGCGCGTGGCGCTATCCCGGCGCGTATCCCGATGCGAACTTCAACTTCCGGCATCTGAAGCGGTTCGTTCAGACGCTGGAGAAAGCATGCTTCGATGCCTTCTTCATGGCCGATCATCTTGCCGTGCTGAACATGCCGGTCAACGCGCTCAAGCGCAGCCACACGGCGACATCGTTCGAGCCGTTCACGCTGCTGTCCGCGCTCGCTTCGGTGACCGAGCGCATCGGCCTGATCGCTACTGCATCGACGACGTTCGACGAGCCGTATCACATCGCGCGGCGGTTCGCATCGCTCGATCATCTGAGCGAAGGGCGCGCGGGCTGGAATCTCGTCACCACGTCGAACCCGGATGCCGCGCTGAATTTCGGCCGCGACGAACACATGGAGCACGACGAGCGCTATCGGCGCGCGCACGAGTTCTACGATGTCGTTACCGGTCTCTGGGATAGCTGGGCCGACGACGCCTTCGTGCAGGACACGCAACGCGGCCTCTTCTTCGATCCCGCGAAGCTGCACGTGCTCGATCACAAGGGCGAATATCTGTCGGTGCGCGGGCCGCTGAACATCGCGCGGCCGGTGCAGGGCTGGCCGGTCGTGGTGCAGGCGGGATCGTCCGAAGCGGGCAGGCAGCTCGCCGCCGAAACCGCCGATGCCGTCTTCACCGCGCAGCCGAATCTCGCCGCGGGCAAGCGCTTTTATGCCGATGTCAAAGGCCGGATGGAGCGCGCAGGCCGCGCGCGCGAGCATCTGAAGATACTGCCGGGCGCGTTCGTCGTAGTGGGCGACTCGCGTGACGAAGCGCAGGAAAAGCGCGCATTGCTCGACACTTTCGTGCATGACGACAGCGGTTTCGCGTCGCTGTCGATCGCGCTCGGCCACGATGTCTCGTCGTTCGATCCGGACGGCCCGTTGCCCGAGATTCCCGAAACCAACGCGAGCAGAAGTGCGCGCGAACGCGTCATCGACATGGCGCGCGCGGAGGGGCTCACCGTGCGGCAACTGGCGCAGCGTGTCGGCGGCTATTCCGGCTTGCAGATGGTCGGCACCGCGACGGATATCGCCGACGAAATGGAACAGTGGCTCGTCGAGGAAGGCAGCGACGGCTTCAACGTGATGTTCCCGTATCTGCCCGCGGGCCTGGATGATTTCGTCGCCAAGGTGGTGCCGGAGTTGCAGCGGCGCGGCATTTTCCGTCGCGCTTACGAGGGTTCGACACTGCGTGAGCATCTCGGCTTGCCGAGGCCGGCCAACCGTTTCTTCGCGCGTGGCTGATGCGCTCGGCATCGCGCGGAACGTGCGTCGGGATACCAAGCATCGTCCATCGTCGAAGCGCACGGATCGACCGTATGCTTTCGACGTCTTGCCTGCCTCAGCGCTGTGCGAGCGCGACTTCGCGAGTCACTGCATGCCACGCATCCGGCCGGTGCGAAGCGAACGCGAGTGCGAAGTTCGACGCCTGCTGTCCGACGGTAAACAACTGCTCGACGACCTTCGGATCGGAACAATGGTCGGCGCTTTCGAAGCGCGTTTCCAGCGTGTTGACGGCGGCGCCGAAGGGCGTCGGCCAGCCGCGCAGCGCATGCACGATCGAGCGCAGCGAGGTCAGCACCGTGCCCGCCGCCTGCCAGCCATAAGCGGTGACGATGCTGCCGACCGCGCGGCCGTCGAGATAAGGGCGCTCGTCGTTGCGCAGTTCTTCGAGTGTGTCGAGCGCGTTCTTCACGAGCCCGGAGATACCGCCGTGATAACCGGGCGTCGCGATGACGAGCGCATCGGCGTCGCGCACGGCTTCGATCAGTTCGCGCTGGGCGTCGGTGAGATCGCGCGTTTCGGGCGCGTAGTGGGGCAGGCTGTGCAGAAATGCGCCGCCGAACAGGCGCACGCGAGCGCCGGATTCTTCCGCGCCTTTGAGCGCGAAGCCCAGCGCGCGTTCGGTGGACGATGCAGGGCGCGTAGTGCCGCCGATGCCGACCACGAGCGGCCGGCGAATGGGTTCAATACGGGACAAGATAGCAACTCCGGATAAGGCGGAACAGCGCGCAGCGACTATTCAGCGGGCGGCTAAGACTGACCATGATAGTCGCCCGGATCGCCAAGCGGAAAGCACGAATCGAGCTAAGGATATGCGTGTACATGCCCGCGGCGCGGGAAGGCGGCTTATCGTCGGCGCCGATTTAATCAGCACGGGAAGTCATATCGCGTTCGCGCCGCACGGCTTATGCTGGAAGCCCTTTTTTATTTCGATCGCCAGAATCCATGACGCACCGACCCGCACCGACCGATATCGACATTCATCCTTTGCTCGCCGGACGATGGAGTCCGCGCGCCTATGGCGAACAGCCCGTCGCGCACGCCGATGTGCTTGCGCTGCTCGAAGCGGCGCGCTGGGCGCCATCGGCGTATAACGTGCAGCCCTGGCGCTTTCTCGTGTTCGAGAAGACCCGGAACGCTGCCGCATTCGAGGACGCCTTCGCCACGCTGGTTCCGTTCAACCAGACGTGGAACCGGAACGCGCAAGTGCTGATCGCGGTGCTCGCGGATACGCTCAACGCCAAGGGCGAGGTCAATCCGAACGCGAGCTACGATACCGGCGCCGCGGCGCTGGCGCTGCTGCTCGAGGCGCATGCGCGCGGCCTCGCCGCCCATTCGATGAGCGGCTTCGACGCGAAGGCCTTGCGGGACGCGTTCGGCATCGCGGAGCGCTACACGCCGCTCGCCGTGATCTCGGTTGCGCATCATGGCGATGTAGGCGTGCTGTCCGACGCGTTGGCCGAACGGGAGCAAGCGCCGCGCAAGCGGCTGCCGGTGGTCGACATCGCGCAGTTCGGCGGGTGGAAGAACTGAGTAAAGCGGGAGCGCGCCGCGACATGGCGCGCGACTGTGCAGCGCACGGTTTCTCGTCCGGGGTGTAAAGCCCATGTCGATTCGCGTCGATAAAGACTAGTCAAAACGTGCGCCGCGTGCGCGATCCGAAAAATTCATGAAAGATAAGCCAGCCATCCAGCTCGCGCACGGCGATGCGTCGCACAAGTGCACGGGTTGCCGCGTCCCCGATAGCGACGTCATCGATCTGGCCTTCGCGTTCCAGCCTATCGTCGATACGCGCAATGGCGTCGCGTATGCCCATGAGGCGCTGGTGCGCGGCCCGAACGGCGAATCGGCGGGATCGGTGCTCGCGCGGGTCGACGAAGCCAATCGCTACCATTTCGATCAACGCTGCCGCACCGTGGCGATCGAACAGGCCGCGTCGCTCGACATGAGCGGATTCCTGTCGATCAATTTCATGCCGAACGCGGTTTATCAGCCTGAAGCGTGTATCCGCAGCACGTTCGAGGCGGCCGAGAAATTCAAGTTCGCGACCGATCGCATCATCTTCGAGACCGTAGAGGGCGAGAGCGTCATCAGCCGCTCGCATCTGGTCGAGATATTTCGTGCGTACAGACGCTTCGGCTTTCAGACCGCCATCGACGATTTCGGCGCCGGCTACTCCGGGCTCACGCTGCTCGCCGAATTCCAGCCAGATTTCATCAAACTCGACATGGAACTGGTGCGCGGAATCGACACGAATTCGGTGCGGCAGAGCATCGTGCGGGGCGTGTTGTCCATGTGCGGCGATCTCGGCATCCGCGTGATCGCCGAAGGCATCGAAACCCGTGGCGAGCGGGACTTCTTCTTCGCGCAGGGCGTCACGCTGATGCAGGGATATTTCTTCGCGAAGCCCGCGTTTCGCTCTCTGCCCGCGCCGACCGAAGACTGGACAGTCCAGTCCTGAGCGCGCGAAATTGCCGTTTCAGCCGTGCTTTTCGCAAAGCAAGCTGACTTGGCGACCAAAACTCTTCAAGGCCGAAAAATTGCTAGGAGGTAAAAAACACCACTCAAAGGCCGGTTATGCCAGAGATCGTTCCACTGCCGCTCACGAAGACAGGAATCCCCGAACTCGATGTCGTTCTGCGCGGCGGGCTGCCGACGCATCGGCTGCATCTCGTCGAAGGGGCGCCCGGCACTGGAAAAACCACCATCGGCATGCGCTTCCTCATTGCGGGCGTCGAGAAAGCTGCGAAGTGCCTGTATGTCACCTTTTCGGAGTCGGAGCAGGAGCTTCGAAGCGCGGCAGCCACGCATGGCTGGGACATGTCCGGTATCGATATCTTCGAACTGATACCGGACGAGGCCAACGCATCGCGTCAGCAAACGGTGCTCTTTCCGTCGGAGGTCGAGTTCGACAGGACCATCGAACGGATCATCCGCCGCGTGGAGGAGACAGGCGCCGAGAGGGTCGTCATCGACAGCGTGTCGGAGTTGCACATGCTCGCGCAAAACAAGCTCGCCTACCGGCGGCAGATGCTCGAACTCAAGCGCTTCATGCAGGGAAGGGAGGTCACCGCCATCCTTCTCGACGACCTTCTGAGCGGAGAGGACGGAGAACTTCATAGTTTTGTCCATGGCGTCATCACGCTCCAACTGATCGAGCGCGACTACGGCGCCGCGCGCAGGCGGCTGCGGGTCGCAAAAATGCGCGGCATGAACTTCCAGAGCGGATGGCATGACTACATGCTCGTGCCGGGAGAAGTGCTCGTGTTTCCGAGCCTGATCGCCGACGAACATGCGAGTCTTCCCGGCGGAGCGCCGCTCGAAAGCGGCTTCGCGGACCTCGATCGCATTCTCGGCCACGGACTCGATCGCGGGACGACCACGATGATGATCGGTCCATCGGGTGCGGGAAAATCGTCGATCGCCTTGAGCTATGCGCTGTCGAGCGCGAACAACGGCGAGTTTGCGTCCTACTTCTCGTTCGATGAGACCTACGAGACATTCCTGCGACGCGGCCACAGCCTGGGCCTGAGCGCGGACGAGGCCATGGCGAGCGAGCGATTCTCATGGCGGCGGATGAACCCGTCGCGTCTCTCGCCGGGCGAATTCGTGTGGGCCGTGCGCCGCGATGTCGAAGACCGCAACGCTCGCGTGGTCGTCATCGATAGCATCAATTCGTATCTGAGCACGATGCCGGAAGAGCGTTCGCTCGTGCTGCATCTGCATGAGTTGCTCACCTATCTGAATCGGCGCGGCGTCGTGACGATCATCGTGCTCGCTCAACAGGGCGTGGTCGGCGATGTCCAGAACCCGATCGACCTCAGTTTCCTCAGCGACACCGTGTTGCTTCTGCGCTTTTTCGAAGCCGCGGGCCGTTTGCGGCGCGCACTTTCGGTCATCAAACAGCGAACGGGCCTGCACGACAACGCGATCCACGAATATCAGCTTTCGTCGATTGGCGTGGAAGTCGGGCCACCGCTCGAAACCTTGCGCGGCATTTTCACCGGCGTTCCGACCTACGAAGGCGCCCGCGAAGAATTGATCGGCGAGGGCGACCAACCGGCTGACGCGTCATGATGCGTGACGAAGCGCCGACGACGGTGCAGGTGCTCGCGCCGGTCGGACAGGATGCGCGGATCATCGTCGAGACGCTGCGCGCCGGCGGCATCGATGCGCTCGAAATCGGCACATTGGCCGATATCTGCAAACAGCTTCGGCAAAACGACGGCATGAGCATCGCGGGGCTGCTGTTGACCGAAGAGTCGCTTTCCGAGCTGGCGCCGTCGGGCGATTTTGCCGACTGCCTCGAAAAACAGCCGCCGTGGTCGGACATTCCTATCTGCATTCTGACCGTGCCGGGCGATCGTCCGAGCACGGTGCAACGCTGGCGTCTCTTCGAAGCGCTCGGCAATGTCACGTTGCTCGCACGCCCGTTGACCGCGGAAGTGCTTCAAAGCGTGGCGCGCGGTCTGATTCGCGCGCGCGCACGGCAGCTTCAGACGAAACGGCATCTCGACGAGCTCAAGGACGCCGCGCAGCTTCTGGAACGGCGGGTCGCCGAGCGCACCGAAGAGCTGATGACGGCCGAAGAAACGCTTCGGCAAGCACAAAAGATGGAGGCGATCGGTCAGCTCACGGGCGGCATCGCGCACGACTTCAACAACCTGCTGCAGGTCATCAACACCAACATGGAGTTGACCAAGCTGCGCATGCGCCAGGGCCGTTTCGCCGACATCGAACGCTTCGTCCAAAGCGCGCACGATGCGACGCAGCGAGCCGGCGCGCTGACGCATCGGCTGCTTGCCTTCGCACGCAGACAAACGCTCGACCCCAAGGCGATCTCGCCGAACCGCCTGATCGACGGCATGCTCGATCTGATAAGGCGCACCTTGGGACCGTCCGTCGAAGTGAATGCGCGGCTCGAAGAAACCCTGCACACGACGTTGAGCGACCCGGTGCAACTGGAGAACGCCGTGCTCAACCTGTGCATCAACGCACGCGACGCCATGCCCGCGGGCGGCACGCTGACGATCCGCACGAACAACGTCTCCTTCAAGGGACGCCTTGCGCGCCTGCACGGTTTGAGCGATGGCGATTACGTCGTGATCGCGGTCGCCGACACGGGATACGGCATGGCAGCGGAAATCATCGACAAGGCGTTCGATCCGTTCTTCACCACGAAGCCCTTGGGGCAGGGCACGGGCCTGGGCTTGTCCATGGTGTACGGATTTTCGCGTCAGTCGGGGGGCAAAGTGTCGATCGAGTCGCAGGTCGGCAAGGGCACGACGGTGAGCATCTATCTGCCGCGACTGACGGATTCGAAACCGGAAGCGGAAGATTTGCCGGCGACGATCGTCCTGCCTGCTGTCGGGAAGCAGCGCACGGTGCTCGTCGTCGATGACGAAGCCGATATTCGCCTGGGCTGCACCGAAGTGCTGAAGGATGCGGGTTTCAATGTCATCGAAGCCAGCGACGGTCCGTCCGGGCTCGACATCCTCAATTCGAACGCGGAGATCGACATCCTGGTCAGCGACATCGGCATGCCGGGCATGAACGGGAAGGAGATGGTGGACCGGGCGCGGTTCAGGCGGCCCGCCTTGCCGGTCCTTTTCATGACGGGATATGCGGAGAAATCGGTGTTCGGCAACGGCAGGGTCGAAGAGGGCGCGCACCTGCTGACGAAGCCGTTTGCGATCGAAGAACTCGTGCTGAAAATCAACGACATGATCGACGCAGAAGACTGACGCGCTCGACGTCGAGCCTGCGAGACGGGAACGCCGGAGCGTCGTCTTGCCCTGTCATTTCGAGTACACTGCCGACCTGAAGTGGCGGGATCGGAACCGACAGGTACGGAACGGCGGCGGCAAATGGGTAGCGATGCCCGGCTTGCCACCCAACATAATGGATCGACGCAATGGACAAACTCGCGCGGCTACGCAGCGAAGTTCCGGGACTTGACGATATCTGCGACGGCGGACTGATAGCGGGCTCGTCTTATATCGTGCAGGGACGGCCGGGAGCGGGAAAAACCATCCTCGCCAATCAGATTGCCTTTGCGCAAGCCCGTCAGGGACACAAGGTTCTCTACATCACGCTGCTCGCGGAATCGCACGACCGGCTGTTCCAGTCGCTATCGGCGCTGAGTTTCTACGATGCGAGCCGCCTCGGCAAGGATCTGACTTACCTCAGTCTTTTTCGCACGCTTCGCGAGAAGGGACTCGATGCGCTGGTCGCATTGCTGCGCTCCGAGCTCGCGCGCACGCAGGCCAGCATTCTCGTGCTCGACGGATTGCTCAATGCCCGCGAAAGCAGCGAAACCAATCTGGACATCAAGACCTTCGTCGCGGAATTGCAAGGTCATGCTGCGTTCACCGGTTGCACGGTTCTCTTCCTGACCAGTGCCCGGATCGACGAATCCAGTCCCGAACACACGATGGTCGATGGCGTGCTGCACCTCGAGGAGAACCTGTTCGGGTCGCGCACCGTACGGCACATTCGCGTTGCGAAATCGCGCGGCAGCCGTGCGCTGAGCGGCTTGCATCTCTATGAAATTTCGGAGCGCGGCATCGCCGTATTCCCTCGCCTCGAAGCCGCTCTCGCTCGACCGTCCACGCAAGAGACCGTCGGGTTGACGAAGGTCGCCACGGGTACGGGCGGGCTCGACGAACGGCTCGGCGGCGGTTTGCCTGCCGCCTCGATGTCCGTCGTGGTGGGGCCAGCCGGCAGCGGCAAGACGACCTTCGGAATCGGCTATCTCAACTGCGCGACCGTCGAGCGGCCTGCCGTGCATTTCGGTTTCTATGAAACGCCGGAGCGGCTGTACGCGAAAGCGAAGGCACTGGGTCTCGATCTGCAAACGCTCGTCGAAAAGAAGGCGCTGTGCATGTTGTGGCGCCCGCTCACCGAAAATCTTCTCGACAAGCTCGCCTACGAGCTGCTCGACGCGGTTCGCACGACGCGCGCAGAACGTCTGTTCATCGACGGCCTCGCCGGTTTCGAACGCGCGACCGTCGATCCGCATCGCATGGTCGAATTCTTCGCCGCGTTGAGCAACGAGCTGCGCGCGATCGGCGTGACGACGGTGTGCACCTGGGAAACGAAGGAACTGTCGGGGCCGTGGCGCACCAATCCATCGCCGGAAATCCTGTCGCAGATCGACAACGTGATCGAGATGCGCCATCAGGCGGCGGGTGGTCCTTTGCGACGCAGCATCACGGTGCTCAAGGTGCGCGACAGCCTCTTCGATACATCGACCGCGGAAGTGCAGATTTCCGGACTCGGCGATGGGCTGCACGTCACGGGAACGATGTCCACGGCGCGAGGCGCAATGGGCGACGACGCGAGCGGACGATAGCCAGGCTGCGCGCATGGCTAATCTTGTCGTCGTGGACGATGAACCTCTCGTTACCGATTTCCTGAAGTTCCTGCTGCAGGACTTGGGGCACGTCGTGCATGCTGCTTCGAACGGCGCGGACGGGTTGCAGACGATTCAGCGCATCAGACCGTCGCTCGTGGTGACGGATTTCATGATGCCCGTCAGTTCAGGCGTGGACCTTGCGCGAGCGCTCAGCGGCGACGATGACTTCCGGCGGATTCCGATCGTCCTGTGCAGCGCCGCCCCGCACGCGATCGATCCGGCCGATCGGGCGTTGTTCGCGGCAATACTGCAAAAGCCTTATCCGCCGTATCGTCTGATCGAACTGGTGACATTGCATGTTGAAAGAGGCGGCGCCGGATTGCGCGGCCAGCCGTAGTGACGAACAAGCAGGATACTGAGGATTTGACTCAGTCCCGCGCCGGGATTCCAACCGTTTTTGTATGGCTGTGAGCGGTCCATGACGCGTGTCCTTCTCGTTGATGACGAACCTGATCTGCTCGAAGCGTGGAGCTTCGCGCTCGAATATTCCGGCTACGAGGTGGAACGCGCGCGCGATGGACGAGAGGCCATTGCCGCGATGCAACGCTCGGTGCCCGACCTGCTCATCACAGACCTGATGATGCCCGGCATGGACGGAGAGGCATTGTGCCGGGCCGTTCGCGAGCGGCCGGAATGGGCGGCGATTCCCATCGTGCTGCATACGTCCGCCCATGTGGCTCGGCCAAGCGGCATCGTTCTCTGGAACGCCTTGCTCAGAAAACCGGCGTCGATGGACCAGTTCCTGAAGACCGTTGCCGAACTCACGCAGGGATTTGGACAAGGAGAGGATCGATCGTGACGAAGCGTCCTCTGGCAACATCACCACGGCTCTTCCGATGACCGACTCGACTTCCCGTTCGGCGGAAGCGAGCGCTGTCGGCACGGCCGACCGGGCGATCTTCGACCGCTTGATCGAGCCGTATCTCATGCTCGACCCGGGCCTGAGAGTCGTGTTCGCGAACCGGGCATGGCTTGCGATGTTCGGCGAGACCGAAGCGGCTTTGGGGCAATGCGAACATCTGATCCGCGCGCTCGTGGCGAATCTGCACGCGGGTCAGCGCCGCCTCTCGCCCGCTTTCAGCCTGGACACGCCGGATCGCGCCGCCACGCACGAACAGCCGTCGCGGTACTGGCAGATCCACGTCTCGCATCTTCCCGCGACCGCCGATGAACCGCCGCTCATCCTGCTGCGCTTCGATGACGTCACGATGCACACGCTGGCGACGCGCACGGAACGGCGAGAGAAAGCGCGACTGCGCTCGCACGCGCGGCTCCGGCAGATTCTTGCGAGAGAAGCCGAGCAGCGCCTGCACGATCATCGCGTTCGGTTCGAACGGGCGTTGGCTTTCGCTGGCGTGGGCGCATGGGAGCTCGACGTCGGAACGGGCGCGGTACATTGCAGCGAACAATGCGTCGAAGATCTCGGCTTGCCGGACATCGCCGGGCTGGATCGGCAAAAGCTGTTCATCGAGCAGCCCGATCCGGTTGCGGAGCACTGGCAGGCGCTGCAAGCCAAACGAAGCTTCGAGTGCGAACGATGCATCGATGGAGCGCGTGGCCGGCGCTGGGTCCTGATTCGCGGCACAGGGCAGTTCGCGGACGACGGCACCATGCAGTCGGTGATGGGCTTCACGCTCGACATCACGTCGCGCAAGGAACGTGAGCTCGAGCTGTCCGCGACGGCCGGCGAGGAACGTTCGGGGCGCGAGCGCAGCGAAGCGCTCGCCAAGACAATGGATCATTTCATCGCGGCCGTCAGTCACGAGTTGCGCTCGCCTTTGAACGCGATCGTCTCGTGGGCGGAACTGCTGCAGGTCGTCGCCGATCCTTCACACGTCGCGCGGGCGGGCGAAGCGATCCGCCGCAACGGCCGCCAACTGTCGCATATGGTCGACGATCTGCTCGATAGCGGCGCGGTCGTTACCGGCAAGCTCTCGGTTCATCTGCAGCCGGTGGATATCGGTGCGCTCGCGCTCAACGTCGTCGAAGACATCCGCAAGACCGCGGAGCACAAGGGCCTGCGATTGCAGACGCCGCACGTCGAGCCGTGCATCGTCATGGCGGATGAAAGCCGCCTCGAGCAAGTCGTCTGGAATCTGCTCACGAACGCGGTGAAATTCACGGACGCGGGCAGCGTGTCCATTTCCGTGAGCACATCGGACGGCCAGGCGGTGCTGACCGTTCAGGACACGGGGCGCGGCATTGCACCCGATGCGCTGCCGGACGTCTTCGACCGCTTTCAGCAGATCGCGCCGCAGTCGAGCGGACGCGTCGGCGGCCTGGGGCTCGGACTGTGGCTCGTCAAGAACATCCTGAGCCTGCACGGCGGAACGGTCGATGTTGCGAGCGCCGGACGCGGGCAGGGCGCGACTTTCACCGTGCGTCTGCCGCTCGACTCGAACTTGCGTTGAGAGGCGCACGGCTCGTCGGCTCGTTACGCATGCGGAGCGAGCATCGCTTCGATGTATGCGGCCACCGCGCACACCGTCTCGTCATCGCCTTTGCGGCCGACAATCTGCAATCCCGCCTTGAGCGACGCCCCTTCAACCGGAACCGGTAACGTAAGCGCCGGATGTCCGCTCAGGTTGAAAGGCCGGATAAGCGACGACATTGCGATCACCGGAGTGCCCGCGCGCGCGGCCTCGATCGTGATCGGCAGCGATGGCATGGTCGGAAGAATGAGGACGTCGGCGTCCGCCAGCACGCGATCGACCTCGTCCGTGAAGTCGCGACGTATGCGCTCGGCTGCATCGAGCTCGGATACCGGCGTGTTCGCGGCGGCGCTCAACCGCGCCAGGATATCCGGGCCAAGCTTTCCGCTGCCGACGAGATGAGCGAACGCGCGCCACGTCTCGGCGTTGATGACGGCGAGACCGGCCGTGAACGCATCCTGAATGGATTCGAGCTGCACGGCGCGCGACGCGAGTCCGCTGCGCGCGACCGCGCTCGCCACCGCGTCGCGGATCCGACCTTCGGCTTGCACATCGGGCAACGCGACGCGTATCGCTGTCACGTCGCGGCGCGCACGGCCGCCCTGAAATGACGGATCGATTGCGAGCATTACGTCGATGACCGTGTTCATCTCCCGTGCAAACGGGCCGACACAGTCGAGCGACGTCTGGCGCGGCGCGACACCTTCACGCGACACGCGCCCGAAAGTCGGCTTCAGGCCGATCACGCCGCAGCATGCCGCGGGGCAACGCACGGAGCCGCCGGTATCGGTGCCGAGGGCGGCATCGACGAGCCCGAGCCCCACCGCCGATGCCGAGCCGCTCGACGATCCGCCGGGAATGCGCGCCGGATCTTGGGGATTGACGGGCGTGCCGCTGAAGTCGTTGAGGCCTGTCATGCCGAACGCCAGTTCGTGCATGTTCGCCTTGCCTGTAATGCGCCAGCCCGCATCGAGCAGCCGCTGCACGACTTGCGCGTGGCGCGGTGCGGGCGGCGCATCGGCGAGTGCGCGGCTGGCCGCGGTCGTCGGATAGCCGGCTATGTCGATACTGTCCTTGATCGCGATGGTCGGTGCATCGGCGGCGGCATGCGTCGCGAGATCGAATCGCTGCAAAAAGGCGCTCATGCACGGACTCCTTGCGCGGGGTTGAGTTGCCAGGGCGCGTCGAAAAGGCGTTCGGTGCGGAAGTGGCGAATCAGCCAAACGTCTTCATCGTGAGGCGACGGAGTGAAATCCACATCGAGCCGCGCCGAGATGAGCTCGGCGTTTGCATCGACATATCCGGATGCCTGCAACATGATCCAGCGGCCCTTCGCCGTATCGCCGTTCACTTCGATATGCTCGCTCGTCAGGAAGTGGACGTTGGTCGCGAAGTGCGGCGTGGGCGGCAGGTAGCGTTGCAGCATCGCGACGATAGCGTTCGGCCCCGCCAAGCGGCCGAACTTGTCCGCATACTGTGGACCGATGCCTTCCCACACGGCGTCATCGCTGAAGAGTGCCGTCAGCGATTCACCTTTGAGCGCGCGTGCCGGCACATCGCAGAGCGCCATGTATCGGGCGATGGTCTTGCGCACCGCGTTCTGCGCTTCGAGCACGCGCAAGCGCGCCTGCAGGCTCTCGATGATTTTGTCCGTCATGGCTTCACGTATTCTTATCGGCCCAAGGCGCGAGCGGTCTTTCCGCCCAGGCCGAAATCGGTATTCGGAATGTCTTTGATCAACACGCGCGTGGACTGCAAGGGCACATTCAGCACGGAAGCGCCGGTCTCCGACAGATGCGCGATCAGCGCTTCTTTCTGCGTCTGCGTGCGGCCAGCAATCAGGATCGCGATGATGACGGGCAATCCCGCCGCGCTGACTTTGCCGCCGAGGCCGCTATTGGATGCGGGCAACTCCGACAGCAGAATGCGCACGGATTCGGCCGGCGCACCGATCGCGTCGACGGTCGCTTGCGTGAGCCCTTGAATGAGCGATGCCTTGCGTTCGTCGGCGTGACCTTGAGGCAAATAGACTTCGAGTGTTGGCATGAACGTAGCGAATGGATAGCGCGCGCATCGCTGAAGGCAATGCCGGACGACCGACATCGACACGACGCGCGCATGACTTCAAAGCAGAAAGCCGATGGCGCTCAGCGCCTCGGTCGAGTCGATCAGGCGGATCACCTTCTCCGACAGACGCGGCTCGCCGCTCGACATATCGATCTTGTGCGTCAGGTCGGCAGCAAAGATCGTGGACAGACCGCGCTTGTAGGCAATCACGATCTGCGAGGACTTGACCTCGACGAGGTCCGCGCTGTCGCCAGAGAGCGTGAAGCGCGACACCGTGCGTACCGTGCGCGCCGCATCGGAGGCCGACGCCGAAAAGCCGGACGTCATACGCTGCACGCGCAACTCGCGCATGTGATGGTCATCGTATGCGTAGTTGAGCGTGGACGCGTAGTCGGTCGTCCGCGGATCGATCGGCACGACGTAATGGCCTTTCGGGTCCCACATATCCAGCCAGGCGCGATAGTCCCGGCGGTCGAGCAGTTCCGCTTCCCGCCAGATGAATGCGATCGCGCGCGCCAAGGTCTGGTCCGTGAAGAGTGCGTTGCGTTCGTCCATCATGCTTGCTCCATCATCGCGCGCCATTGTCTGTACGCTTCGCGCATGCCGGTTTCGTCGGTCGAATGCGCGGTCTTCTCACCGTTCGGTGCGGTCGTTTCGCGGTTGAGGCCGCGGTTCACGAGGATAGGTACGTCAGGGCCGGCGTATGAGCCGCGCTGCACGCGCTCCCACGCTTCGGCGTCGTCAGGGCTGCCGAAGCCCAACGGGCCCTGGAAGTGCTCGTGCATGCGCAAGCGCGCGCGATTGGCTTCCTCGGGGCCGCCGTCCATTCCCAGCGCGACATGGCGGATTTCCGTTTCCACCGCGGAGATCGGGCGCAGCACGCGGAAGAACGCCATCGAAAGCGCGAGGTTCGGAAACAGATTGAGGTTGAAGCCGACGCCCATCAGCGAACGCACGATGCGGCGCACTTCTTCGGGCGTGTGTTTCTCTGCGAGTTGCGCGGCGAGTTCATTGAAACGTTCGGGCAGCGGCGCGCCGTCGTCCTGATCGAGATCGACGAATTCCGGCATCAGCACGGCAAGGCTGTGACCATTGCCGAGCGATCGGCAGAACGCCTTGTCGCTCGTCATGAAGCTCGTGATGACGGCGGCCGTTTCATCGTCGATGGACTTCATCCATGACTTATGGACGACGGGAAAGTGATACAGGTCCGTCGTGTTCTCGAGCTGGATCTTCCAGTTGCCCTTGAACCTGAACTTGTGCTCGCCATTCGCCTTGATGGGGTAGCCCGCGCCCTGCTTCATGAAAAGATCGATCCACGGTTTGGCGCCGCCGAGGAAGTCCTCGAGCGGTTCGATCGATTCATCGAAGCTCGCGAAAATCAGCCCTTGATAAACGCCCACGCGCAGCTTCTTGAGCGGCAGATCGCCTTTCTCGCACACGCCTTCATAACCATCGCCGTAGGGCAGGGCGCGCAGCGTGCCGTCGAGCGCATAGGACCAGCTGTGATACGGGCATGTGAAACCCTTGGCGTTGCCCTTGTGCTCTTCGCAGACGGTCGCGCCCCGATGACGGCAACGGTTCTGCAACACGTTCACGGTTCCGGTCTTGTCGCGCACGACGATGACCGGCTGACGGCCGATGGTCGTCGTCACGAAGTCGCCGGGCTTCGGCAACTCGCTGTCATGCGCAACCCACACCCACGTCTTGTAGAAGATGCGTTCGAGTTCGGCCTCGAACAACTCCGGATCGTAGTAAAGCGAAGGCGCAATGCGATCGGACTCCGCGCGCCTGGCGAGCGCGCTGGTGTCGATGGTCTGATAGGTCGGCGTACTCATCGTATTCCTCGGAGAAGTTGAGTGGCTGATCGAACGACTGACGCGAGCTTGGCTGGGCGCTCGGCAAATCCTCTCGTTGACATCAGTCTCGCTTTTCGAGGATCATGCGTCAAATCGATTAAAAACGGGTCGCTCAATCAGTGCGGCCTATATCTCGGACGGCCCGTCATGACATCCATCGACCATATCGATCTGAATCTGCTGCGCGTTTTCCAGGCTATCGTGGAAGAGCGCAGCCTGACGCGCGCAGGCGAGCGTCTCGCGCTCTCTCAACCGGCGGTCAGCTATTCGCTCGGGCGATTACGCACCTTGTTCGACGACGCGCTATTCATCCGCACGCGCACGGGCATGCAGCCCACGCCCGTCGCGCTGGAATTGGCCGAAATCGTCGGGCGCGCGCTCGACACCGTGCGCCAGGCGTTGCGTTACGCCGAGCGTTTCGATCCGGCGACGAGCACGCGTACCTTTCGCCTGTCGCTCTCGGATGCGGGGGAGATGGCGTATCTGCCGGCGATCTGCGCCGCGTTGCACGATGCCGCGCCGCGCGCGAAGCTGGTGGTCGAGCCGTTGCCGGTCGAAGAAATCGAAGAAGCGTTGCGCGCGAGCCGGCTGGATTTCGCGA
Organism: Caballeronia sp. ATUFL_F2_KS9A; assembly: GCF_023630765.1. NCBI lineage: Bacteria > Pseudomonadati > Pseudomonadota > Betaproteobacteria > Burkholderiales > Burkholderiaceae > Caballeronia > Caballeronia sp. ATUFL_F2_KS9A. The sequence goes on along the minus strand of NZ_JALQEK010000041.1, from coordinate 109,819 downwards.
TCGGCAACTTGCCGTCGCTATTGCCGCGCACGCGCCATTGCGTGCTATTCGAGGAATCGTATGTATGCATGACCCGCAAGCGCGACGATCTGCCCGAAGGCACGAAGCTGAAACTCGCGCAGTTCCTTGCCGCGTCGCACGTTCAGGTTCGCTCGCTCGAACACAGCCATGACGCGCTCGACGATGCGCTGCGCGGACGAGGCGTCGGACGCAATATCGCGCTGGCGTTGCCGCATTTCGTGGCGGTGCCCGGCGTGCTGGCTGCAACGGATCTGTTCGCCACGCTGCCGGAAAAGCTCGCGCATATCCTCAACAGAGGCGAGGCGTTCAACATTTACGCGCTGCCTGTACCGTTGCCGAGAGTGGCCGTGACGATGCACTGGCACGAACACTTTCACGACGACGAAGGCAACGCGTGGATGCGCGCCCTGATGACCGACACCCTCGCGAGCTTCAAGACGATGTGATTTCGCTCAGAGATCGAGCACCAGCACGGGCGAACGGGAACGCGACACGCAGCAGCAAATCACGCTGTTGCTCGCGCGTTCCGCTTTGCTCAAACAGTGATCGCGATGCTCGGGCTCGCCGCTCACGACATCCACCATGCACGTACCGCAAACGCCTTCGCCGCACGAGGTATCGACTTCTATGCCGATGGAGGCGAGCGCATCGACGATCGACGTGCTCTTGTCCACGCGAACCGTTTGTCCGCTGCTTGCGAGTTGCACCTCGAAGCTGTCCAACGAGGCTTCGGCCGTGGCAATCGGCTCGGCTTTGAAGCGCTCCAGATGGATCGCGTCCGCGGGCAGGCGAGCTTGCGCCGTCTCGACCACGGCATCCATGAAGGCGCTCGGCCCGCATGTGTAGACGTGTGCGTTCGGACCGGCATCGCGGATACATTCGTCGAGCTTGTCGCGCTGCTCGTGCCGCTCGACGCCGAAATGCAGCTTCACGTACGCGTTGAACGGGGCACGCGTCAGCAAGGTCATGAATGCCGCATGCGCCTCGCTGCGCGCGAAGTAATGCAGCGTGAAGCGCGCATTGCTCGCGACGAGGCGATAAGCCATCGACAGCAAGGGCGTGATGCCGATGCCCGCGCCGATCAGAATGTGCTCGCTTGCGGCCGCGTGAAGCTGGAACAGACTGCGCGGCGCGCCGACGGAAAGCTCGGAGCCCACGGTCACTTCCTCGTGAAGCGAGCGTGAACCGCCGCGCGATTGCGCTTCCTTCTTGACCGCGAAGATCTGCGTCCGGAGACATGCCGGATCGCCGCAGAGCGAGTACTGACGCGTGACACCCGAGGGGCCGGTCACATCGATATGCGCGCCGGGCTCATAGGGTTCGAAGGGCGCGCCGTCGATTCGCGAGACGCTGAACGAGCGCACGCCGTGCGCTTCCTCGCGCAACGCGTCGACTCGGACTTTCACGGTTTGAGCTTGCATGATCGCCTTCCTTTCGATGTGTTTCCCACAACCATGCATCGATCTTAGAGCCGCACGCCGAATAAGAAAAATAGGCTAAAAATCGTGTATCGCATCAATGTGACTGATGACGCGTTTCGTGCGTGAAGCGCAGCGTGACGACCGTCACGAGACTGAGCGCGATGAGAAACACCGCGACGGGCCAGGACGCGTGATAGTGTGAAAGCAACGCGGTTGCGAGGAGCGGCGACAGACCGCCAGCGAAAATCGAAGCCACTTCATGCCCGAGCGCAACGCCCGAGTAGCGCACTTCCGTGCTGAACAATTCGCCGACGAGCGCAGGCAAGGTGCCGATCATCGCGCCGTGACAGACGGCCGTGCCAAGCACCAGCGCAAGCCAGATGAGCGGTGTCGAATGCGTGTCCAGCAGCCAGAAGAACGGGAAGGCCATCGCCGCGAGCGATGCGGCGCCGATCATATACACGGGCTTGCGTCCGATGCGATCGGAGAGCTTGCCCCACAGCAGCATTGCGATCATTTCGACGACCATCGCGAGCATGACGCCGGTGAGCATCGTCGAATTCGGAATGCCGATGAACTTGCCGTACACCAGCGAAAACGCGAGAAAGATGTACGCGCCGCCGTTCTCCGCGACGCGCAGGCCCATCGCCATCAGTATTTCCTTCGGATGACGCTTGATCGCTTCGAGCACCGGCATGTGCGACGTCTTGCCCGCTTCTTCCGCGTTCTCGAAGTCGCGACTCTCAGGCAGGCTATGACGAATGTAGACGCCGAGCGCGAAGATCACGATGCTCGCGAGAAACGGCAGGCGCCATCCCCACGAGATGAACTGATCGTGCGGCAAGGCCTGCACCGCGAGAAACGCCGCCGAGGAAAGAACGAAACCGCCGCCGACGCCGAGCTGACTCCACGCCGCGTAATAGCCGCGCTTTTCAGGCGGCGCGTTCTCGCTGATCATCAGCACGCCGCCGCCCCATTCGCCGCCGGACGCGATGCCTTGCAGCAGGCGAAGTGCGACGAGCGCAACAGGCGCCCACAGACCGACGTGATCGTAAGTCGGCAACAGGCCGATGCCGAACGTCGCGAAGCCCATGATGAGCAATGTCCAGACGAGCGACGCGCGCCGTCCATAACGGTCGCCGATATGGCCGAACACGATACCGCCGAGCGGCCGTGCGACGAAGCCCATCGCGAATGCCGCGAACGCGCCGAGCGTGCCGATCAGCGGGTCCGCATTGGCCGGAAAAAACAAACTGCCGAACACGAGTGCGGCCGCCGTTCCGTAGACGAAGAAGTCGTACCACTCCATCGCGTTGCCCGCGACCGACGCAATGACGATACGTCTGAGCGTGCGATCCGGCATTGCCGCGCTGGTTTCGGCGGTCGAGGTATGAACTGTTGCCATGTCTGCTCGCATTGAATGAGAAGGGCTGCAGCCTCCTTGAGGCTTCGCATGACAAACAGTGTCGTGGCGACACTCACCCCGGTCAAATTCGCCGAAAAGAACGCGTGATATCAGCCCAGCAAATGAGCGTCACGCGTCGGGCTGGCGAAACATCGAATGGATCGTATTGCGCAGCCACGCTACGCCCGGATCGCTCGTGAATTGCGTGTGCGAGTGCACCTGAATCTCGATGGGCGGCAGCGCAAAAGGCAATGGCAGAATGCGAAAGGCCTTACTACGATTGAAGCGCAGCGCGATGCTCTTGGGGAAGAGCACGGCAAGGTCCGTGTTCATCACGATTTCGGGCGCCACGACGAAATGCGGCAGCCGGACCGCGACATCGCGCTTGAAATTCAGCTCGTCGAGCCATTGCTCGACCATGCGATGGCCCGTCGCGTTGGTGCTCGCGTAGACGTAGCGCAAGGCGGTCAGGTCGTCGCGTGTCGGCCGCGACTTGCGTAACGGATGATTGGCGCGCACGACGCATACATGCTCGTCGACGAATAGCGTCTCGCTCACGCATCCCGCGTCGAGACCCGGTACATAGCCGAGCGCAAGATCGATTTCTCCGGCGCGCATGGCGCTGCTTACGGATTCCACCGGAACATTGACCGCTTCGATTCGAATGCCGCGCGCCTCGCGGTCGAGCAGCGCGACGAGCGGCGGCAGAAAAAAGAATTCCGACATGTCCGACATCGAAATGCGAAACACGCGCCGGGCGGTCGCGGGATCGAAGCTGGCGAGTTGCTGGACCGCCTCGTTGATGATCGACAACGCCTGCGCGAGCGGCGGATACAGCCGATGCGCGGCATCGGTCGGCACCATGCCGGTGGGCGTGCGCACGAAAAGCGGATCACCGAAGATCGTGCGCAAGCGCCGTAGCGCATGACTGACCGCGGGCTGCGTCAGTTCGAGACGTTCGCCGGCGGCGGTCAGGCTGCGCAAATCCCAGATGGCGAGGAACACGCGCAGCAGATTGAGATCGGCGATACCGGAGTTGGGCTTCGTCATACACGGTTGACTCACGAACGAGCGCTGGTCGCGCCATGCGGCCATCAATGTGTGGCGAGATTACCGTATGTGCTGTGCATTGCAAAATGCGGCGTGGCTCCGCGATAGGGCGGCAAGGTATGGAAATCGCGCCGCATCGATTCGCGCACCGGCGAGGCGAGTGCGTCGGCGAGCGCGGGCGCATCGTCGAAGACGACCTTGTTGCGCTGCATCGCATTCGCGCGCGTGCAAGGCAGGCCGATGGTGCAATCGATGCGCGTGTAGATCTCCAGCTCGCGCAATCGCGGCAAGGTGGACATCAACGGCGCGTGATGCCGCAGGTAATGCGCGAGCCATGTGTCGAAGTCCTCGGCGGGCCCTTCGTACGCGACGAGATAGGTGCAGCGCTGAATGCGCGCTTGGGTGGATGGCGCGTGCGAGGCCAGCGCGCGCACGGCCATGACTTGCTGCATGAAGCGCCCGGCGATCAAAGGTTCTCGAAGCGCGCGATGGATCGGGCCATCGAGTCTCGCGGCAGCTTCGAGCGCGGCGAGTTCATCGAAATACAGTTGAAGCACGCACGATGGCGCATCGGCCGCGGGCGGAATGCGCGGATCGACGTGTTGCGCCATCGGCTCGTGCACGACCAGACTGCGTAAGCCGTCGATGCGCTGCAATGGCGCAATATCGACCAACGGGCGCTGTCCGCCCGCACCGATCAGAAACAGGCAGATTTGCATGCTTACGCCGCCTCGCAGGAAGCAGCCGCGCGCGCGAGCCGATGAAACTGCCGGCCGAAGTACACAAGCCCATCGCCGTCTTCGCGCGAGCCGATGTGTTCTACCTGTACGAAAAGCACTGAATGCGAACCGACCTGCTTGTCGTCGACGATACGGCCTTCGAGACTCGCGATTGCATCGTCGAGCACGGGAAGTTGCAATGCGCCAGGCCGCGAACCGCAGCGCGCAAAGCGTTCGTCCATCGAGCCTCCGTCCATGCCCGCGAACGCGCGCGCCAGTTCCTGCGCGTGCGCGCCCAGCACGTTGATGCACGCCCGGCCGTTAGCGAGCAACACATCGTGAACGTAGCTCGACTGATTGATGCAGACGAGCATCGTGGGTGGCGTATCGGTCACGGAGCACACGGCGCTTGCCGTGATACCGCAGCGTCCGTGCGGGCCGTCGGTGGTAATGACGTTGACGGCGGCGCCGAGCGAGGCCATCGCGTTGCGAAACTGTGTGCGCGCTTGATCGTGTGTCATGGCAGATGTCCTTTCAGGATTCGCGGGTTCAGGGATACGGCGTAACGGGCGGAATGCCGACGAAGATCGCGCCCGATGCGTCGTAATTGCCTTCGCCGAGAAAGGCGTGTTGCGTGACGACGATCGAATCGCGTACCAGACGCTGCATCCGGTTCTCGCGGTAGATCGCGCCGATGCCCGCCATCTTGTACGCCTGCATCACGATATCGGCGCAGGTGTGGGCGGCGTGCGTCGCCGACAGACGCAGCAAGTTTGCTTCGGCAGGCAACACCGGGTCGCCCGCGAGCACCGTGCGCCACGATGCTTCCGCGCACTCGAAGAAGAACGCCCGCGCGCTGCGCAGTTGTGCTTCCGCCTGCGCGAGCCCGGAACGATAGTAGGCGCGATCGGCGAGACGCGGCGCACCGGTCGTGGTTTTCGTCACGCCGGACATCCCCGCCAGCAGGTCGAGCGCCGCGCGCGCCAGGCCTATGTTCACTGCCGCATGCACCTGCGCCTGATACGCGACGGCGGGATACCGGTACAGCGGTTCATCGATCAGCGGCGTGCCGCCGCGCACGAAGGTCCATTGTTCCTCGACGTATTTGTCCTTCAGGCGCAGATCATGGCTGCCCGTGCCCTGCATGCCGACCACGTTCCAGTTATCGACGATCTCCACTTCGCTCGCCGGGAAAACCGCAGTAAAAGGCTTGCCGGCGTTCTTGTCGTCGGTGCCGGCCGGCGCCCCGCCGATTCCCACGCCGATCCAGTCCGCGCCCTTGCAGCCGCTCGCAAAGCGCCACTGTCCCGACACGAGGAATCCGCCGGGCGCGCGCTCGGCCTTTTGCAGCGGATACAAGCCGCCGGCGAAGACCTGATCGGGACCGGCCGCATAGATTCGCGCCTGGGTCTCCACAGGCAGTGAAGCCAGGTACGTGTTCGCGGAGCCGAACGCCGCGACCCAGGCGGCCGATCCGTCCGCGATCGCGATACGTTCGAGCATCTCGAGGAAGCGCGCGGGCGGCAGCGCATCGCCGCCGAAACGTTTGGGCGTGCTCGCGCGGAAAATCCCCGCGCGCTTCATCTTGCCGACCATATCGCGCGGCACGTGGGACAGGGCGTCGAACTCGTCGCGGCGGCGCTCGACTTCCTCGATCAGCGTATCGAGGTGCAGCGGTCCAGCGTACTCGGGATAGTCGTTTTGCGAATCGATGATGGCTTCGCTTCGAAGGGCTTGCATAGGTGATACCTCTCGGTCGATGTGTGTCGATGTCATTCGGGCTGACGGCGTGCAGCGGCGCGCATCGCTTTGGGATACGTCTCGCGTGCGAGCAGCGTGGCGACGACGGTGATCAGGCCGAGTACGCCCAGATAAATGGCGACCGGCACGGCGCTGTGATAGTGGGCAAGCAACGCGGTGGCGATCATCGGCGAGAGGCCGCCGCCGAGTACGGAAGAGACTTCCCGCCCAATGCCGAGTCCCGAGAAACGCAGGTGCACCGGCAACATCTCGCTGATGAACGCGGGTTGCGCGCCTTCGAGAATGCCAAGCGTGATGCTGTTCGCGAGGACGAGCGCCGCAACCACCTTCCAGTACTCGCCCGAGCCGAGCAGCGCGAAGTACGGCCACGCGACCAGCACGATGGCGATTGCGCCGGCGAGATACACCGGCTTGCGTCCGACCTTGTCGGTCACCCAGCCGAAGAAGAGCGAAACGGGGATCATCAGCAGCATCGAAATGCACAGGCCGCTCAGAACCCAACTCGACTTGATGCCCAGAAACTGCCCGTAGGCGATCGAAAATGCGAAGAAGAGGTAGGACGCCGCGCCCTCGCCGAAGCGCAGGCCGAACACGGTCAGCACTTCGCGCGGACATTGGCGCAGCACTTCGATGACAGGCATCCGGCTTTCGTGGCGCGTCGCCTTGACTTCGGCGAATGCGGCACTTTCTCCGACGGAGCGGCGCATCCACAAGCCGAGAAGAACGAGTGCGGCGCTCGCGAGAAACGGAAGGCGCAATCCCCAGCTCTGGAAGTCGCCCGCCGGCAAGTTCTGCACCAGCAGGAACGCACCGGTGGACAGGACGAAGCCGAGTGCCGCGCCACACGGGCTCCACGCCGCGAGCGCGCCGCGCTTCGATTGCGGCGCGTTCTCGTGGATCAGCAGGATACTGCCGCTCCATTCGCCGCCGGCGGCCAGTCCCTGAAGAATGCGCAACAGAACGAGCATCACGGGCGCCGCAATGCCGACCTGCTGATAGGTCGGCAAAACGCCCATCAGGACCGTGGCGGTGCCCATCGTGAGAAGGGTCAGCATCATCACGACCTTGCGGCCGTAACGGTCGCCGATATGTCCGCATAGCACGCCGCCGATGGGTCGCGCGATGAAGCCGACCGTGAAGCCGCCGAATGCGGCGATGGTGCCCGTGAGCGGATCGGTGCCGACCGGAAAGAACAGCTTGCCGAAGACGAGCGCGGCGGCGGTGCCGTACAGAAAGAAGTCATACCACTCGAGGATCTGGCCGAGCACTGCCGTCGTGACTGCACGGCGCACGTTGCTTGGGCGACGAGCCGATCGGGTTTGAGCGAGCGCGCTCAGGTCGGAATTCAGAGCTTCAGGGTTCATGGTTGGGGAAGACATGAGGTGATGGTTCCCGCTTCCCTGATGCTCAAGAAGCGGTGCGAGTCGTATCGATGCGATGCGATGGGCCCACGATATGAGCCTCGATAATCGCGGTCAAATTCGAGACAAAAATGCGCGACATGAATCTGGTGCATGTGCCGTTGCATGTCGTACGGAATAGCCCTTGCCTCGCATGACATATCGATCGCGCTTATCGCCGGTCATGCTTTTGGCTTATTTGCCGCGTGAAACGAGCGGCCGCAGACTGCGTGGCGCATCGCATTCATCACCGCAATGAGCCTTCATTGCGTCAATCAACAGAACGACTCGCATGGAACACGCACGTATGAAACTCGCCTTGGGAACTTCTCTGGCGCTGCTTGCAGTTGCAGGCACGGCGCACGCACAAAGTGCGGTGACGCTGTACGGCATCGTCGACGATGGCTTCAACTGGACATCGAACGCCGGCGGCCACAATCTCTACAACCTGTCGAGCGGCGTCATGCAGGCCAGCCGCTGGGGATTGAGGGGCAGGGAAGAGCTTGGCGGCGGGCTTGCTGCGCTGTTCGTACTCGAGAACGGCTTCGACCTGAATAACGGCTCGCTTGCGCAGAAGAACCGCGGCAGCACGCAAGGTCTGATGTTCGGCCGGCAGGCGTACGTGGGCTTGTCCAGTGCTTACGGCACCGTGTTGCTCGGGCGGCAATACGATTCGGTCGTGGATTATGTGGGCCCGTTCGAGTCCGGTACCCAGTGGGCGGGATATATCGGCGCGCATCCAGGCGATCTGGATAACCTCAACAACGCGTATCGCGTGAACAACGCGATCAAGTTCGTCAGTAAGGCTTACTACGGCGTTACCTTCGGCGGCGTCTACGGTCTGGGCGGCGTCGCGGGTGCGGTCTCGCGCAACCAATTGTGGTCGCTCGGTGCGGGCTATGCGAACGGCCCGCTGACGTTGGGCGTCGGTTACCTGAACGCGCGCAATCCGAACGTCGGCTTCTTCGGCGACAACGGCGCAAGCACGCCGCCCGCTGCGAGCGCGAACTTTATCTCTTCGCCCGTCTATAGCGGCTATGCATCGGCTCGTACCTATCAGGTGGTCGCGGCAGGCGCTGCTTATGCATTCGGCGCGGCCACGGTGGGTGCAACGTATTCCAACGTGCAGTTCAAGAACCTCGGCGATACCGCGAACTCCGGTCCCAATCCGCGCGGCTATTCCGGCAATGCGAACTTCAATAACGTCGAAGTCAACTTCAGGTATCAGCTCACGCCGGCGCTCCTGCTCGGCGCGGCATTCGACTACACGAAGGGCGGCGACGTCGATTCGGCCACCGGCAACAATCCCGGCGCCAAGTATTACCAAGGCGCGCTCGGCGCCGATTACTTCCTGTCTAAGCGCACCGATGTCTATCTGATCGGCGTGTACCAGAAGGCATCCGGCATCGATTCCACCGGCACAGCGGCGGTTGCGGCGATCAACAACCTCACGCCGTCGACGAGCGATCGTCAAAGCACGGTCCGCGTGGGCATCCGCCACAAGTTTTGAAGCCAGCCGACATTCGCGCCGGGATGTCATCCATTTCATGGATGGCATCAACCACATTTGATCTATTTGACGGATATGCGGGTGCGGCCTAATTTGTCGTCGAGACGACGCGTGAGTCCGCGCGTGGTACCGCGGAACGGAAGAGCTGTGTCGTACCCCCCATACCTATGGAGACAACATCGTGAGCGTCAAAGTATTCGATACGAAGGAAGTTCAGGGCCTGCTTTCGGCCGCCGCCAATCTCGGCAGCGATAACGGCAATGCACGTGCGAAGCAGATCACGCATCGGCTGCTAAGCGACCTGTTCAAGGCCATCGACGACCTCGATATGACGCCCGATGAAATCTGGGCAGGCGTGAACTACTTCAACCGGCTCGGTCGCGACGGGGAAGCGGCCTTGCTCGCGGCGGGTCTCGGTCTCGAGAAGTTTCTCGACATTCGCATGGATGCGCAGGACCGTCACGCGGACATTCACGGCGGCACACCGCGTACCATCGAAGGTCCGCTGTATGTGGCGGGCGCACCGTTGCGCGATGGTGTGGCGAAGATCGACCTCAATCCGGACGATGACGCCGGGCCGCTTGTCATTCGCGGCACCGTAACCGGTCCCGACGGCAAGCCTGTCGCGGATGCCGTCGTGGAGTGCTGGCATGCAAACTCGAAAGGCTTCTACTCGCATTTCGATCCGACCGGCGCACAGAGTGACTTCAACTTGCGTGGCGCGGTGAGAACAGGACAAGACGGCAAGTACGAGTTCCGCACGCTCATGCCCGTAGGCTATGGATGCCCGCCTCACGGTTCGACGCAAGAATTGCTGAACGCGCTTGCACGGCATGGCAATCGTCCTGCACACGTTCATTTCTTCGTGACGAGCGATAACTTCCGCAAGCTGACCACGCAGATCAACATCGAGGGCGATCCGCTCATTTGGGATGACTTCGCGTATGCCACGCGCGAGGAATTGATTCCTCATGTCGTCGAAAAGAAGGGCGGCTTTGCGCTCGGTCTAAAGGCGGACGCTTACAAGGAAATTCAGTTCGATATCGCGCTGACTCGCCTCGTCGAAGGCAAGGACAATCAGCTTGTCAGTCGTCAGCGCACGGCGGTGACGGCTTAAGTCGGCGAAGCGGCTGACTCCGCTTCCATTTGCTGCGGCAGCGACGATGTTCATCGCGTTGGCGGCGATGGGCGAGAGTGACGAATCACCTGATCGCGGGTGCTACGCTCTGCAGCAAAGCCTGAAGGTCGTCGATGTTGAAGGGCTTGGAAAGAATCGTTACACCGGCGTTTTTTGCTCGTTCGAACTCGTCGGCATAGCCGGTCATCAGCGCAATAGCCTGCTTCGGCCATTTCCGCCGCACTTTTTCCGCAACATCGATTCCGTTGTTGAGCCCAGGCATTTGAATGTCGGAGAGAATGAGATCGAACTTCGCGCCGTCCTCCAGCAGACCTAGCGCTGCATCTCCGGTGAGTTCGTGTCGGGATTGCCAGCCGAACACCTCCAGTACGGCCGAAAGTCCCGCGGCCACTTCCTCGTTGTCTTCGACCAGCAAAATGGAACCCTTGGTCGCCTCCGTCACCGTGACGGGTGGTGAGGGAGACACGGTCGTCGCTTTGGCTTTGGCTTCGGCCTGCCCGGAGCCACGGGGAAGAATGAGCGACACGGTCGTTCCTTTACCTTCCTCGCTCTCGATGCGTGCTGTTCCGCGCGCCTGCTCGCACATTGCGATGACCTGCGCAAGGCCGAGCCCCGTGCCAGCGTTCGCGGCTTTGGTCGTAAAAAGCGGCTCGAATGCGCGTTGCATCACTGATGCCGGCATGCCGACGCCGGTATCGGAACAAGCGATGACAACATAGTCACCGGGCTTCAGGCTTCCTTTCGAAGTATCGAGCGTGATGTTCCTGGTGCGAATGGTAAAGTCGCCGCCGCCGGGCATTGCATCCCTGGCATTCACCGCAAGGTTTATCAGCGCCGATTGAAGTTCGGTTTGGTCAACGTAGATTGGCCAGATTTCGTCAGAAGACCTGATGTGAAAGCGGATGCGCTCATTGAGCGACATCTGAATCAGAGAGGCTTCCCGTTCGAGCCAATCTTTGACATCCACGAACTCCTCACGCAGCGGTTGCTTGCGAGCGACGCTGAGTAGCCGCCTTGCCAGGACCTCCGCCGAAGCGGAAGCCCGTTCCACTGCGATGACTTCTTTCTCCAGTCCGTTGAAGTGCTTGCGACGGGCCAGTTCCATGTTCGCCTTGACCACCATGAGGAGATTGTTGAAGTCATGCGCGACGTTTGCCACGAGATTGCCGAGTGCGCCCATACGCTTCATCTGACGGCTTGTTGCTTCCGCGGAAACGCGCATCCCGAACTCGGCTTTCCATCTGTCCCACGCCGTTCGTTCACGTTTCAGACGGCTCAAACTGAACACGACCAGAAACCAGATGCCTACGCATGGAACCAGCGTCGCGATGGCGATAAGACCGTCGTGTCGCAACCATCTGTATGTAACCGTCGAGACCGGGATTCCGGAGGTCACGTAAAGCGGGTATGAGCCGACCTCTCGATACACCAGGAGCTTCTCGACGCCGTCGAGCGTCGAGAAACCCTTGAGACGTCCGCTTTGCCGATTAGCCTGAATAGCTTCCAGCAAGGGTTGACTGCTTGTCGGTGCGCGTCGCGCTTTTGGCTCGGGAAATCGAACGAGCGTAGTACCGTCGCTTCGGAAAAGGCCCACCGTCAAAGCCCGGTCATGTGCGGTCAGCCGGTCGTAGAACGACGAGAAATAATCGCGTCGAAGGGATATGGCCAAGACACCGAGATACTGGCCACTCGAGTCGTATCGAGGGAACGTCACATCGAAAACGTCCCGAGCCGGGTCGGATATTTGTTCGGGCCGCAGCATGCCAACTGCCGCAGAAGCGGCATGGCGTGCAGACCAGATATCCGAGCGGTCTCCAATCGATTGAAGGCCGACCGGATAGGTGCTGCTGCTGGCAAGCAAATTTCCTTTCCGGCTAAAGACAGCAATCGAGAAAACCGATGGCACCCGCTCGGCGGTTTGCCTCAGAAAGCGATGAACAGATTGCTGTCGCGCGCGAAGTGGGACATCCCCGTCGTCACCGAGAAAGGCCATTATTCGAAGCGATACCTCCTGATTCACGTCGAGGACTTTTACGGCCTGCTCCTCGGCAACTCGCGAGAGTCTGTCGATTCCTTCAGTCGAATCCGCGATTCTGGTTTGAAAACCGAAATAACCGTACGTGGCGAGAAAAAGCAATGGTGTGATGATTGATGCTGCAAGCACCGCGAGCAGCATGCGCCGGGTCACGCCAAAGTCGCGTGGCGGAACGGGGATATCGAGCGCAGTGCTGTCCGGGACAGATGTTTCCTGATGGGCAATCATGGGACTTCGGGGCGGGGCGCGAAGGCGAAGTCTATTCAGATGTTCGTACGACGTCAAACTTACCGTTGGCGCGGCGATTTCTTGAAGCCGTGCGTCTGTGTTTGGCGAGCGTTCGTATTGACTGATACGTCGCTAGATTTGTGGCCGACGCCGTAAAACTTACTTGAATCTGAACAAGATTGGAGAACTCCCATGCTTCACCAACTCGATGTCCGTAGAACCCTTGCGTTGTCGGTTTCCATCGCGACGTTGTTAGCTGCAAGCTCGGCAGTTGCAGGTGGAAATGGCAACGGTGGAAATGGCAGCGGCGGATCTCACGGTGCCGCCACGTCGGGCATGACGTATCACAGTGAGCCGGTATCGAGCCCTTGGAATCGAGTTCCGGGGGACATGCCGAGAGAGGTAAATTCGACGGATGCCAAAGCGCGCTCGACGTCGGCGGGTACGCCCGATATGTCGATGGCACCGGGAGAATAGGGTATCGGGTAATCGACTGGAAGCGGGCGGCGACGTTCTCGCGATGTGAATGTTTCGGATGCCGATTCAATTGCGCAGCAATCGACGACTTACCCGCACCGCATCCGACCGACGGCGAAGCCGGTCAACCCCGGCGCGGGCGAAGCCGATCTGGCAATGCGCGGCGCGACGCCGCCTCGCCAGTCGTACCTGTTCGCTTACTGGCTCGCACCCGCGGGTGCGTCGCTGGCGGCGGTCGCCGGGAAGCTGGCGGCAGCCGGCGCGGATGACCCTGCGCTGTCGCTTGCCGCGGTGCCTCCGCCGCTCGTATTGCGGTTGCAGCCCGACGTCAAGCAGACGGACGCCGTCACTGCGGCGATCAACATGGCCCTGATCGTGATGGTTCGGTTCATGGCGTGCTCCTCATGGACTTATCGAGTCAAATGGCGCTGCGTTCGACCGGCAGCGCCGATGTCAGTCGGGTGACTTCAGGCGGTCGCCTTCGCTTTGCGTGCCCGGCGGTGTTCCCGGCTTGGTAGCGGGACCGGCGTCCGGCGCGCGATCCTCGTTGGGGCCGCGCGGCGCCGGCTCCTTCGGGTTCGCCGGGATGTTCTCGGTGTGTCCCGGCACCGGCTGCCCTTCGATATGCTGCGGCGTCTGTTCGTCGGTCATGATTGCCTCGTCGATGCCTGATGGTTGTCCGGCTTGGGATCGGGTTCCGCCGTGGTATCGGTGCCGCTCTTGCCATTGCTGCGGTTGGTGATCTCGCCGGTTTCGTCGAGGACGTCGTCGGGATCGTCGTCGGCATCCTCGTCGGGAGCCGACAGCCATTGAAGCAGCGGCAGACGCGCTGTGTACTGCGATGCAGGCATGAAGAAGTGGGTCATGGTGATCGCTCGATTGGCTGAAGGTAGTGAGATCGAGCAAGCGTTATTCCATCAGCGTGACGAGCGCATGCATTGCCGACTCCGCACTCAGGCGCCGTTGCCATCGCTTCGCGCTGCGCCGCGCATCTCGTCCGCCGGACGCGGAAAGCCCGTGCGGTCAAGATAAAGCTGGGCGTAATGCTCCGAGCGTTCGCTGCGCTGCCGCGCCCGGTCATCGGACAGCGAAGTCACCGCGCGCGCATCGAGCGCGGTGACGCCCGCGACGTTGAGCAAGGCGCCGAGCGCACGCGTGTGCGCGCCTTGCCGGCGTTCGCGTGGCGCCGTCGCCACGGTCATCAGATCGAGCGCGTCGCCGCCGATGCGCGCCATCAGATACGGAGACGGATCGCGCGACGAAAGTATGCCGATGCCGCAGGCAATCTCTCTCAGCCCATACAGCCTGACGAGGCCAGGGCTGACGCGCAGGCCGGACATGCGTGCGACGGTACGGGGCGCAAGCAGTTGGGCGGTTCCCAATGCGAGACTGAAGAATGCGAGTCCACGGGCAAGCGAGTGGCCCTTCGCTTGCTGGTTGTCGGTCGCGGGATACTGGCTCATGGTGTGTTCCGGCTAGGTATGACGACTGGATGAACGAACATGTCGAAGCCTTCTGCAAGGCTTATTTCTTCGCTTCCTGACCGGATGCCGAGCGGTCGAGATATTCGGTCGAGATGGAAGGGATGTGTTCGAGCAGCCATTGCGCCATTGCCTGCTCCTGAGGCAGGATCCGTTCGCACGCGGCCCGGGTTTCGGCATCGCCGCAGCGCGTCGCTGCCGCAATCAGCGAGGTGTAGGACGCGATCTCCATGTTCTCGAACACATAGCTCATGATGGCGCCTTTCACGACTTCGTCGGTCATCGTCATGCCGCCCGCCGCTTGCGCGAAGGCCATCATCTTGGCGGCAAGATCCTTGACCGTCGATGTGCTGCCGCCGAGCCGCTCGATGCACGCGGCGACGATCTTCTGCTGGTCCAGCGTTTCTTCCAGATGCTGATCGATACGCGCCTTCAGTTGCGGATAGTGCTCGAGGCGCCCGGACTGCGCGCGCAGCATTTGCTCGGCTTGCTGTTCCATCGCGTGCGCGTCGCGAAGCCAGTCGAGCAGGTGTTCGGTCGGTTGAGCCATGGTGTCTCCCGGATCGATGTGAACGGATGAGCGAAGCAATCGCGCTTCGCGCTGCCCGATGACTCGCAATCGTCATGCCGCGCATGTTCGTGGCATGACGACGAATAGTTAGGATGCCCTTCGTACTGTTGCGACATGAAAATAAAGCGCGATACTTTAAGCGCGCCTTGAATGGCGCGTTATCTTCCGTGGCTTCAGCCCGCCGTTTTCAGGCGGGCCTTTTTTTTGCACAAAGTCGCATCGAGCGGGGCAGATGGATCGACCAGCCCGTGCCCGATGTGCGGGCGAGTCACGCGCTTCCCGAGCATCTCGGGTACGCTTCGTCCGCTGCCGAAAGAAGGCATGAACATCGCACGCACCAGGAGTTTTTCCCATGCTCGCCGCAATTGCTACATTGCTCGTTTTCCAGTGTCTCGGAGAAGGGCTTTCCTATCTCTTCAGCCTGCCGGTGCCCGGCCCGGTCATCGGCATGCTTCTGCTCGCCGGATACTGCGCATTGCGTCCGGCCGCCGCGGCCACGCTCGAACCCACGGCGCTCGAACTGCTCCGGCACCTGTCTCTGCTGTTCGTGCCGGCGGGCGTCGGCATCATGGTTTCGGCGCATGCGCTGCGCGGCGACGTGCTTGCCGTCGTGTTCTCCGTTGCAGTCAGTACCACACTCGCGATCGCCGTCACCGCGCTCGTCATGCGTGCGATGCTGCGCGGCCGCCGCCGCGTCGCCCATGAACACGGAGACCGCACATGATCCCGGTGCCGCACTTCGGAGCGATCTGGGTCTATCTGGCGGCCACGCCGCTGCTCGGCCTTACCATCACGCTGCTCGCGTACCTCATCGCGCAGCGCATCTACGCGGCGTGCCGCTTCAATCCGCTCGCCAATCCGGTGCTGATTTCGGTGGCCATCGTCGTCGTGGTGCTCAAGACGAGCGGCACGGCCTACGAAACGTATTTCGACGGCGCGCAGTTCGTGCATTTTCTGCTCGGGCCGGCCACGGTCGCGCTGGCGTTGCCGCTTTATCGGCAGTGGGCGAATCTGAAGCGGCTCGCGTGGCCGATTCTCGTGAGTCTCGCCGCCGGCTCGCTGACCGCGATCGTATCCGCCGTGTCCGTGGCGGCCTTGCTCGGGGCGTCGCGTCAGTCGATTGCATCGCTCGCGCCGAAGTCCGCGACGACGCCCATCGCGATGGCCGTGGCGAAGGAGATCGGCGGCGTGCCTTCGCTGACGGCGGTGCTCGTCATCACGACGGGCGTGTTCGGCGCCGTCACCGCGCGGGGTATCCTCAATGTGCTGCGCGTTTCCGACGTCGAGGCGCGCGGCTTCGCGCTCGGCGTGGCGTCGCATGGCATCGGCACGGCGCGCGCCTTTCAGGTCAGCGAAGAGATGGGCGCGTTCGCCGGCCTCGGCATGGGGCTGAACGGCGTGTTTACCGCGTTCGTCGTGCCCGTTCTGCTGCCTGTGTTGTCGACGCTGCTGTGATGTCCGCGCGCCCGGCTTGAATGTCGCACGGAATAGCCATTGCTGGCGACGACGGCATGGGTCGCGCCCCTCGCGACGTCACAACCGCCAAGGAACCTGTCCATGTCACAGCCTGCACTGTTCCAACCTGCGCGCTTGCGCAATCTGACCCTCGCCAATCGCATCGTGATCGCGCCGATGTGCCAGTACTCCGCCGAAGACGGCTGCATGAACGACTGGCATCTGATTCATCTCGGTCAGCTCGCGCTGTCCGGCGCGGCCTTGCTCACCATCGAAGCAACGGCCGTGCTGCCGGAGGGACGCATCACATATGCGGATGTCGGTCTCTGGAACGACGAAACCGAAGCGGCGCTGAAGCGCACGCTCGACGGCATCCGGCGATGGTCGGACATGCCGGTCGCGATCCAGTTGAGTCACGCGGGACGCAAGGCATCGACCGATGTGCCGTGGGAAGGCGGCGCCCAGATTCCAGCCGATCACGCGCATGGCTGGCAGACCGAAGCGCCTTCGAGCGTCGCCTATGAGGACGGTGAAGCGCCGCCGGTCGCGCTCGATGCGGCCGGACTCGCGCGCATCCGCGATGCGTTCACGGCGGCCGCCACGCGCGCGGCGCGTCTCGGCATCGATCTCGTTCAGATCCACGCGGCGCATGGCTACTTGCTGCATCAGTTCTTGTCGCCGTTGTCGAACCGGCGCGACGATGAATACGGCGGTTCGCTCGAGAACCGCATGCGTTTTCCGCTCGAAGTGTTCGACGCCGTGCGCGCCGCATTTCCCGCCGAGCGGCCGGTGACGATCCGCGTGTCCGGCACCGATTGGGTCGACGGCGGCTGGGACATCGAGCAGACCGTCGCATTCGCCAAAGCGCTCGAAGCGCGCGGCTGCGATGCCGTTCACGTATCGAGCGGCGGGCTTCATCCGGCGCAGAAGATTCCGGTCGGGCCGAGCTATCAGGTGCCGCTCGCGCGCGCCGTGAAGCAGGCGGTCGGGATGCCGGTCATCGCGGTCGGGCTGATCACGGGCATCGAACAGGCGGAGGCCATCGTCGGAACCGGCGATGCCGACATGATCGCGCTCGCGCGCACGGCCCTGTACGACCCGCGCTGGCCGTGGCACGCCGCGGCGGAGCTGGGCGCACAGGTGCGCGCGCCGAAGCAGTATCTGCGCTCGCAGCCGCATCAGTACCGGCATCTCTTCGAAGAAGACTGATCGTGCGATGCGGTCGCGCGCTCGAAGGGAGCGACGCTTGCAAGCCGGTTCTCATGGCGGCGTTCGTTCGCCGCCTTTCGCGCCGGGCGCGAGCACGTTCGGCAACACCGGATTCTCGGGCTGCGTATAGCGCACCTGCACGAGACGGGTGATCGCAGCGAGGCTCTCCTCGGCGGAATCCCGATGTTCGCGCTCGACGGCGGCGGTTTCGTCGGCGAGTTCGGCGTCGCCGATTACATCGCGGAACCATGTCGAATAGTCGCCGCGCCGCAGATGAAAGAGCCATGTGTCTTCATCGACGCCATCGGCCAGTTCGAGGAAAAGCGTGAGGTTGTGCGCGCGCAGCTTGAGCCGATTCTCCGGCCCGCGAAAGTAGAAACTGCGCTCGGGGATAAGCATGCCCGCCGCATATTTGCGCACATGACGGCGACGCTGCGTTTTGGCCGGCTCCACGCGAACGATGCGCGGATCGCCCCAGGCGTCGCCGCTGAGCGGCTCGCGCCGCCAGACGAGCGCCTGACCGACTTCGGGCGCGCCCGATAGCCGGCGCGGCATCGCGATGCCCGCGGCGCGCGCGAACTCCTCGAGCGCTTCCCAGGCGCCGGGACCTGCGCCGATGAACACGTTGACGCGTTCGAGCACGCGCTGCGAGATCGCGTTCGGATGCACCGTCGCGAAAATGGCCGGGCCGAGTTGCTCCGGCAGGGTTTCGTCGGCGGCGTTCGCGGCGTTCGGGAAAAGCTGATGCGCCTCGTCGAACAATATCCAGTGCGGCCGCCCGTTGAGCGCGCGCGTCGATTGCAGCTCGGCGAGCAGTTCGGCGCAGTACGAAGGCCGCTCGGCGAACGCAACGTGCATCAGATTCGCGACGACAGGCTGGCGCGGCTGACGCAGCAACTTCATGATGTCGTCGCCTTTGGGCGCGTGCTCCGCATTGCCGATGGCGAGCGTCTTTTCGAGGTTGTCGAAATCGCCTTCCGGATCGAGCGCGCAGAACTGATATCCCGCCGCGCACAGACGCTCCATGAGTCCGGTCAACAAGGTCGACTTGCCGCCGCCCGACTGCCCGGCGAGCAGCGCGACGGTGCCTTGCTGTTCGAGCGTTTCGGCGGTGTCTTCATCGTCACCATCGCCGCCATCGCCGCTTACGGTGCGATGCCCGATCAGCAGGTTGTGCCGCGCGTCGCATCGGCTCAGGTGTGCGAGGTCGTCGGCCAGAATCTTATCGATGAGTTCCGCGACGCCCGCCCCGGCGACGCCTTCGAGACAGATATCCGCGTGCGCCTTCAGCACATCGAGCGCGTTGCCGACCGCGGCGCCGAACTCGCACGCGTCCAGCAGCGGATGATCGTTCTGCGCATCGCCGACGCCGACGGCATTGCGCGGCGAGAGCGCCATCGCATCGAGGGCGGCATCGAGCCCCGTCGCCTTGCTGATGCCGGGCGCGAGAATCATCACCGCGTCGCCGTTGAACACGACGTGCAGATCGAGGCCGAGTTCGCGGATCGCTTCGTGCGCCTGTTCGTCGTACGGGCGTGATGTGGCGACGAGCGTCTCGCTCACGCTCAGGTGCTTCACGCCGCGTTGCCGCATCGCTTCGACGAACGCGGCGGGCGGCGGCGGCGCGAGAAGCGTGCGTTCGCGCGTCGCCGGGTGATAGAGCACGCCGCCGTTCTCCGCGACCACATACGAAAACCGGTCGATGCCGTCGCACAGACTCAGCAGATCGTCGAGTTCGCGGCCGGTGACGAGCACCATATGGCGGCCGGATTCGCGCAGCCGGTCGACGGCGCGCCACGTCGCTTCATCGACGCGGCCATGCTGCGCCAGCGTGCCGTCGTAATCGCTTGCAAGCACCATGCAGCGCATTCAAACCTCCGTCAATGTGAGCCGCGCGGTGCGCTCGCGCACGAGCCGCTCGTAGACCTCGACATAAGCACGCCCCATGCGCTCCGCCGTGAAAAACTGCTCGAAGCGCGCGCGGCATGCGCGCCGGTCGATCTCCGGCAATCGCGCGACGGCTTCGACCGCCTCGTCCTCGTCGCGCACGATGAACCCGCTCACGCCATGCTCGATGATCTCCGGCACCGAACCGCGCCCGAACGCGATGACCGGCGTGCCGCACGCGAGCGCTTCGATCATCGCGATGCCGAAGGGCTCCGGCCAGGCGATCGGAAAGAGCATCGCGCGGGCATGGCCGAGCAGTCCGCGCTTGCCGTGATCGTCGAGTTCGCCGACGAATTCGACGTGCGGCGCCTCGATGAGCGGTTCGACATCGCGAATGAAGTAGGGGCGATCCGCTTCGTCGATCTTCGCCGCGATCCTGAGCGGCACGTTCGCCCGCCGCGCGATGCGGATGGCCGCGTCCGGTCCCTTCGATGGCGCGATACGTCCGACGAACGCGAGATGCTGTTCCGCCTGCGCCTGAAACGGCAGCAACGCCGCGGGCATGCCGTGATGCACGGTCGCGGTCCAGCCGGCCCACGGCATCGGCTCGCGCTGCGCATCGGAGATGGACACGAGCGGCACATCGGCGAAACGCCGGTAAAGCGCGTCGAGGCCGGGCACGTCGAGCCGCCAGTGAAGCGTCGTAACGTGCGCGGCATCGAGCCGGCGCGCGTACGGAAAGCTCATGTAGTCCGTATGAAAATGCACGATGTCGAAATCGCCGGACGCGCGCACGACGTCCTCGAGCATCGCGAAGTGGAAGGCTTGCGGATCGGCGGTGTCTTCGAGCAGTCTCACGGCGCAGTCCGAACTCGCGACGAGCTTCGCGCGTGTGCGCGAGTCGGCGCTTGCAAAGAGCGTGACGTCGTGTCCCATCTTCACGAGTTCTTCCGTGAGCCAGGACACGACGCGCTCTATGCCGCCGTAACGTCGCGGCGGCACGCTCTCATAAAGAGTGGAAACCTGGGCGATGCGCATGGCCAATTACGCGAGTGAATGCAACCGGGAACGGCAATCGTCATGCCTGCATCGGGTCGCCGGGTGCCCATTCCTCGCCGCCGCGCGCTGGATCCGCGAGCAGCGTGCGATAAATCGCGAGGTAATCGCGCGTCATGCGCTCGGCGCTGAAGCGCCGCTCGAAGCTGCGCCGGCAATCGTTGCGACGAATGGTGCCGAGTTTCTGCACTGCACGCACGGCCTGTTCGACATCGTCGACGATGAAACCCGTCACGCCATGCTCGACGATCTCCGCCACCGCACCGCGCCGGAAAGCGATCGCGGGCGTGCCGGAAGCCATCGCCTCGATGAGCACGAGGCCGAAGGGCTCCTCCCAGCCGATCGGAAACATCAACGCACGCGCGTGGGAGAAGAGTTCGAGGCGCGTCTCGCCGCCCACTTCGCCGAGATATTCGACGAACGATTGCGAGGCCTCCAGCATCGGATAAATCTCTTCCCTGAACCACGCGCGTTCGCCGGGATGCACGGCCGCGGCGATCTTGAGTGGCAGCCCCGCGCGCCGCGCGATATCGACGGCGCGCTCGATTCCCTTCTCGGGCATCATGCGGCCCACGAAAAGCAGATAGTCGCCGCCGTTCGGAGAGAAGCGCATGGCATCGAGCGGCAGGCCATGATGCACGGTGCCGATCCAGTTGGCGTGCGGTGTGTCCTTGCGCTGGCTGTCCGAGATGGAAACGAGCGGCGCATCGGGATAAGCCTCGTAGAGCGGACCGTGATCGGGCACGAGCAGTCGGCCGTGCACGGTCGTAAGCGACGGACACGACATATACCGCTGCAATGGCAGATGAAACGGCTCGCCGTGGAAGTGAACGAGGTCGAACTGCGCGGAGCGGCGCACGACGGCGTCGAGCTGACGCAGATGATGGCTCGTCGTATCCCACACGCGTTCGTCACGCCAGAGTCCCACCGGATGTGTCGCGCGAAGGCGCGCCTGGGTCTTGGAGTCGCCCGCAGCGAACAATGTGACGTCGTGACCCCACGCGACGAGTTGTTCCGTCAGCGCGGAAACGACGCGTTCGGTCGCGCCATAGGCTTTGGGGGGAACGCTTTCATAGAGCGGTGCAACTTGTGCGATCTTCATTTTGCGGTCCTTGCGGGCCGTTCGCTGCAAGCCCGATTGCTTGCGGATGACGGATAAGCTCGCCGAGCAATCGAAGGGCCACACGCGCGACGATCGCGGGTCGCGCTCGAAGCAGGCACGTCGCCGCCGCGATTCAGATCATTTGTCCTGGACGCCGGGCTTCGCCGGATGGCCGATTGCGCCGCCGGTGTGCTGATTGTCGTGGCCGGCGAGATATCGATCGATCAGCCGGCGCGCCTGTTCGACGCCGCCGCGCAGCGCTTCCGCGCTCGTCAGCCAGTTGGGTTCGACCGTCTCGACTCGAGGCAGAGCGACCGGCCGTCCGTTGCGGGTGACGCGCAGCTCGGGTGTCCAGTCGCCGGTTGGCGTTTGTTTCGTCGATACCTCGACGTCGTAGCCGCCAAGGGAAAAGGTCTCGGTTTTCATCGTCGGTCTTGTATCGGTTGGATCGGTTGTTTCGGGTGAACGAGGTCGCAGCAGCAGGCCCTATGCCCGACAGGCATCGAATCTGCTGTAAGCACGCATCGCATCGTGCACGACGCACGCAGCAGCGGCCTCAGGAGAAGAGTCAATGTCCGAATCGCAAGCAGGCGCCGAGTCGCCCCACCTCGACCACGATCAGCGCGAGCAAGCCGCGGATCATTCGACGCCGCATGCGCTCGTCATCCACGAAATCGTGCGCGAAGAGGGCGAAACCGCGATGGAGCGCACGGCCTCGGCGCTCATATGGTCCGGGCTCGCGGCCGGTCTTTCGATGGGTTTCTCCTTTCTCGTTCAGGCGATCTTGCAAAGCGAGCTGCCTGCATCCAAATCGCAGCATCTGATTGCAAGCCTGGGATATACGATCGGCTTCGTGTTCGTCATCCTCGGGCGTCAGCAGCTTTTCACCGAAAGCACGCTGACAGCGGTGCTGCCCGTGCTCACGCGGCGTGACTTGCGGACAGTGGGTAAAACGCTGCGCCTATGGTCGATCGTGTTGTTGTCCAACCTCGTCGGAACGGCCGTATTCGCCGCGCTTCTGCAGTTCAAGGACGTGTTCGATCCCGACGTCAACGCGGCGCTCGCGGAGGTCGCGCGTGCGCCTTTCAGCGCCGGCTTCGGCGTCACACTGGTACGCGCCGTCTTCGCCGGCTGGCTGATCGCGCTGATGGTCTGGCTCTTGCCGAGCGCGCGGTCCCCGCGCCTGCTCACCATCCTGCTCGTGACTTACACCGTCGGCGTGAGCAAGCTGACGCACGTCATCGCCAGTTCGGCCGAGGCCGCGTATGCCGTGATGACGCACGCCGCGAGCATCGGCGATTACTTCGGCGTGTTCCTGCTGCCGACGCTTCTCGGGAACATGATCGGCGGGATATCGATGGTCGCGATCGTCAACCATGCGGCCATTGCGCCGGAAATCGGCGACACGCAGTAACGCGGACTCTGTCGGCCCGGAGCCGTGGACCGCTGCACCGTCAGCGGGATTTATCGCACCACGGCTGGGTCATTGCTGAACCGGCGTGGATCACGCCCGGTCGCCGCTAGTCGCGACGCTGATGCCAAATCGTTGATTTAACGGCGGAATCTGTCACTGGCACGGACAGTGCATTGTGCGTTCAACTTGTATTCAAGATTGAACTCATGAACGCGACCGCATCTGCCGGCGATCACGCACCGCTCACCGTTCGCGCACTTCTCGATGCGTACGCGCGCGGCGATACCGACCCGCAGCGAATCGCCGTAGCGACGCTTGCTCGTATCGAAGCGAGTGATCGCCCGGAAGCATGGACGCTCGTCGTTCCGGCAGCGGATCTGCAAACGACGGCAGCGTCGCTTGCACGCGAGCTCGCCGAAGCCGGACCCGCGATCTTCGAGCGCAAGCCTTTATTCGGCGTGCCGTTCGCGGTGAAGGACAACATCGACATTGCGGGCTTGCCGACGACCGCCGCATGTCCGGCGTTCGCCTATACGCCCGGCGAAACGGCGTTCGCCGTGCAGCGCTTGATCGATGCGGGCGCGATGCTCATCGGCAAGACGAATCTCGATCAGTTCGCGACCGGGCTCGTCGGCACGCGCTCGCCGCATGGCGCCGTGCAACACGTTAGTCATCCGGAATATGTGTCGGGCGGATCGAGTTCCGGTTCGGCGGTGACGGTGGCGCAGGGCATCGTCGCGTTTTCGCTCGGCACCGATACCGCCGGCTCGGGCCGCGTGCCGGCGGGTTTCAACGGCATCGTCGGATTGAAGCCGTCGCTGGGGCTCGTCAGCAAGCGCGGGGTCGTGCCCGCGTGCAAGAGTCTCGATACGCTATCGATCTTCGCGCACGACGTCGCCGATGCCTGGATCGTGCTGCAGCAGATGGCCACTTTCGATGCGCTCGACGGTTATTCGCGCCGCGTCGCAGCGCTCGGCTTGCTGCCGGATGCGCCGCGCGTCGCAATTCCCGACACGCTGGAATTCTTCGGCGACACGCACGCGGCCGACGCCTTCGCGGCGACGCTGGATCGTCTGCAACTCGAACCCGCGACGTTTCCCTTCGCGCCGATGCAACGCGCGGCCGCGTTGCTGTACGACGGTCCGTGGGTCGCGGAACGCCGCGCGGCGCTGGGCGATTTCTTCGTCACGAACCGCGATGACATCGATCCGACCGTAGCGAAAGTGATCGGCAAGGCCGACGCATTCTCCGCCGCCGACGCATTCAACGCGCAATACGAACTCACGCTGCTGAAGCGTGAGGCGGAAGCGTTGTTCGAACGTTTCGATATCCTGATCGTTCCCACGACGCCGACGCATCCGACCATCGCGCAAGTGCAGGCGAACCCGGTCGAAGTGAACAGCCGTCTCGGCGTCTATACGAACTTCGTCAATCTGCTCGACCTGTGCGCGCTCGCCGTGCCGGGACCGCCGCGCGCCGACGGCTTGCCCGCGGGCATCACGCTCATTGGGCCAGCGGGCGCGGATCGGAGACTCGCGGCATTGGGCGCGAAGATTCAGGCACTTTCCGATGCCAGCATCGATCCGCTGCCGATCCAGGAGCCAAGCATCGAGCTCGCCGTAGTCGGCGCACATCTGCGCGGCATGCCGCTCGAATGGCAGATGAAGCAGGCGGGCGCGCGGTTCATCGAAGAAACGATGACGTCGCCGCACTACACGCTCTACGCATTAGCCGATACGCAGCCGCCGAAGCCCGGACTCGTGCGCACCGAAAACGAGGGTGCCGCGATCGCCATCGAGATATGGGAGATGCCTATGCGGACCTTCGGCGCATTCGTCGCGGCGATTCCCGCGCCGCTCGGTATCGGCACGGTCACGACCGCCGATGGCCGCATCGTCAAAGGCTTCATCTGCGAACCGGCCGCCGTCGCGCCGGACAGCGGCGCACGCGACATCACTTCCTTCGGCGGCTGGCGCGCGTATCGGCACAGCCTCGTCTCTTCATCCAGCGATCAACTCAAACAGGAAGCTACATCATGACCAATCGCCGCCAGTTCATCCAAGGCGCGGGCGCGCTCGCGCTCGGCAGCGCGCTGCCCTTCGATCTCGCCTTCGGCGCAAGCAATCTCACCGTCGGCGTGATCTATGTCGGCGCGAAGGGCGATTACGGCTATAACCAGGCGCAGGCTCAGGCCGCCGCGATCATCAAGAAGATGCCGGGCGTGAAGGTGGTCGAGGAAGAGAACGTGCCCGAGACCGTGGCCGTGCAAAAGACGATGGAAGCGATGATCGAACAGGACGGCGCGACGCTCATCTTCGCGACTTCGTTCGGCTATTTCGATCCGCATGTGCTGAAGATGGCCGCGAAGTATCCGAAGGTCCGCTTCGCGCATTGCGGCGGTTTGTGGAAGCAGGGCAATCCGCCGAATATCGCGAGCTACTTCGGCTATATCGATGAATGTCAGTACCTCAACGGCGTCGTCGCTGGACACGTGAGCAAGAGCAAGAAGCTCGGTTTCGTCGCCGCCAAGCCGATTCCACAAGTGCTGCGCAATATCAATGCGTTCACGCTCGGCGCGCAATCGGTGGATCCGTCTATCACCACGCACGTCATCTTCACCGGCGACTGGTCGATGCCGGTCAAGGAAGCCGAAGCGGCCAACAGTCTCGTCGATCAGGGGTGCGATGTGCTGACCTGTCACGTCGACGGTCCGAAGGTCGTCATCGAAACGGCGGAGAAGCGCGGCGCGATGAGTTGCGGCTATCACGCGAGTCAGGCCGCGCTTGCGCCGAAGGGTTATCTGACGGGCGCGGAGTGGGATTGGGCGACGCCTTTCAAGGAACTCGTCACGGATGCGCAGACCAGCAAGCCGCAGCCCAACATTCTGCGCGGCGGCCTGAAGGAAGGCTTCGTGAAGATGTCGCCCTACGGCGCGAAAGTCACGGCCGATGCGAAGTCCAATGCCGACACCATCAAGACGAAGATGGCCGCGGGGGATTACGTGATCTTCAAAGGCCCGATGAAGGACAACAAGGGCGGCAGTGCCATCGCATCGGGCACGGCTTACGCGCAGACGGATATCAAGCTGGAAAGCATGAACTATCTCGTCGCGGGCGTCGTCGGGCAGATCTGATTCATTCCTTCGCGGAGCCGGCATGCGTTCCTATCCTCTGTTACCGCGCGTGGCGCTGGGCGCATTGCCCGCTTTGCCGACGTTGTGCGCGCTCATCGGCACGCTGGTGCTGTTCTCGCTATTCCTGCTCGTGCAGGGCCAGCCCGCCGACGATGCGCTCGTGCTGATCGCGCAAGGCGCATTCGGCTCGTCGTTCGCGTGGCAGAGCACGTTGCTGCGCGCCGCGCCGCTGATGCTCACCGCGTTGTGCGTCGCGTTGCCTGCGCAGGTCGGGCTGATCGTGATCGGTGGCGAAGGCGCGCTCGCGCTCGGCGGACTCGCATCGGCGGTCGTGGCGACGGTCGTGCCCGCCGCGATGCCGTGGTTCGTCGTCGCTCCGTTGATGGCGCTCGCCGGCATGATCGCGGGCGGCGTGTGGATCGGCGCGGTCGGCGCAATGCGGCAACTGCGCGGCGTCAACGAGACGATCAGCAGTCTGTTGATGTCGTATATCGCGATTGCATTGTTCAAGCATCTCGTCGAAGGACCGTTGCGCGATCCCGCGAGTCTCAACAAGCCTTCGACGCTGCCCGTTCCCGACGCGTTCTCGATCGGTTCGTTGCCGGGTCTCGACGTGCATTGGGGCTTGTTCTGGGGCGCGCTCGCGTGCGTCGCGGCATGGGTCTTCGTGCGCCACAGCACCAAAGGCTTCGCGATGCGCATCGCGGGCGGCAACAACCATGCGGCGAAGCTCGTCGGGCTGCCGGTGAACAAGCTCGCGATCGCGGCCTGCGCGATGGGCGGCGCGGCGGCCGGTCTCGCGGCCATGTTCGAAGTCGCGGCGGTGCAGGGCAGCGCGAACGCATCGCTGCTGGCGGGTTACGGCTATGCGGGGATTCTCGTGGCGTTCGCGGCGCGTCAGAACCCGTTGGCGATCATTCTGTGCGCGGTGCTCGTCGGCGGTATCGAAGCGAGCGGTTCGCTTCTGCAACGCCGCCTGGGTCTGCCCGATGCCACCACGCTCGTCCTGCAAGGTCTGCTCTTTGCCAACCTGCTCGCGTGGGAAGCGATGGGCGGTCGTCTCGCGGCGTGGCGCATCAGGCTGCAGGCGATGACCGTCGCGCGCTCGTCGGTTCGACTGGAGGGCACTCATGTTTGACGCACATTCACCCGTCGCGGTGCTGCTGCTGTCGTTGTTCGCGGGCGCCATCCGCGTGAGCACGCCGTATTTGTTCGTGAGCATCGGCGAATGTCTGACGGAGAAGGGCGGGCGCGTCAATCTCGGCCTCGAAGGCATTCTCGTATCCGGCGCGATGACCGGTTATGCGGCCGCGTATCTGTCCGGCTCGCCGTGGCTCGGCGTGCTGGCGGCCGGCTGCGCGGGGTTGCTGCTCGGCTGCCTGCACGGTCTCGTGTGCTCGTTGCCGCGCGTGTCGGACATCGCGTTCGGCATCGCGCTGATGCTGGTCGGCACCGGCCTCGCGTTCTATCTCGGCAAGCCGTTCATCGAGCCGCAAGCGCCGATGTTGTCATCGATCGATCTCGGTGCTTGGGCTTCGTCGCCGCAGTTGCATAACGCGTTGCATGTCAATCCGCTCTTCATCATCGGCGTCGCGCTGGCGTTCGCGTTGCAATGGGGCTTGCGACATACGCGTTGGGGCATGGCTTTGCGTCTCGTCGGCGAGAACGCGGAAAGCGCCCGCGCGATGGGTTATCCGATCACGCGCGTTCGCATTCTCGCGACGACGGTCGGCGGCTTCTTCGCGGGCGTAGGCGGCGCGTATCTGTCGCTGGTGTATCCGGGAAGCTGGAACGAAGGCTTGTCGAGCGGACAAGGCCTGATGGCCGTCGCGCTCGTCATCTTCGCGCGCTGGCAGCCGTTGCGATGCCTGTGGGCCGCGCTGATCTTCGGCGCAGCGGGCGCGCTCGGACCCGCGTTGCAGGCCATCGGCGTGACGAGCGGTTACTACCTTTTCAATGCGGCGCCTTACGTCCTCACCCTCGTCATCATGATCGTCAATTGCCGTCCCGACCGCACGCTCGCGGGTGCGCCCGGCGAACTGAGTCTCACGCGTTGAACCCTATTTTCATGGAGTCGAACACATGAGCCGCTTCATCGAAGCACGTCCCTATCCGTGGCCCTACGACGGCAATCTGCGGCCGGAGAACACCGCGCTCGTCATCATCGACATGCAGACGGACTTTTGCGGCATCGGCGGCTATGTCGACAAGATGGGCTATGACCTCTCGATGACGCGCGCGCCCATCGAACCGATCAGGAACGTGCTCACGCTGATGCGCGAGCAAGGCTTCACGATCATTCATACGCGCGAAGGGCACCGGCCCGATCTGTCGGATTTGCCCGCCAACAAGCGATGGAGAAGCCGTCGCGCGGGCACGAACGGCATCGGCATCGGCGATGAAGGACCCTGCGGCAAGATACTCGTGCGCGGCGAACCGGGCTGGGAAATCATCGATGAACTGAAGCCGATCGAAGGCGAGATCGTCATCGACAAGCCAGGCAAAGGCTCGTTCTGCGCAACGGACCTCGAAATGGTATTGCGCACGCGCGGCATCGTGAATCTGGTGCTCACGGGCATCACGACCGATGTCTGCGTTCACACGACGATGCGCGAAGCGAACGATCGCGGCTTCGAATGCACCATTCTCGCGGATTGTTGCGGCGCGACCGATCAGGGCAATCACGACGCCGCGCTCAACATGGTGCTGATGCAGGGCGGCGTATTCGGCACGGTGTCGGATTCGAAGGCTTTGCTCGCGACGCTGGGACGCTGACCATGAACGCACCGACCAAAGCGATGAGCGTGGAAGTGCTCGGCGCGACGAAGCGTTTCGGCGCTTTCACCGCGCTCGACGACGTGACGCTCAAAGTGCGCGCGGGCACCGTGCATGCGCTGCTCGGCGAAAACGGCGCGGGCAAGAGTACGCTCGTGAAAGGGCTCGTCGGTTATGGCGTGCTCGATCACGGCGAGATCATCGCGGATGCGCGGCAGGTGAGAATCGCGTCGCCGCGCGATGCACAGGCGCTCGGCATCGGCATGGTGTATCAGCATTTCACGCTGGCGGCGGGCTTGTCGGTCGAAGAGAATTTGCTGCTCGCGCGCGGGCGATTGCCGTGGAAGATCGACTGGCCGAAGGAACGTGCGGCGCTCGATGCCTTCATGCGTTCGATGCCCTTTCGTCTGCCTCTCGATGCGCCCGTCGCCGGTCTCGCCGCAGGAGAAAAGCAGAAGCTCGAGATTCTGAAACAGCTTTATTTGCAGCAGCGTTTCCTCATTCTCGATGAACCCACGTCCGTGCTCACGCCGCAGGAAGCAGACGAAGTGCTCGGCCTGATGCGCGATCTCGCCACGCGCGGCGAGCTGACCGTGTTGATGATCACGCACAAGTTCCGTGAAGTGATGGCGTATGCCGACGACGTGACCGTGTTGCGCAAGGGCAGGCTCGTCGGGACGAGCGCGGTCGCGGATACGAGCCGCGACAAGCTCGCCGCGTGGATGATGGGCGGTGAATCCGCGAAGCACGACGATCCCGAACTCGCCGGAATGCAGCCCGGACGCAAGCCGCTCGATGCGGCTTCGCCCGTGCGTCTCGCGCTGTCCAGTCTCAACGTCGTCGATGATCGTGGACATCGGGCGGTGCGCGATGTTTCGCTCAGCGTGAAGTCGGGCGAGATACTCGGCATCGCGGGCGTATCGGGCAACGGGCAGAAGGAACTGATCGAAGCGCTCGTCGGCCAGCGCCGCGTGCAAAGCGGTGAAATGCACATGCATGGCGAGCCATACCGCGCGACGCGTGAAGAGATGACGCGGCTGCGCGTATTTGCGCTCCCCGAAGAACCGCTGCGCAATGCGTGCGTCGCGAACATGAGCATCGCGGAAAACCTCGCCTTGCGCGACTTCGACCGTGCGCCGATGAAGCGTCACGGCTGGCGTCTCGATCGCCGTGCGATGCGCGAACGCGCCGAACGTCTCATCGCCGAATTCAACGTGAAACCGCCGGTGCCGGCGCGCGCCATCGGCACGTTGTCGGGCGGCAACGTGCAGCGCGCCGTGCTCGCGCGCGAGCTCGGGCAAGCGGTGGATGTGCTGATCGTCGCGAATCCCGTATTCGGACTGGACTTCGCATCGGTCGCGGACATCCACGCGCGCATTCTCGCCGCACGCGATGCAGGCGCCGCAGTGCTGCTCGTCAGCGAAGACCTCGATGAACTGCTGGAACTGGCGGATCGCATCGCGGTGATCGCGGAAGGGCGGCTGGTACACGAAACGGCTGCGAGCGGCGCGGATCGCGTCGCGTTGGGAAGACACATGGCGGGTCATGTCGAAAGCGCCACGCGCGCTGCGTCAGAGCCGCTCGCCGTTCACGCATAAAGGAGCAAGGAAGAATGAGTTCGAGCGGTCTCGGTGGATTGAACAAGTCGCCGCAAGGCATCGTCGTGGGTCTCGTGCAGTTGCAGAATCCGGCTGTCGCCACCCCGGAGCAACTGGCCGCGCAGACACGGCGCATCGTCGAACTGATCGGCAAGGCGCGCCGCAACAATCCGTCGATGGATCTGGTCGTGTTTCCCGAATACATGCTGCACGGCCTGTCGATGGATACGAACGATGCCATCATGTGCTCGCTCGACGGTCCCGAAGTGGCCGCGTTCAAGGCGGCGTGCATCGAGCATCGCATCTGGGGATGCTTCTCCATCATGGAGCGCAATCCAGGCGGCAATCCCTATAACAGCGGGATCATCATCGACGATCGGGGCGAGGTGCGACTCTACTATCGCAAGATGCATCCGTGGGTGCCGGTCGAGCCGTGGGAGCCGGGCAATCTCGGCGTGCCGGTGTGCATCGGGCCGAAGGGCGCGAAGCTCTCGCTCATCATCTGTCACGACGGCATGTTTCCGGAGATGGCGCGCGAAGCCGCTTACAAGGGCGCGGAAATCATCTTGCGCACGGCGGGCTATACCGCGCCCATTCGCCATGCCTGGCAAATCACCAATCAGTCGAACGCATTCCAGAATCTCGCGCAGACCGCGAGCGTGTGTCTGTGCGGCAGCGACGGCACGTTCGACTCGATGGGCGAAGGCATGTTCTGCGATTTCGACGGCACGGTGTTGGTCGAAGGCAGTCATCGCCCGGATGAGATCATCACCTGTGAAATGCGCCCCGATCTCGTGCGCGAAGCGCGCATTCACTGGGGCGTCGAAAACAACATCTATCAGTTCGGACATCGCGGCTATGTCGCCGTGAAGGGCGGCGCGCAGGATTGTCCTTACACGTTCATGCAGGACATGGTGCGTGGCGAATATCGTCTGCCGTGGGAGGACGAAGTCGTCGTGAAAGACGGGACGTCATGCGGTTTTTCGAAACCCGAACGCCGATACGAGGGCTGACGCCATGCCTACCCTGACCCGCGCCCGGCCGTCTCCGTTCACGTTCGATGTAGCGCATACGGCGTTGATCGTCATCGACATGCAGCGCGACTTCGTGGAGCCGGGCGGCTTCGGCGAAGCGCTCGGCAACGATGTGTCGCTGCTGACGTCGATCGTGCCGACCGTTGCGCAACTGATCGAACATGCGCGCGATCGCGGCTGGCTCGTCGTGCATACGCGCGAATCGCACGCGCCCGATCTCTCCGATTGTCCGGATGCGAAGCGGCTGCGCGGCGCGCCACGAGCGCGCATCGGCGATATGGGACCGATGGGCCGCATTCTCGTTCGCGGCGAACCGGGCAACGCCATCGTCGATGCGGTCGCGCCCATTACGGGCGAGATCGTCATCGACAAGCCCGGCAAAGGGGCCTTTTACGCAACGCGCCTCGGCGAAGAGCTTGCGCGATGCGGCATCACGCATCTCGTGTTCGCAGGCGTCACGACCGAAGTATGCGTGCAGACGAGCATGCGCGAAGCGAACGATCGCGGCTACGAATGCGTGCTGATAGAAGACGCGACGGCGAGCTACATACCGTCGTTCAAGACTGCGACCATCGAGATGATTCGCTCGCAGGGCGGCATCGTCGGATGGACGGCCACGCTCGCCGATGTGCTGGAGAATTGATGGAACTGAATCGTCCGGAAACGGTGGCTGAAGTCGAGCGCGCGTTCATCGCCTATGAGAAGGCGCTCGTCGATAACGATGTGGCTACCATGAACGCGCTCTTCTGGCACGCGCCGGAAACGGTACGATACGGCATCGCCGAAGTGCAGCATGGCGGCGATGAAATTCGCCGCTGGCGCGAGACGTGCGCGCCGGTGCCGCGTTCGCGGCGTTTGCATCGAACGGTGGTCACGACTTTCGGCACGGATTACGCTTCGATCAGCACCGAATTCACGAGCGATGCCACGCCTTTGCTCGGACGTCAGATGCAGACGTGGGCGCGCATCGGCAATGCATCGAATGCGTTCGCGGGGTGGACCATCGTCGCGGCGCACGTGAGCCTGATCGAAACGCCCTGAAGAGGCATTACACGGAGACATCGAATCAACTCGCCCAAACTCACGGAGCGCAGTGCCGTGCGCGCCATTCAGAGCGCCAATCCGCTTGCCGAGCAGGTTTATCAGCAGTTGAAGCAGGACATCTTCAGCTTTCGCCTGTTTCCCGGCGACCGCTTCTCGGAGACCGACATCGCGCAATACTACGGGGTGTCGCGTACGCCGATGCGCGACGCGCTGTTCCGCCTGCTGCGCGAAGGCTATCTCGAAGTCGGTTTCAGGCGTGGCTGGAAGGTGTCGGAGATCAACTTCGCGCAGCTCGATCAGTTGTATGACTTGCGAATCGTGCTGGAGACCGCATCGCTCGACAAACTCGCGAGCAGCGCGCCACCGCATCCGGAAGTGGATGCGCTCAAGTCGGTGTGGTGCGTTTCGCCCGATGCGCAGGAAAGCGATCCCGTCGCGATGTTTCGCCTGGACGAGGACTTTCACCGCGGACTCGTGCGCGCAAGCGGCAACGGCGAGATGCTGCGCGTGCATAACGAAGTGACGGAGCGCATCCGCATCGTGCGGCGGCTGGATTTCTTGAAGCCGCATCGCACTAGCGCAACTTACGACGAGCACGCGAAAATGCTGCGCTTCATCGATCGCGGCAAGTGCGGCGAAGCGGCGATGCTGCTGCGCGCGCATATCACGCAAAGCAAGCTGGAAGTGCGCAAGATCACCGTTTCCATGCTGACGGAAGCGCGCGACCGCAAGCTGCCTTTCGTCGACTGAGCGAACGGGAATGTAGCGGACGCAGACGTTCGGAATCAGCCGCTCCGCAGGGAGCGGCCGATCTCACTACGCGTTACAGCGGCGTCTTTTTCGCCGGCGGAACCGCGCCGTCGGCTACGTCCCGGTTGCCCGCCGTCCGCTCGACTTCCACTTCGGTACCGCGCACCGTGTCGTGAATGGTTTCGGTGCGGTTCGTTTCTTCCTTGCCGACGACCACTTCCTCGACCACGCGCGCCGTCTTCGCCACGACGGGCTGCTCGGCCGTTTCCCTGATCTCGACGAAGCCTTCCTTCAGATCCGCCACCGTCGCCGGACGATCCACCGGCCGACGCTCGATGTTCGCGTGTTCTTCACGCAGATTCACCGATTCGCTCACCGGCGTTTCGGTCACCCGCGAATAGACGCGCACGCCGCCCGTCTGCACTTCGCGCTTGCCGACTTCGACGGATTCCTTCACGACGGGAAAGGCCTGCCGTTCAGCGGCGATCTCATCGGCCGTATAAGCCGGCGCATTGCGGTCATAGCCGCTATAGCCCGTGCTGCGCCATTGCTCGACGCGCGTGTCGATGTCGATGGCGCCGGCTGCATAGAGCGCGTCGCGCACGCGTTCGATCGACGATTCGTCGATCACATCCACCGTCAACAGCGCGCCGCCGCGACGGACCGCTTCGTGATAGTGGCCGATTTCCTCGGGCTGATCGTGATCGCCGAACAGGTTCTTGAAGAAGTGCTCGATGCGCGCCATCGCGCCTTCGTGATGCTCGCCGGCGGGACGGTCGGTGGCATCGCCGGACACGGACGCGGACGCGCTCATATCGTTCGCATGCACGTTCATATTCGTGCGGGCGACGCCTTCCGTTTCGAGGCGCGTCTGAGCAAGTTCCGCGTCCTGAAGCGTATTGAATACACCGATGATGGTCTGGCTCATTGCATTATCTCCGTGAGAGTGATTCGGGTATCGAGAGGTGCGCCGGTCCATATGCGCAACGGCCGTTCCCGCCTCGGGTGCGGGTGAATCTAGCCGGCATCCGGATCGGGCTTCCACTTGCCGCTCGTGCCTTCGCGGCGTTCGACCACCAATTCTTCGGAGTTCAGAAGAACCTGGTGGACGACGTCCTGTTGCGTCTCTCGCGTCGTCACATGCACCTCTTCTTTCAACGTGAGCTGCATGCGAACGACTGGCACGTATTCGTACACAGGAATGATGAGCGTGTCGCCTTCGCGACGCGGCTCGGCACGTTCCTCGACCGGACGATTCACGGCCACGCGCCTGACTTCCACCTTTTCGGCGCTCAGGCGCATGCTGACCGGCTGCATCTCTTCATGCACCACCTTGCGAACGCGCACGGCGCCGGTCTCCGTCCGCTTCACGTCGACGGACAATTCCTCCTGCACGGCGGAAAGCCGGAGCGCGTCGGACGTGCCGGACGAGTCCGCGTTCGTCGCGTTCGGGGTCGTGGGCTTGTCATCGGCGCTCATCGGCGTCTCCGTTGAAGCGTGGTCAGGTCGTCGGCCGGGCGCGCTCAAAGGCGGGCGCCTGCCTGCACGGTGCGATTGCGAGGGGCCGCGTTCTTGCGATCCAGCGCGGAGCCGCCGCCTTCCTCGACCGGCGGCTGATGACGAAAGCCCGCGCCGCCCGAAACGATCGCGATGATCGCGCCGACGACGAGCGCCGCGAACGAGAACCAGCTTGCGCGAGCGACGCCACGCGCGGCGGTGTCGGCGGCCTGGCGCGCGTTCTGTTCGGCATCCGGAGAGGATGCAGCCGACGCCGCCGATGCCATCGCCGCCTGCACTTGCTGCTTCGCGGAGTCGATGAGCTGATTGTTCCCGCCCGCCTGATTCGCGGCGGTCGCGCCGGCTTGTGCGCCGACTTGCGCGGTGGTTGCGACGATGCTGCCGGCCGTGCTCACCGCGCCCGTAATCAGCGAGGTCATGCCGAACACGACGAGCAGCGTCATCACCGCCCATGACAGCAGACCGTGGAGCCATCCGAGGACGGGCGCGCAGCGTCCGGCGTAATAGGAGCCGACGAAAACCGCGAGCACGGTCGTGACGATCACCCATACGCCCGAGCCGAAACCGAAGCCGTGCAACGTATCGGGCTTCGACAACGGCGAGAGGAGCGATGCGCCGATCGCCGTGCCGAGCACGCTCATGATGAGATAGACGATCATCGAAAGGATGACGCCCGCGATGATCGAACCCCACGACAGGCGCGGCAGGCCTTCTTGAGTAGTAAGCAGTTTCATGATGTCTCCAGGAAGAGTTGCGGCGTCGATGCGCGCGGCACTGATGCGCAAGCGCTGTGCCGCGCGCAAGTTTTGAATCGGCGCGTAAATGCGAGTGATTCAGACGCCGTCTGATCGATGGATCCGCCTGCTCGGGGCGTCACTTCGCGGCGGGAGGGAAGCGTGCGTCAGTGGAGCAGAGCACGAGAGACGTATGACTTGCGGGAATGCGATGGGATTTGCATCGGGCGCAGGCGCTGGTTCACAGCGACGCACTTCACTTCAGCGGACTGCGGCCCATAGCAATGACACACCCGACGACACCATCAGCGCATCGACGATGAACCGGAAGGTGTTAGCGGACATGCGCGCGACGATCCCGCGCGCGCAAAACGTGCCTGCCATGATCGCCGCGCCGGTAATCAACCCTTGAGCGACCACTTGAGCGGGCAGGGCGCCGAACTGCTGAAAGGCCGCGACTTTCGCACCGTAGACGATCAGCGAACCGGTAGCTTCGGTCGCGAGAAACGCGCCCTTCACAAGGCCGTAGTTCATGAAAACCGGCACGGTGATCGGTCCGGTCGAAACGACGATGCCCGTCAGGAAGCCGACCGGTGCGCCAATCAGCGCGAGCTGGAAGAGCGAGAGGCGCATGGCCCGGCGGGCGAGCCATCGGCGCGTGGGCACCATCGCGATAAAGAAGAGACCAAGCGCTAGCTCGACCGCGTGCGGCGGGAGCGCAAGCAGCGTGTGAACCCCTAATATCGCGCCGGGCGCGGCTGTCGCGCCATAGGCAATGGAAGCTTTCCAGTCGATCTCGCGCCACCAGGACAGGACCTTGCCGAGATTGCCCATGATCGCGGCGATGGCCATGATCGGAACGGCCTGCTGCGGGCCGTAGATGAGCACGAGCACGGGCATCAACAGCATCGACGAGCCGGTGCCGATCACGCCGCTCAAAACACCCGCCATCCAACCCACGCTCAATACGATCAGGTATCCCATCGAGGTCTCCATGCGCCAGCGCCGATTCTAGCCGCGGACGCGAAACCCGCGAGACGCTGGTTTCAAGCGGATGCGCGAGTTGCGGCATGCACGCAACGCCGCATTGCATGGAAGATTGACTTCACTCAATTGCCGTGGGAACTGTGTAACACTATTGTCACAATCTAATTTTCGACAGCCTGGCGTCAGCGTCACGTCCATTCAAAGGAAATCGATTCGCCGTGCTGGTTCTTCTCAATCTGCTCTCTGGCGTCGCCCTCCTGGTTTGGGGCTCACATATCATTCGCACCGGCATTCTCCGGGTGCTCGGCGCCGATCTCCGCGCCATTCTGGGCCGTAGCACCGGCAGCAAGACGCGCGCATTTCTGGCGGGCATCGGCGTGACGAGCCTCGTGCAGAGTAGCAACGCCACAGCCGTCATCATTACATCGTTCGCCGCGCAGGGACTGGTGCCGCTCGCGGCCGGGCTAACGGTTCTGCTCGGCGCGGATGTCGGCACCGCGTTGATGGCGCGAGTGCTGACGCTCGACCTGTCATGGCTTTCGCCGATCCTGATCCTGTTCGGCGTGCCGCTTTTCCTGACCCGGAAGCAGACGCGGGCGGGGCAGGTGGGCCGAACCATCATCGGACTCGGATTGATTCTGCTGGCGCTGCATCTCATCGTCGAAGCGGCTCAGCCGATGATGCAGGGCGCCGGCGTCAGGGTGATGTTCGGCGCGCTCACAGGCGACACGATGCTCGACGCGCTCGTGGGCGCGGGCTTCGCGATGCTCTCGTATTCGAGCCTCGCCGCAGTCCTGTTGACGGCGACACTGGCGTCGTCGGGCGTCATCTCGCTGAAGGTCGCCTTGTGCCTCGTCGTCGGCGCGAATCTGGGCAGCGGGCTCCTGGCGCTCTTGAACGCGCTGCCGCAGAACGCGGCAGCACGGCGTCTTTCCGCTGGCAGCTTCGCATTCAAACTGGCCGGCGCGATCATCATTCTGCCTTTCGCATCGCTGCTCGCACGCGGATTGCCGGTTCTGATCGCCAATCCGCGCGAAGCCGTAGTCGGTTTCCATGTGATCTACAACACCGTGCGCTGCTGCGCGTGTCTCGCCCTCGTCGAACGGGTCGCTGCGATCAGCCGGCGTTTGCTGCCGGATCGCACGGTCGCGACCGGCGAGTTGCGCCCGCTGTACCTGGATCCGGCAGGCCTCGTGACGCCGAGCCTCGCGCTGGCGAATGCTTCGCGTGAAGTGCTTCGCATCGGCGACATCGTGCGCGTCATGCTCGATAACGTCGCCGATCTGCTGAGACGCAATGATCTCGCCGTCGCCCGCGAAACCATGCGCATGGACGACGACGTCGACCAGCTCTACGCGGAAGTGAAAAGCTATCTGACGCTGATCTCCCGCGAGCAGCTCGACGAGGCGGAAAGCCGTCGCTGGACGGACATCATTTCGCTGACGATCAATCTCGAGCATGCGGGAGACATCATCGAGCGAATCGTCAGTGATATCGAAGAGAAGAAAATCTCGCAACGGCTCGCGTTCTCGGAACAGGGCCTGGGCGAACTCGACGATCTGCATGCGCGGCTCATCAGTAACCTGCGGCTCGGATTGTCGGTGTTTCTCAACAACGATCTGCGATGCGCCGAGCAGTTGCTGGCCGAGAAGGAACGCTTTCGCGATCTGGAGCGCGCCTACTCGCACAAGCATCTGGACCGGCTGGCGGGACAAAGCTCGCGCAGCGTGGAAACCAGCGCGCTGCACCTGGATCTCATCGGCAATATGAAACGGCTGAACTCGCTCTTCTGTTCGACGGCGTATCCCGTGCTCGATGCGGCGGGCGCGCTGCATGACACGCGTCTGCGCAAGCGCTCGCTCGACACGCTGCACGTCAAGGAATGACGCAGCTCACGCAAGCACCAGGTCGCCCACTGTCTTCTTGAGCGCACGCAAATCCGCGGCCTCGCCGGACTTGCGATCGGTCACGAGAACGTCGATGTCGCGAGGCGCGCAAAACGTGATGCGGCTGCGCTGGCCGATCTTGCTGTGATCGGCGAGGATCGCGACGCGGTCCGCATTCTCGACCATCGCCCGGGCAATCTCGGCTTCTGCACGATCGAAGTTGCTCGCCCCGTGCCGCTGATCGATGCCGACGGGCGAGAGCATCGCCAGATCGGCGCGGTATCGCCGGATGTCGAGCACGGTCGTCGCGCCCGTCGTGGCCGCCGCGCGCTCGCTGAGCATGCCGCCGAGCAGGATGACTTCGTTCATCGCGCGCACGCGCTCATGCGGTCCCGATGTGCCGCGCAACCGCAGCGCGACATCGACCGAATTCGTGACGATGGTGAGATTGGCGAGCTTCGCAAGCTCGTCCGCGAGGATGGCGGTCGTGGTTCCGGCATCGACGAATACGGTTTGCCCGGCGTGAACGATGCCGATTGCCGCCCGCGCGATGGCCGACTTCGCGCGCACGTTCGCGCGGGCGCGTTCGGCGATGGGCGCCTCGTCGCTCGACGGGACGGCGCCGCCATGCACGCGCCGTAGCGCACCCGCCTGCTCCAGATCGAGCAAGTCGCGGCGCACCGTTTCGCGCGACACGGAAAGCTCCGCCATGATCCTCTCGTTCGAGACACGGCCGAGCATCGACAGGAGCGCGCGTATGCGCTGATGACGATCTTTCTGCCACATAGGGAATGCTCGATGGTGGAAGCAACAATGAGAATTGCGCTGGCACGCTGTTGTTCAGCTTACATCCGTCATAAGCGAAAGTTGTACTTTTTTGGCAGCTTGCAAATTTGAGGATTTGAAACTAGCCTGCATCAGCAATCGGCGGTTCTCTTCAACGCACTACCTTCCTTTCGGGAACAGCGATGACGATGAAGCGTATCTGGGCGGGCCGTCTCCTTTCGATCTCCACGGCAGCGGGACTCGCGGCGGGCGGCATCGACGCCGCATCGGCCGCGCCATCCGAGGCGCTCGTGGCCGCCGCGAAGCAGGAAGGACAGTTGACCACGATCGCGTTGCCGCACGACTGGTGCGGATACGGCGCGCTGATCGACACGTTCCAGAAGAAGTACGGCATCCACGTCAACGAGCTGAATCCGGATGCGGGCTCGGGCGACGAGATCGAAGCGATCAAGGCCAACAAGGGCAACAAGGGTCCGCAAGCGCCGGATGTGATCGATGTCGGCCTGTCGTTCGGTCCGTCCGCGAAGAAGGAAGGCTTGTTGCAGCCTTACAAGGTGTCGACGTGGGATTCGATCCCGGCTGCGTCGAAGGATGCGGAAGGCTACTGGTACGGCGACTACTACGGCGTGCTCGCGTTCGAAGTCAACGCGGACATGATCGACAAGCCGCCGTCCGATTGGGGCGATCTGCTCAAGTCCGACTATCGCAACGCGGTCTCGCTCGCGGGCGACCCGCGTTCGGCCAATCAGGCGATTCAGGCTGTCCATGCGGCGGGCCTTTCGCAGACGAAGGGTGACGCGTCGAAGGCCGACCAGGCGGGCCTCAAGTTCTTCGCCGATCTGAACAAGAGCGGCAACTTCGTGCCGGTGATCGGCAAGGCCGCGTCGCTCGCGCAGGGGACGACGCCGATCATCGTGCGTTGGGATTACAACGCGCTTGCCGATCGCGACACGCTCAAAGGCAATCCGAAAGTGCAGGTGATCGTGCCGAAGACGGGTGTCGTCGCGGGCGTCTATGTGCAGGCGATCAGCGCCTACGCACCGCATCCGAACGCCGCGAAATTGTGGATGGAATTCCTTTACTCCGACGAAGGGCAACTCGGCTGGCTGGCCGGATATTGCCATCCGATGCGCTATAACGAGCTGGTCGCGCAGAAGAAAGTGCCGCAGGCGCTGCTTGCCAAACTGCCGCCGGCATCGGCTTACAGCAACGCCGTGTTCCCGACGCTCGAACAGCAAAACGCCACGAAGGACGCCGTCACCAAAGGCTGGGATCAGGTCGTCGGCGCGAACGTGAAGTAGCCGCGAGTTCGCCGGAATGAGCGCATCTCCGCAGCCAGGCGCTTCGGGCCCGGATCTGCTGACGCCGGCCGCGCCCGCGCCGCAGTCCGGCCCCGCCCGCGCGAGCCGCGGCGCGGGCTGGCTCACGTATGCGGGCGTCGCGCCATTCTTTGCGTTCGCGCTGCTGTTTCTGTTGTTGCCCACCGCCTTTCTGATGATCGGCGCGTTTCAGGATGCGCAGGGACGCTTCACGCTGGCGAATCTTCGCGAACTGTTTCAGCCCGCCGTGCTCGATGCCTACTGGATCAGCGTGAAGGTGAGCGTGGCATCCGCCGCCGGCGGGACGCTGTTCGGCGCGTTGCTCGCCTGGGCAGCGGTGCATGGCCGCCTGCCGGCGTGGATCCGTCCGACGCTCATGACGTTCTCGGGCGTCGCGTCCAACTTCGCGGGCGTGCCGCTCGCGTTCGCATTCATCTGCACGTTAGGACGCGTGGGCCTCGTCACGGTGCTGGCGCGCAAATACCTCGGCGTCAATCTGTATTCGACCGGCTTCAGCATCCTCAGCTTCGTCGGGCTGACCATTACCTACCTGTACTTCCAGATTCCGTTGATGGTCCTCATCATCACGCCCGCGCTCGACGGTCTCAAACGCGAGTGGCGCGAAGCGTGCGACTGTCTCGGCGGCACGGCCGCGCAGTACTGGCGATACGTCGGTTTGCCGGTCCTGTGGCCGAGCGTGCTCGGCGCGGCGCTGCTGCTCTTCGCCAACGCGTTCGGCGCAGTGGCCACGGCGTATGCGCTGACGGGCAGCTCGCTCAACATCGTGCCGATTCTGCTGTATGCGCAGATTCGCGGCGACGTGCTGCATAACCAGAACCTCGGCTATGCGCTCGCGCTCGGCATGATCGTGGTCACCGGCTTGTCGAACGGCGGCTACATCTGGTTGCGCGCGAGGGCCGAAAGGGGACGCGCATGAAGACGCGCATGAAGACGCACATGAAGACGCGCATGAAGACGCAATCGCGCGCGGGCGCCTGGATCGCGATGATCGTCGGCACGATGTATTTTGTGATTCCGCTCGCCGCCACCTTCGAATTCAGCCTGCGGATGCGCCGCGACGCTTACAGCTTCGACGCGTATCGCGTCGTTCTCGGCGATCCGCGTTTTCAGGCTTCGTTCGGCTACTCGGTGCTCATGGGCCTGCTCACCATCGTGATCGGCGTGCTGCTCGTCGTGCCGACCGCGTACTGGGTGCAATTGCGTCTGCCGAAGCTGCGGCCCGTCGTAGAGTTCATCACATTGCTGCCGCTCGTGATACCGGCCATCGTGATCGTGTTCGGTTATCTGCGCATCTATAACAGCAGTTCCATCCTGCCGCTCACCAGCAACGAGCGCGCGACCGATCTGCTGCTCGTCTTCGGCTACGTCACGCTGTCGTTACCGTACATGTACCGCGCCGTCGATGCGGGCATGCGCGCCGTGGACGTCCGCTCGCTGACCGAAGCCGCCGAATGTCTCGGCGCCGGCTGGACGACGATCCTTTTCCGCGTGATCTTTCCCAACGTGCGCTCGGGCATTCTGTCCGGCGCGTTCCTGACGTTCGCCGTCGTGATCGGCGAATTCACGATCGCGAGCCTGCTGGGCCGTCCGGCGTTCGGACCTTATCTGCAACTGATCGGCGCGAATCGCGCATACGAGCCCTCGGCGCTGGCGATCATCGCGTTCGTCGTCACATGGGCATCGATGGGCCTGATCCAGGTGTTCGGATCGGCGCGCGCACTGGCCGGCCATAAAACCTGAGCCGACGAGGCCGCGACTTATGCCATTTCTCGAAATCGACGATCTTCACAAAACGTTCGGGCCAAACGTCGCGCTGCATCGGTTCGACATGACGATCGAGCAGGGCGAATTCATCACGTTTCTCGGTCCGTCGGGTTGCGGCAAGACGACGGTGCTGCGCATGATCGCCGGATTCGAAACGCCCACGCGCGGCACGATCCGTCTGAATGGACGCAACGTCACGCACATGCGTACGCGCGACCGCGCCGTCGGCATGGTGTTTCAGGCCTATGCGCTTTTCCCGAACATGACGGTGGCGCAGAACATCGGCTTCGCGTTGAAGGTCGCGAAGCGTTCGCAGAAGGAGATCGACGCGCGCGTCGCCGAGATGCTCGAACTCATCAAGCTGCCGCAACTCGCCGCGCGTTATCCGTGGCAATTGTCGGGCGGACAGCAACAGCGCGTGGCGCTGGCGCGCGCGCTCGCGAGCAAGCCGCAGGTGCTGTTGCTCGACGAACCGCTGTCCGCGCTCGACGCGAAAATCCGCGTGTCATTGCGCGAGGACATTCGGGCGCTGCAGCGCGAGCTCGGCATTACATCGATTTTCGTCACGCACGATCAGGAAGAGGCGTTGTCGATCTCCGACCGCATCGTCGTGATGAACGACGGGCGCGTGGAACAGATCGGCTCGCCGCTCGACATCTACAATTTTCCGCGCACGCGCTTCGTCGCATCGTTCGTCGGGACGCTGAACA
This sequence comes from Caballeronia sp. ATUFL_F2_KS9A, assembly GCF_023630765.1. Taxonomy (NCBI): domain Bacteria; kingdom Pseudomonadati; phylum Pseudomonadota; class Betaproteobacteria; order Burkholderiales; family Burkholderiaceae; genus Caballeronia; species Caballeronia sp. ATUFL_F2_KS9A. The sequence goes on along the minus strand of NZ_JALQEK010000041.1, from coordinate 66,420 downwards.
TTCTCGCCGGGCGCGTGATCGATCCCGGAAGCGGGCGCATCGCGGTCGATGGTCAGGAGCTCGTGACGTCGCGCCCACTGCCGCCGGATGATGCCGGCAAGGAACGATTGCTGGCGCTGCGCCCCGAAGCGATCATCCTGGAGCCGCCGTCGAACGGACGGAATTCGCTCGCGGCCACGGTCGAGCAGATCAGCTTTCTCGGCGCCGTGGTGCGCATTCGTGCGCGGGTCAGCAACGCGGTCGTATCGCTCGATGTCTTCAACGATCCCAACAGGACCCTGCCGGAGCGCGGGCAGCCGGTAGCGCTCGGGTTTTCTCACGACAACCTTCTCGTGCTCGATGAAAATGCGCGCTAGCTTTGCAATGCGAGGAGCAGTTGCCCACGCAGATCGGCAATCCGGCGCGCGCGGGTTATCGATTGCGCGCGCCGCGTTGCCGGCGATGGCTTCGTGACACCCTCAGGCGAGCGATATGCGCGTGTCGTCGAGCGGGCGCAGCTTGCCGGGATGCACGGCGCGGCATAGCGCCTCGACGAAGTAGAAGTCGCCGAACATGGTCGCACCGTCGACGCCGATATTGTGCGGCTTCGAGTAACACGAGTTATGCAGCAGCCCGTGCTGACCGTCGCGTGTGAATTCGTCGCGGCAGAGCGCTTCGAGCATCGCGAGGCCGTGGCCTTGCCATTTGCCCGCAGCGTGCGCATCGGGATGCACGCGTGCCATCTCCAGCAAGGCCGACGCCACCACGGCGGCAGCGGCCGTGTCCTTGATCTCGGCGTCGCGGCCGGTCGCATCGAAGTCCCACGGCGGCACCTGACGCCCTTCGAGGCGGCGCAGGTAGTAATCGGCGAGACGCTCGGCGAGGTCCAGATAGCCGCGCTTGCCGGTTTCCCGCGCGGAGTTCACATATCCGTAGATCGCCCAGGCCTGGCCGCGGCTCCATGCGGATTCGTCGAACGCGCCCTGGAACGTGTAGCCGCGTTTGCGCGCGCCGCCCTCCACGTCGTATTCGACGGCGTGATAGGTCGAGTCGTCGGCGCGCACGAAGGCGCGCGCGGTCATCTCGGCGTGCGCGTCCGCGGCGTGCCGGTAGCTGCCGTCGTCGGCGTGATTGGCGGCCCAGTAGAGCAGCGACAGATTGGCCATCGTGTCGATCGCGGAGGCGCTGCGGCCGCGCGGATCGGAGATCGGCCCCCAGGACGCGAGATAGGCGCCGCCGCGCGTGGTCACGAGCCGGGCGCGCAGCTTGTCCGCGGCTTCGAGCGCGATATCGGCGAACCACGCGTCGCCGGTGATGTGATGCCCCGGCACCGCGCTGCTATCGAAGATAAAGCCGATGTCATGCGTGTTCGGATCCTGCGCGCGCTGGCGCACGAGCAGCATGCGGGCACGCGCCCATTCGAGAAAGCGCGCCTCGCCGGTGTGCAGATACGAACTCAGCAGCAAGCCGACCCAGAAGCCGCAGAACCAGTTGCCGTGGCTCCATGCGTCGCCGTCGTAGCCCGCAGAGAGCGACGCGGGCAGACGCACCCATTGACCATCGGGATCGGTGACTTGCGGGAATTCGACGCCGAAGGTCAGCTCGTCGGAAGCGACCTTCTGCGCGGTTTTATCGAGTGTTTCGCGAAACAGCTTTGCCTGGTTCTCGCTGAGTGACAGCGGGTTCATTGCGTTCGACACGGCGTCTCCTTGAGTTCGTCATTCGCAGGACGATTCTAAGAAGCGCCTGCGCGAGCGCGTTAGGATGAAACGCATGAACTGTTGGACATTTCCGCACCGAAGCGGCGCACGACGACGCTCAGATGTGCAGCTTGTCGAGGCTGCGCCGATAGTCGATCGGCGAGCGGCCCGTGTGCTTGCGAAAGCATCGGCTGAAGTAGGCAGGATCGTCGAACGAGAGCATCGCGGCGATCTCCGCGACATTCACTTCGGAGTGCAGCAGCAACCGTTTGGCCTCCAGCATCACGCGCTCGCGGATCAGCTTGGGCGCGGTGCTGCCGAGCGCCTGACGCGTCGCCTCGTTGAGCGCGCGCTCCGTGACGTTGAGCAGGCGCGCGTAATCGGCCGCCTCGTTGACCGAGCGAAAATGCTTCTCCAGCAGACTCTTGAAGCGGCGCGACAGCAGCACGCTGCGCGTCGCGGCGGCATCTCGCATGGCGGCGGCGTCGCACATGCGCGCGACCTTGATCAGGAAAACGTGCAAGTAGGCCCAGATCGCGTCGGTGTAGCCGACCTGTTCCTCCTGATACTCATGGCGAATGCCGTCCATCACGCGCGCCAGTTCGCGCACCTGCGCGTCGCTCAGATTGACGCACGGCGCGAGCTGCTCGAAGTTGTAGACGGGCACTTCGGTTTCGGTATGGCGGTTCTGCACGCGGAACGCGAAAAACTCCGACGAAAAGCTGAGCGAATAGCCGAGCGTGTCGGCCGAAAGATCCAGATCGTGAATCTGTCCCGGCGCCATGAAGTAGAGCGTGTTGGGACGCACGTCGTAGCGCACCGAATCGATCACATGCGAGCCGCTGCCCGCGAGCACCCACATCATGTGATAGAAGTCGTGCCGATGCGGATAGACCAGCGTCGACTTGAGCGCCTCGATCGGCGCGAGATGAAAGTCCGGCGTCTTGACGTGTGCGCCGTATTCGTAGTCCTCGATCCGAATCACCGGAACGTGACAGCAACATGCGGTATCCAACTGTCTCCTCCGTCGGCGGCGAGTGTCTTCGCGCCCGCCTGCATTCCCGCGCTGCGCGGGCGACTGCACGAGTGTAGCCGTGCCCGCGCCCGCCGGTTAACTGGCATTTACACCATACGGCCCGCGCGGCGATGTCACGCCGCCGCGCTGCGCGCCATCAGCGCATGATCGAAGCGCAGTTCCTTCAGCGCGGAAAGTCCGCTCAGCACGACGTGCCCTTGTTGATTGCGCACGGTCGTGTCCATCACGAGAATGTGTTTCGCGGGCTTCTTTTCGACGACGCATACGCCGATCGTCACCGTATCGCCGATATACACAGGCCCCAGAAAACGCAGCTCCTGTCCGACATACACGAAGCCTGGCCCTGTCAGTTCGGTGTGCGCCGCCGACACCAGCGCGGCCGTCAACAGGCCATGCACGACGCGCCGTCCGAACGGCGAGCATTCGGCGAAGGCGTGCTGCATGTGCAGCGGGTTCAGATCGCCGGACAGGTGCCCGAACGCGTCCACTTCGGCCTCGGTGACCGTGTGCACGTTCACCTGCGTACGGCCGATCTCGACGTCGTCGAAGCGCAAGAGCGCCGGCCAGTTGTTCGGTTGTGCGCTCATGCTTCTCTCCTCGATGTCAATGCGATGCCGCGTTCGACATAGCCGTCGATTTCCTGCGGCGTGTAGCCCAGTTCCGCGAGCACTTCGCGGGTATGTTGTCCCTGTTTCGGCGGATGCCGCCGCAAGGGCGGCGCCGCGCCGTCGTAGCGCACAGGATGCGCGAGCACGCGCACCGGTCCCGCTTCCTCGTGATCGAACGACAGGATCATTTCGTTGTGGGCGACTTGCGGGTCCTGCTCCACCTGCTCGTAGTCGTTGACGGGCGCGAACCAGATATCGTGTTCCTCGAAGGTGCGCATCCAGTCCTCGGTCGTGCGCGTTTTCAGCGTGTCATAGACAAGGCGATTGATCTCGTCGCGCCTTCGCACGTTGTCCTTCGGATGCGTGAATTCGGCGAGCGCGGGACACGACAGCGCATTCGCGAGCTTCTGCGTCGGCGTGAGCGACATCGCGATATAACCGTCACGCGTCCGGTACACGCCATACGGCGCGGGATGAAAACGGCTGCCCATCGGCGGATGCGTGCGTGCCCACAACGGCCCCTTGTTCATGTAATACGTGAACGGCTCGATTTGCAGATCGAGCGCGGCGTTGAGCAGATTGCTCTCGATGCGCGTGCCGACGCCCGTGCGCTCGCGCGCCTGCAACGCGGCCACCACGCCGAAAGCGGCGAGCACGGCGGCATGCTGATCGACGATGGCGGAACCGACCGGCGTGGGCGGCGATTCGGCATCGCCGGACAGCATGGTCAGTCCGCTCATCGCCTGCAAGAGCAGATCCTGGCCCGGACGTTTCAGATAAGGCCCGGACGAACCGTAGCCGGTACACGAGCAATACACGAGACGCGGATTGACTTCGTGCACCTGCGCGTAGCCGAAGCCCATCTTGTCGAGCACGCCGGGACGATAATTCTCGATGAGCACGTCGGCTTCGCGTATCAGACGCCACACGATCCCGCGCGCGGCTTCGTCGCGCAGATCGAGCGAGATGCTGCGCTGATTGCGGTTGCCGAGCAGAAAGAACACGCTCACGCCTTCGATGAACGCGTCCGCGCCGGTCCAGCTACGTTCGAACGCGCCGCCGGGCGGTTCGATCTTGATGACATCCGCGCCGACATCGGCGAGCATCTGCACGGCGGCGGGGCCTTGCAGGAAATGCGTGAAACTCAGCACCTTGATGCCTTCCAGCATGAACATTCTCCTCTCGGTTTCAGCGCGCGATCACGCGAGCAGCGTGCGCGCGATGATCATGCGTTGTATCTCCGACGTGCCTTCGACGATCTCCAGCACCTTCGCATCGCCGAATGCGCGCGCGACGGGAAACTCGGCCATGACGCCGTAGCCGCCGTGAATCTGCAATGCCTGATGCGCGGCTTTCATCGCGTGCTCGGTGGCGAACAGCTTGGCTTGCGACGCCTGCACATCGAAGGGCGCGCCGGCATCTTTCGACGCGGCGGCGTCGTAGAGCATCAGACGCGCGGCGTGCGCATCGGCCGCCATGTCGGCGATCTTGAATTGCAGCGCCTGGAACTCGGCGATCGCGCGTCCGAACGCGCGGCGCTCCTTCATGTACGCGACCGAGCGATCCAGCGAGCCCTGCAGGATGCCGAGCGCGAGCGCGCCGATCAGAACGCGCCCCGTGCTGATCTGCGCGAGCGTCTGACGCAAGCCCGCGCCGCGTTCGCCCAGCAGTTGATCGGCGGGAATCGCGCATTGCTCGAAGAACAGTTCGTGCGTGATCGATGCGCGCCAGCCGATCTTGCGCAGCTTTCTGCCCTTGCCATAGCCGGGCGTTCCTTGCGGCACGATGAAGTTGGAGATCTCCTTGCGGCCGTCGGGTCGCGTGCCGGTGACAGCCGCGATCACGGTCGGCCCGCCGATCTCCGTACCCGAATTGCTGATGAACGTCTTCGCACCGTCGATGATCCAGCGTTCGCCGTCGAAGACCGCGCGCGTGCCGATATTCGCCGCATCGGAACCGGCGTCGGGCTCGGACAATCCGATCGCGCCGATCTGCGTGCCGTCGAGAATGGGGCGCAAGAAACGCGCTTTCTGCTGCGGCGTGCCGTAGTTGTTCAACAGGCTCGCGACGGTCGAGTTCGCCATGAGCGCATTGGCGACGGCGCAGTCCACGCGCGCGAGTTCTTCGAGCACGATCACGAACGACAGCCAGTCGCCGCCACCGCCGCCGAATTCGTCGGGATACGGCAAGCCCGTGAAGCCGAGTTCGCCGGCCTGCCGCCAGATCGCGTAGGGAAACGCTTCCTGCTCCCAGAGCGTCTCCGATTGCGGTGCGATTTCCTTCTCGGCGAAACGGCGCACGGCCTCGCGCATCATCGTGTGCTCTTCGCCGAGCCAGTGAGGTTGATTGAAGGTTGTCGTCATGGCGTGACCGGTGCGGTGTCGGCTCGCGCGGCGCGGCGCGCGCGTTTGCGTTCCACGAAGTGGCGCAGGCCCGCGCGCGCGCCTTCGCTCGAAAAATTCACCGCGTATTGCGCGGCCTCGAAGTCGAGTCCGGCGGACAAGGGCATGTCGCTCGCGCGATTCAGCGCGCGCTTCGCCATCTCGGCCGCGAACGGATCGTAGGAGGCGAGGGTGTCGGCCAGCGCGCGCACGGCGTCGAACAGTTTCGCGGGCGCGGCGATTTCGTGGATGAAGCCGAACGCCTCGCATTCGCGCGCGGAAAAGCGCCTGCCGCTCATCACGAAGCGTTTCGCGCACGCGAGCCCCATCTTGGCGACGGCGAGTTGCGTGCCGCCCCAGCCGGGCATGGTGTTCAGGGTGATCTCGGGAAATGCGAAGCTCGCCTCGCTCGATGCCACGATGAAGTCGCACGCGAGCGCCAGTTCGAAGCCGCCGCCGAGCGCGTAGCCGTTGACCATCGCGATGGTCGGCTTCGCGCTTTCATGCAGACGCAACAGCGCGCGCTGTCCGGCCACCATGTCGCGATAAGCCGAGACGCCGTCGAGCGACACGAGCCGCTCGATGTCGTTGCCCGCGGCGAACGCCTTTGCGCCGCTGCCGGTGAGCGCGATCACGCGCGTCGCGTCGTCGGCGAGCGCATCGGCGATTTCGGCTTCGAGCGCCGCGAGCATGTCGGGCGTGAACGCGTTGAGCTTGTCGGCGCGATTGAGCGTCAGGAGGCGCAGCGCGCCATGCTGCGACGCGAGAACGGGAAGCGTGTCGTTCGTCATGGCGTCACAGCACTTTCAGATAGGTCTTGCCCGATGCCACGACCACGCCGTCCTGGCGCGTCACGTCGGCGGCGAAGATGCACACGTTGCGCTCTTCATCCTTTTCTTCGAGCGTGAGACGCGCGCTCACCGTGTCGCCGATGAACACCGGCGCGTTAAAGGTGATGTCGTAGCGATACGATACGGCGCCGGGGCTCGGCGCTTTCGCCGCCATGTATCCCATCACCGTGGAAAGGAAGCCGACCGACAGGCAGCCCTGCGCGATGCGCTTTTCGAAGCGCGTGCCCTTCGCGTATTCCTCGTTGAGATGCACGGCGTAGAAATCGCCGACGATGCCGGCAAAGCCGTAGATATCGTATTCGGAGACCGTCTTGGCGAAATCGGCGGTGTCGCCGATTGCATAGCAATCCATATGAGGGCGTTTGGCCATGTCGATGTTTCTTCTCGGATGAGTTGGGGTTAACGCTGAACGATGCGTGCTGATGTTGCATCGCCGGCTTGGAAGTCACTTTAAAGACGCGTTACAGGCAACCGGTAGGACGGTTCGCGCGATCTTTTGGACTTTTTTGCATCGGACCCGGCGATGCGAAAGGGCAGCGTAAAAAAGTCCAAGAAATTCGACGACTGGTCCTAACGCACCCTCGCCGCGATCACAAATACTTGCGTCAACCCGCCGGCTCCGCATTCGCACCGGGCACTCGCACCGAACGATGCGGCGCACTCGCCGGGCGGTATCCATATCGAGCAAGGAGACAACATGAGTTCGCTTTTCAGAGCGCAGAGCATGCTGCGCATGGCGATGAGCGCGGCGCTCGCCGCGATGTGCGTGGCGGCGTCGTCTGGCGCGAGCGCGCAGGACAAGGTCGTGATGAAGCTCGGTCACACGCTGGCGCCGGACAATCACTATCAGTTGACCGCGCAGGTGTTCGCGAAGGAAGTCGCCGCGCGCACGCACGGTCACATCGAGATTCAACTGTTCCCGCAATCGCAGCTCGGCGGCGAAGTGCAGATGACGCAGGCGCTGCGCACCGGCACGCAGGAGTTGATGATCTCCGCGCAGGCGCCGATCGACAACACGATCAAGCAGTGGCAGATCTTCGATATGCCGTATCTCTTCTCCAGCATGGACGAGGCGAACGGCGTGCTGCAAGGCCCGGTCGGGCGTAAGTATCTCGACATGATGAAGCCGGTGAACATGATCGGCCTGACGTGGCTCGCGGTCGGCGAACGCAACCTGTTCACGACCAAACGTCCGGTCACGTCGCTCGCGGACATGAAGGACCTCAAGGTGCGCGTGATGCAGAGCCCCGGCTATATCGCGGGCTACAAGGCACTCGGCGCGAATCCGACGCCGCTCGCCTACAACCAGTTGTTTCTCGCGCTGTCGCAAGGTCTCGTCGATGGCGCCGATACTTCGCCCGAGCAGTTCGTTCAGGACAAGTTCTCCGACGTCGCCAAGCACTTCTACGTGACGCATGTGAACTATCTGCCGGTCGTGCTGGCGATGAGCAAGAGCGCGTGGGACAAGCTTTCGCCCGCCGATCAGAAGGCGTTCCAGGACTCGGCGAAGATCGCGGCGGACTTCGATCTCAAGGAGTACAAGCGCGAATACGACGCCGCGATCGCCGCGATGAAAGCGAAGGGCATTCAGGTCACGACGGTCGATACCGCGCCGTGGGCGCAAGCGACCAAGACCGCGCGCGACGAACTGATCGGCAAGATTCCGGACGGCCCGGCGCTGTATCAGGAGATCAATTCGGCCAAGCAGGCGCCGGCGGTCGCATCGAAATGACGGATGCGAACGACGGCCACCGCACAACCCAGGCATCACGGGAGGCGACACGCATGGAAAAGCTCGCGCGCGGCTTGATGTTCGTTGACGGCATCGTGCTGAAGATCAATCTGTTCGTCTGTAGCTGCCTTTTGCTCGGGGCGGTGATCGTCGCGGGGCTCGGGGTGATCTTCCGCTTCGTGCTGCACGATTCGCTGTCGTGGTCCGACGAGGTGTCGGCGTATCTGTTCGTGTGGCTGACGTGCCTCGGCGCCGCGGCCGGCGTGAAGCTGCGCGCGCATCCGGAAGTGCGCGTGCTGGCCGATCGCGTGCCGGCTGCATTCGCGCCGCTGCTCAAGGACTTCACCGACTGCGCGATCCTTGCGCTCGGCGCGGTGTTCGTCCTGTACGGCACGGACATGCTCGCGCTGATGGGCACCGAAACCGCCGCGTCGATTCCGATCTCGATGGTCTATCCGTATCTCTCGATTCCGGTGTGCGGCGCGCTGCTCGCGTTTCATTCGCTGGTGCGGATCGCCGTCTCGCATCTTGCGCCGCAGACGCAGACCGACGCCACGCTCGTCGAGGGCGTGTCCGAACATCTCTAGGAAAAACATCATGTGGGCAATCGCATTTGGAGCAGGGCTGCTCGGGCTCGGCGTGCCGGTGGCCATCTGCATCGGCATTGCGGCGACGCTCGCGCTGTCGATCAACGGCACGTCGCTGCTCGTGATTCCGCAGCAGCTTTTTTCGAACCTCAACAACGTCGGCCTGCTCGCCATTCCGTTCTTCATGCTGACGGGCGCGATCATGGATTCGGGCGGCGTGTCAAAGCGCATCATCGAATTTTCGCAGGCATTGGTGGGCTTCATGCGCGGCGGCATCGGTCAGGTGACGATCGTTGCGAGCATGTTCTTCGCGGACCTTTCCGGCTCGGCGACGGCCGACACGGCAGCCATCGGCTCGGTGATGATTCCCGGCATGGTGAAGAAGGGCTATAACCGCGCGTTCGCGGTGGCGCTGCAATCGGCGGCGGGCTCGCTCGGGCTGCTCTCGCCCGTGTCGATGAGCATGCTCGTCTATGCCTATACGGCCAACGTGTCGGTCGGCACGATGTTCATCGCCGGCATCATTCCGATGCTGCTGGTGGTCGCGTCGTTCATGATCGTCAATTACGTGACCGCGGTGAAGAAGGGCTACAGCGCCGTCGAGCCGTTCGATGGGCGCAAGCTGTGGACGACCTTCCGCGAAGCGTTCTGGGCGCTGCTCACGCCGGTCATCATTCTGGGCGGCATCCTCGGCGGCATCTTCACGCCGGTGGAGGCGGGCGTGGTCGCGGCCGTCTATGTGACGCTGGTGAGCGCGTTTATCTTTCGGACGCTGAAGCTCTCGCATTTCAAGGACATTCTGGTGCGAACTTCAGTGAACACCACGCGTGTCTCGTTCCTGCTCGGGCTCGCGTTCGTGCTTGGGCGCTATCTGATCGAAGCGCAGATTCCGCTGCACGTCGCGAATAGTTTTCTCGCGATCACCACGAGCGCGATCGTGCTGCTGATCCTCATCAACCTGTTTCTCATCGCCGCGCATACCGTGCTCGAAACGATCTCGAGCATTGCCGTCGTGATTCCGGTGTTCCTGCCGCTCGTCGTGCAGATGCACATCGATCCGGTCGTGTTCGGCGTGATCGTGCTGATCAACTCGGCCATCGGCATCAATCTGCCGCCGATAGGTTTCTGTCTCTTCACGGCGGCTTCGATCGGCGGCGTGTCGGTAGAGAAGGCGACACGCGCGATTCTTCCCTTTATCTTCGCGCTGGTGATCGACCTGCTGCTGATCATCTTCTTCCCGCATATCCCGCAGTTTTTGCCGCATTTGCTGGGGGCGAAGTAAGCGGGCATTTGCCCTTCATCGGATAAGAAGGGCGCGAAAGCGCCCTTTTTCACATCATGCGCGCCGTGGTGCAGGCGACTTCTCGGCACGTGAGACGTTCGAGCCTCCGATCTGTCTTCGCCCAAAGCCGCACATTCACGCCGTTCATCGGGTAAACTCCTCTGGCACTAGTCGTTTTCCTGAATAAAGCACTCACGTGCAGTTATAGGGACGAAACTTCATGTCAGAACCGCCGAAAATCAGTGTGCTGGTGCCCGTGTACAAAGTCGAGCCGTATATCGAAGAATGCCTCGACTCACTACTGTCGCAGACTTCCACCGATTTCGAAATCATCGCCGTCGACGACAGCAGTCCTGACCGCTCCGGGGAAATGACCTTACGCATCCTCGAACAGCAAAGCAGAATTCGCTGGAAGTTCATCAAAAACGCTGAAAACAAGGGGCTCGCAGAGACTCGCAGGATTGCGGCACTCGCCGCGAGCGGCGAATATGTGCTCTGCGTGGACAGCGATGACCACGTTCATCACGATCTCATACGCCGGGTCGCCGAAGAAGCGGAGAAGCTCAATGCGGATATCGTAATTTTTGCCGCCGAGAATATTAGCCCGGACGGCAAGATCAATTATCGCGTCGAAGCCGGCGATACCGTCATGAGCGGTGTTGAAGCCGTAGAGAAAATTCTCGACTTGACGTTGCAGGCGTACTGCTTCAACAAGTTAGTACGCCGCTCGATCTTCCTCGCGATCGAGCATCCGACGGGGCTGATCTACGAGGATATTTGTGTTTCGGTCCAGACGCTCGGTAAAGCCAGCGTCGTTCGTCTCATGCCCGATACCTTGTATTCGTACATGTATCGCGAATCGGGCATCTCGACACGATTCAATCCGAAGATCATTGACATCTTTGCGATCATGGATCGGGTAGAGAAGAGCACGGCGTCCATGCCGATAAGAAATTACCGGAAGCTCTTCTTCAGGCTGAAATATGTCTATGGCTTCCGGACCATCGCGTTTCAGGCAGCGATCAAGGCGCCGACGTATCGGTCAGCCGAGCCTATTCTGGATAGCGTCGCGCAGAGGCTTCGTCTCAGGCACTTGCTCGGCATGGTTTCGGACCATCGGCCGAAGCTGTCGCTGGTCATGGCGATGCTGAAGATTCATCCGTGGATCTTCTATCGTTTCGTGCGACGATTCGGGCACTAGGCGGCGGATCGATCCGCAGGGCCGTGCGAGCGTCGCTGCTCATCCCGGTTTTCTTCATGGCGCCTCGGCGGTGTGTGCGGCAGCTTTCGTCTGCCGCCTTTCTAACTGACTTTACATAAGCTTTATTATCAGAGTTTTAAGTGTAGGTCCCAAGTTCAAATGTCGTGTTTCTGCAAAGTACATATGCCACACCTGCAGCGTTTCGAGTTCAAGTTGATCTGTCTTCACCCTATACGCAAGGATGACCTGACTGTATCCACGACTGATGGCGTCGAGCGCGTTGCGAACGTATCGTGAGTCCATCGCGCGGCAGGAGCGCGCCTGAATTTCAGCCCGGAGACAAAGCCGACATGGACAAGCTCTTCAGCATGCGTGTGTTCTCGCGCGTCGCCGAGACCGGCAGTTTCAGCGGCGTCGCGAAAAGCATGGATTGCAGCGTCGGAATCGTCTCACGCGCGGTCGTTTCGCTCGAAGACAGCTTGCGCACGCGGCTCTTGCAGCGCACCACCCGCCGCGTGTCCCTCACCGATAGCGGCGAACGTTACTACCAGAAGTGCAAGGAGATCCTCGCTCAGATCGACAGCGCCGAAGCCGAGGCAAGCGACGCCGCCACCGTCCCGCGTGGACGCCTGCGCGTGCATGCTTCGCCGGACCTGGGTCTCGCGCAGTTGATGTCGGCCGTGGTGGAATACCGGCGCGCGCATCCGCAGGTGAGTGTCGATCTGAAGTTGCTGCCGGGCATGCCGGATCTCGTGCACCAACAGTTCGACGTCTCGGTGCTGGCGGCGGCGGCGCTCCCCGATTCGGGCAACGCGTACAGGATCGTCGGGCGCTTCGAGCGTGTGCTCGTCGCCGCGCCCGGCTATCTCAGGCGTCACGCGGTGGAATCCCTTGGCGATTTGCCGACGCACGCGCGCACGCGAATCAGCGCGCCTTTCGGACACCCGTGCGACTGGCACTCGGAATTCGCCACGGACTCAGGCAGCAGAGCCGAAAACGACAGTCAGATCATGGTGAACGATGCACAAGCAATGCGCGCCGCCCTGCTCGCGGGCGCCGGCGTCGGTGCGATGCCGCACTACGTCGTCGCCGACGACATCGCGTCCGGGCGACTCGTGCGGGTCTTTCCCGATCACGCGCTGCGAACGGCGTGCGTATTTGCGGTCTATCCGTCGCGACAGCATATCGATGCGAAGACCAGAACCTTCGTCGAGTTGCTCGCATCCTCATTTCAGAACCGCTTCGACGCAGCGCCGCATTCCGCAGCGGGTCTCGCCTCGACCGTCGATCGCTTTGCTATTGCTTAGGCTTGCGTATAACTACGTAAAAAGGGCGAATCGACATCCATCAGCGCGCTACGCATGAAATGCAGCCGCGCGAGCAAGCTGCGCATGCGCAGGATCTCGTGGTCCGCGCCACGCATCGCTTCGATGCCGTGCATCGCGACTTCAATCTGGCTGTCGATCGCGCGAAGGCTCGCGTCGCGCGTGTTGTGCGACGGCGTATCGAGAAGTTGCATCAAACGCCGCATCGTCTCTTCCGTCGATGCGCGCCAGTCCGCAGCCACCATGCGAACCGCATCGACATCGCGACTATCGGTGCGAAATTCGATGGATGCGTGCCCCAGTTCCAGCACGACCAGAATCCACGAAAGCGCTTGACGATACTGTGCCGTTGGCTGCGGAAGCAGCGCGCGTATCTGAGCGATGAGATCGAACGTGCCCGACTGGAAGAGCTGCCTCGCGTCGTCGAGCGGCGCGGTGCATGCGACGTTCATCTGACGTCGCAGGTCGCGAGTCAACGCAGCGACGCGCCACGGCTTCTCGACAGGAAACACGAACGTCCATGCGACCGCACATGCAAGCATCGCGAGCGTAAGCGCGATGCCGCTATTCAACAGCGGCTCGGGTGCGTAACGGATGACGCGATCCGGTCCGCCGAGGATACAGAAGAAGATGCAGAAACTGAGGCCGAAGCCGGTGAACTTCGGTCTTGTCGCGAGGAATGCGCCGAGCCCGAGCAAGGGAGTGAGGACGAAGCACAGCAGTGGAAAGCCGTCGATCGCCGGATACACGTAGTCCAGCACCAGATACGCCGCGAGCGTCGATACAGCCGCGCCCGATGCCATCTGCAACGAGAACCGGATGGGTGTCGGCGAATTCGATCCCAACGCCGACACGGCCGCCGCGCCGATGATCGCGTAGCCGCCGGCGGGCCAGTCGCTCGACAACCACCAGGCGCCGATCGTTCCGAGCACCGCACACGTCATCAGGAACGTCACTGCGATCACGCTCGTGTTCGTGACAAAGACGCGCTTGATGTCCGACTCTTCGAAGACGTGCTTCTCGTAAACGAGCGATACATACGCGTCGGCATAGTACGTCCAAGACGACACGTAGTCAGACAGCAATTGAACGGCAGCATCGAAATCCATCAGTGCTTGCGCGCTCACGGTGCGCGCGAGTTCCTCGCGATCCGCTTCCGCCCGCGCATTCAGACGCACGCCAAAAGCCGAGACGAGCGCGGCTCTGCGGCTGATCGTATCCTCATCGATCATTCCGGCATCGCGCGCGACGTCCAGCAAAGTCGCGAGTTCCGCGCAATAGGCGGCAACCACGTCGACCGCATGGCCACGACGCGTCGCCAGGAAACGATGCAGCGCATGCAGCCTCGTGCACAGATCCATGAACGCAGCATTGAGGCGCGCGAGACGACGAGAGCGCGATCGCACTTCGGGGTCTTCGAAAGAAGCGAATGCGCGCGTGGCTTCGAAGCCAATGACGCTGTCGATAAACTCGCGGTACTTCGTCAGGAAGCGTTCGTTGTCGATCTCGCCGCGCAACGCTTGCGCCGCGAACTTCGAGAACGATACGAAGCGCTCGCGACGGATATGTTTCAGCCGCGCGGACGACCATTGCGGCAGCACGATCGCGCTGACCACCCCGCTACAGACGATGGCGAGCAACACGGCCGCCGAACGGTTCAGCGCGGCGATGAAGAGCCCGTTCGGATCGGTCACGCTGGGAATGCCGATAAGCGCGCTCGTATAGCCCGCCAACACGAACGCATACCAGCGGAAGTTGCGATAGCGCAGCGCGGCGGCGGTGCAGAGCGACACCCACAGCGTCAGCGCACCGATATAAAGCGGCGGTTGCTGCGGGAACAGCGCACCGAGCATGACCGCGACGATGGTTCCGATGATCGTGCCGACCATCCGGTAAAAGCTCTTCGACAGCACCATGCCGCTCTGCGGCTGCATCAGCACGAAAACCGTTGTCATCGCCGTGCGCGGCGTGGGGATGTCGAGCTTCATCGCGATGCCCATGGCGATGAACGCAGTGAGTGTCTTTGCCAGATGCAGCCAGACGAGACCATCGGTCGCCGCCCAGTGAGCAAGCCCGAGGCGCAGCGTGCTGCGTTGCGTACGACGGGATTCGATCGCCGCGTTTCGCATTACAACGCACTCTGCACACGCGCGATGACTTCATTCGCATATCGAACGATATGCCCTTGTGATAGCCCACTGTCGACGACGACCGTGCATGTCGTCCCCGCCGTCAGCTCGACGCCCTCCGGCACGCTGTCGATGCCGATCCGCACCGGCACGCGCTGCGCGAGCCGCACCCAATTGAAGACGGGATCGACGTTCGCGGTGAGGTCCATGCTTTGCGGGTTGTCGCGGTCATAGATGCCCCGTGCGATGCTTTGCACATGACCTCGCAGCAGCGTTCCACTCATCAGGCGGATCTCCGCCGCCCGACCGACCTTCACTTCCGGCAGCTTCGTTTCCTCGAAGTAACCATAGACCCAGAACGAGTTTCGATCGACCACCGCGAGCTTCGGCGTCGAAATGCTCGCGTAGTCACCCTGCCATGTGTTCAGGTTCGTCACGTAGCCGTCGACCGGAGAAACGACGCGCGTTCGCGAAAGATTCAGCTTCGCAGCATCGAGCGCGGCTAGCGCCTGGTCGTAGGCAGCCTTCGCGGCATCGGCCTGAAGGCCGGAGTTCTGCTTGACTTCGTCGGAGACGACTTCATTGTCGAGAGCCGCGCGGCGCTTCGCATCGTCGCGACGCAGTGCCAGTTCCGCCCTGCTCGCGGCGACCTTCGCCTCGGCTTCGGCGACCGCGATGCGGTAATGCGACGGATCGATCTGCATCAGAAGATCCCCTCTTCTGACGAACTGATTGTCGTGCACCGGCACGCCGACGATCATGCCCGATACATCGGGCGCGATCGTGACGACATCGGCATGCACGCGGCCGTCGCGCGTCCACGGCGCATCCATGTAGTGATCCCACAAGGTCTTGCC
The DNA here is from genome assembly GCF_023630765.1 of Caballeronia sp. ATUFL_F2_KS9A. NCBI lineage: Bacteria > Pseudomonadati > Pseudomonadota > Betaproteobacteria > Burkholderiales > Burkholderiaceae > Caballeronia > Caballeronia sp. ATUFL_F2_KS9A. The sequence continues at coordinate 50,752 of NZ_JALQEK010000041.1, read as the reverse complement.
GATGAACGCGGCTATCAGGAAGAGCGCCATTGTGGCAAGTACGCTCCAGACTCGCTCGATTTTCATTGCGCTCTCTCGTCGATCGCATAGGGAATGCGACCCCGCACCGCGTTGCCCGGCGCGCGGCCTCTTTTGCTCAGAGCCCCAACTCGCTGAGCCCCGGATGATCGTCCGGTCTTCGGCCAAGCGGCCAATGCAACTTGCGTTCACTTTCAGCGATCGGCACGTCGTTGATGCTCGCATGACGATGTCTCATCAGACCATCGAAGCCGAACGCCCAGTTCTCGTTGCCATAAGAACGGAACCAGTTGCCCGCATCGTCGCGCCATTCATAAGCGAAGCGCACGGCGATGCGATTGCCGCCGAACGCCCACAGCTCCTTGATGAGGCGGTAGTCCATTTCCTTGCGCCACTTTCTGTCGAGAAACGCGCGCACGTCCTCGCGGCCGTGAACGAACTCCGCCCGATTGCGCCATTGCGTGTCGAGCGAATAGACGTGCGATACGCGATCGGGGTCGCGCGAGTTCCATCCGTCTTCGGCCTGACGCACTTTCTCGAGAGCCGTCTCGCGCGAGAACGGTGGAAATGGAGGGTGAGATTCCGGAATGTCTTTCATGGCTCTCACCATCACTTGCGAATGAACGCGAGCAGTTGCTCGTTCACGATATCGGCATGCGTTGTGCAGATGCCGTGCGGCGCGCCGGGAACGACGACGAGCGTGCCGTCGGGGACGATCTTCGCGGAGAGCTTGCCGGAGTCGTCGAGCGGCACGATCTGATCGGCGTCGCCTTGCAGCACCAGAGTCGGCATCGTCATCTTCCTGAGGTCTTCGGTGAAGTCCGTTTCCGAGAATGCCTCGATGCAGTCGTAGGCGCTCTTGATCGAGCACTGCATGCCCGCGAGCCAGAACCAGTCGATCGTGCCTTGCGAAGCGTGCGCGCCTTCGCGATTGAAGCCGAAGAAGGGCGTCGCCAGATCCTTGAAGAACTGCGAGCGGTTCCCGATAACGCCCTTGCGGATATCGTCGAAAACGGAAAGCGGCAGGCCGCCGGGATTGGCCTCCGTCTTGAGCATCAAAGGCGGCACCGCCGAGATCAGCACGGCCTTCTTCACGCGCTTCGTGCCGTGACGGCCGATATAGCGGGCGACTTCCCCACCGCCCGTCGAATGGCCGATGAACACGGCGTCTTGCACATCGAGGTGATCGATCAGCTCCGCGAGGTCGTCCGCATAGCGGCTCATGTCGTTGCCGGCCCACGTCTGGCCCGAGCGCCCGTGGCCGCGTCGATCGTGCGCGATCACTCGATAGCCACGCTCGGCGAGATACATCATTTGCGCGTCCCACGCGTCCGCGTTGAGCGGCCAGCCGTGCGACAGGACGACCGGCTGGCCCGAGCCCCAGTCCTTGTAAAACAGTTCGGTTCCGTCTTTCAGTGTGAATGTGGCCATTGCAATAGCTCCTTGAATGCTCGATCAGGCGCGCCGCTCATGCAGTCGATGTTCGGCACGGCGCGTAACGCGGCGGGTCCGTCGCGTAGGGAAGGAGTATTCACGGCCATCGAAACCCGGTCTTTTCGATGCAACCGGTGTTTTAGCGTATGCACGGCGATGGCGAAGCGGCAACGCCCGCTTTCGCAATTCGTGCGGATCGCAAACGGCCCGGCTTTTATGCAAAACCCCTCGTATGCGAACGACGATCATCACGTTCACCAAACCAACGAATGGCATTGTTTGCGAGGCGAAGGAAATGAGCGAGAAGAAAGCGATACGCATCTATAGCGAGCCTGCGGGCGGCTGGGGTGCATTGAAGGCCACCGGCGAGGCGCTGAAGATCCAGGGCATTGCCGTGTCGGGCGCGCAGACGCTGCTGCGCATGAACCAGCCGCAAGGCTTCGACTGCCCCGGCTGCGCATGGCCCGATCCGAAACATACTTCGTCGTTCGAGTTCTGCGAAAACGGCGCCAAGGCGGTTGCATGGGAGGCCACCGCGATGCGCTGCACGCCCGAGTTCTTCGCGCAGCACAGCGTCTCCGAGCTTGCGGCATGGAACGATTACGACCTCGAGATGGCGGGCCGTCTCACGCACCCGATGGTCTATGACCCGGAATCGGACCGCTACGTGCCGATCGAATGGAACGATGCGTTCGCCCTCGTCGGCCGTCATCTCAACGCGCTCGAACATCCGGATCAGGCGGACTTCTACACGTCCGGCCGCGCGTCGAACGAAGCGGCATTTCTGTACCAGATCTTCGTACGCGAATTCGGCACCAACAACTTCCCCGACTGCTCGAACATGTGTCACGAGGCGACCAGCGTGGGCCTGCCGCAATCCATCGGCGCCGGTAAAGGCACTGTGCTGCTCGAAGACTTCGAGCATGCGGACGCGATCTTCATCTTCGGTCAGAATCCCGGCACCAACAGCCCGCGCATGATGAGCGACCTGCACGCCGCAGCCCGCCGCGGTGCGAAGATCGTGTCGTTCAATCCGTTTCGCGAGCGCGCACTGGAACGCTTCGCATCGCCGCAAATCCGGTCGAGATGGCGACGCTCGGTTACACGAACATCAGCTCGTTTCTCTATCAGGTGCGCGTGGGTGGCGACGTGGCCGCGCTCAAGGGCATGATGAAGGCGATCGTCGAAGCCGACGATGCCGCCCTCGCCTGCGATCAGCCGCGCGTGCTCGATATCGAGTTCATCGAAGGCCATACGCACGGCATCGAAGCGCTGCTCGCCGATCTGCGCGCGACGCCGTGGGACGGGATCGAACGTCACGCAGGACTCACGCGCGACGAGATCACGAACGCGGCGAACATTTACATGCGCGCGAACAATGCGATCCTTGTTTACGGCATGGGCATCACGCAGCATCGCCGCGGCACGGAGGCAGTGCAGCAGATCGCGAACCTCGCGCTGTTGCGCGGCAATGTCGGGCGGCCGGGGGCGGGCATCTGTCCGGTGCGCGGACACTCGAACGTGCAAGGCAATCGCACGGTCGGCATCACGGAGAAGCCGAGCGCGCAACTGATCGCGGGCATCGAGCGCGCGTTCGGCTTCACGCCGCCGCCCACGCATGGCAACGATGTAGTGGCCACGCTCGAATCGATGATGCGCGGCGAAGCGAAGGTCTTCATCGCGCTGGGCGGCAATTTCGCGGCGGCGATTCCCGACTGGGAACGCATGCAGAGCGCGATTCGCAAGCTGAATCTGACGGTGCATATCGCGACCAAGCTCAATCGCAGTCATCTCGTACATGGCAAGGACGCGCTGATACTGCCCTGCCTCGGCCGCACCGAGATCGACATTCAGGCGGACGGGCCGCAGTCGATCACCGTCGAGGATTCGATGTCGATGGTGCATGCGTCCGCCGGGCGCAACGAGCCCGCATCGCCGTATTTGATGAGCGAGCCGGCCATCGTGGCGGGCATCGCGCGCGCCACGCTCGGCGAGAAGTCACGCGTGCCCTGGGAGCATCTCGTCGCGAGCTATGACCGCATCCGCGACGCGATCGAGATCGTCTTTCCGATCTTTCAGGCGTACAACGCGCGCATTCGCGTGCCGGGCGGCTTCCATCTGAGCTCGCCGGCGCGCGAGCGCGTGTGGGACACGAACACCGGCCGCGCGAATTTCCTCGTGTTCGACGGTCTCGATGAAGATCCCGCGCAGGACGATCCCGAAGCGCTCTCGCTCACGACGATGCGCAGCCACGATCAGTACAACACGACGCTCTATTCGCATTCGGATCGCTATCGCGGCGTGTTCGGTCAGCGCGACGTGGTGTTCATGAACGCGCGCGAGCTGGCGAAACGCAAGCTGCGTGCGGGCGACCGCGTCGATATCCGGGCCATTGCGCAAGACGGTATCGAGCGCGTCATCCGCAACTTCAAGATCGTCGAGTACGCGCTTCCCGACGGGTGCTGCGGTGCGTACTACCCGGAAGTCAATCCGCTCGTGCCGCTTCATGCGTTCGACCCGCAAAGCCGCACGCCTGCCTACAAGTCGGTGCCTGTCAAGGTCGTGCGTAGCGGCGGTGTCGACGATTACGCCTCGAGCGCCACCGATCAACGACACGGAACCGGACATCATGCTTGATCACGTACTCGACCTGTCGCGCGCGCAGTTCGCGATGACCGCGATCTTCCACATACTCTGGCCGATTCTCACGATCAGCCTTTCCGCGTTTCTCGTGCTCGTCGAAGTGCTGTGGATCCGCACCGGCGACGTTGCGTATTACCGGCACGCGCGTTTCTGGAGCAAGCTGCTCGTGCTGAACTTCGCGGTCGGCGTCGTGAGCGGCATTCCGATGGAGTTCCAGTTCGGCACCAACTGGGCCGGCTTCTCGCAGTTCAGCGGCCAGTTCATCGGCAATATCTTGGGCTTCGAAGGCGCGATGGCCTTCATGCTCGAAGCAGGTTTCATCGGCGTGATGCTGCTCGGCTGGGGACGGGTGTCGCGCGGCGTGCACCTGTTCGCCACGTCGATGGTCGCGCTCGGCTCCAGCACCTCGGCGTTCTGGATCATGGTCGCCAACTCGTGGATGCAGACTCCGGCGGGCTATTCCATCGTCGACGGAAAGATCGTCGTGACGGATTTTCTCGCGGCGATCTTCAACCCCGACATGGTCTGGGGCGTGGGGCACATGTGGGTCGCGGCCATCGAGACGGGCATGTTCGTCATCGCCGGCATATCAGCGTGGAATCTCTACCGGCGGCGTCATCCGGAGTTCTTCGTGCGCTCGTTTCGTCTCGCGCTGCTGGTGCTGGTGTTCGTCGCGCCCTTGCAGATCTGGCTGGGCGATTCGAGCGGCGTGAGTGTGTTCGAGACACAACCTGCGAAGGGCGCGGCCATCGAAGGGCACTGGAAGACGAATGCGCCGGGCACAGGCGCGTCCTGGTCCCTGCTCGCCTGGCCGGACCGGGAGGCGCAACGCAACGACTGGTCCATCGAGGTGCCCGGCATGCTGAGCGTGCTCGGCACGCACTCGCTGCACGGACAGGTGAAAGGACTTACCGACTTCGCTCGCGACGATCAGCCGCCCGCACTGCCGCTGCTCTACTACGCGTTCCGCGTCATGGCGGGCATCGGCTTCGCATTCATGCTGCTTGCGTTCTGGACCGCCGGACGACAGCGATGGATGGTCCTCGCCCTTCTCTGTCTGATCGCGCTCGTCAACAACATCGACCGCCTGACCTTGTCGATCGCGGCACCCGCCATGCAGCATGAACTCGGCTTCACGGCGACCGACATCGGCTTGCTGGGCAGCGCGTTCTCACTCTTTTATGCATTCGGACAGTTGCCGTCCGGATGGTTCGTCGATCGCTTCGGTCCGCGCAAATTGCTGGGCGTATCCGTCGTGGTATGGAGCGCCGCGACCGCGGCAATGGGCGCCGCGCATTCGTTCGGCGCGTTTCTCTTCGCGCGCGCATGGCTGGGCGCGGCCGAATCGCCCTCGCTGCCCTCGACGAACAAGATCGTCACGCAATGGTTTCCGAAAAAGGAGCAAGGCATCGCCAACGCCAGTTGGGATGCGGCGCTGAAGGTCGGCCCGGCGTTTCTGACCTTCGCGCTCGTCTTCGTCGTCGCCGAGTTCGGCTGGCGCACGATGTATATGGCGGCGGGCGTGGCCGGCGTCATCGTAGCCGTCGTGTTTTTGCTCTGCTATCGAGACGTCGATCGAAACACGCGTTTGAGCAAGGAAGAACGTGCCTATATCGCAAAGGACGGCGACGTTCGCGCTGCCGCCACCGCCGCCAACAACACGGTGCGCGTGCCCTGGACCGCCATGTTCAAGCGCCAGAGCATGTGGGGAATGATGGCGGGCTTCTTCTGCAATCTTTGGGTGTATCAGATCTTTCTGGTCTTCATTCCCATGTTTATCATCGAGCAGTTCGGTGTCAAGTTTTCTTCGTTGGGTCTTGCGGCCAGCGTGCCGTGGGTGGGCGCGATCATCGGCGATATCGTGAGCGGCATCATGTCCGGCAAACTGGCCGAACGTTCGGGATGGACGACACTCAAGGCGAAGAAGGTGACCATTGTTGCTGCGCTGCTGCTACAGGCCATCGTACTCGCACTGCTGCCGCTCAACGCGGTGTTCGGCCAGTCAGCGGGCCTGCCTGTCGCGGTCATCCTGATGGCATTCGCGCTGGGATTCAACGGCGCCGTGGTGGCGCACGCATGGTCGCTGCCCGCCGAAGTCACGACGTATTCAACCGTCGCGTCGGCAGGCGCCGTGCAGAACTTCGGCGGATTTCTGGGCGCGACGCTGTCGCCGCTGGTTGCTGGCATGATCGTCGATGCCATGCATTCTTTCACCTTCGTCTTCCTGTCGTCGGCGGTAGTGTCGGTGCTTGGCGCAATCGCCTATCATTTTTTCGTGCGACACCCGATTATCCAACGAGATACGCTGGATCCGGCTCATGTGGATGCCGGGCAGAAATCGGTCGCCTGAATGCCTAAGAGGCGGATAACTACCTCCAGGAGGTTATCAACGATGCACGACCTCATTCAATCGCGTGGCGATATCGTCGGAAATCATTTCATCTTCACAGGTGCAACGCAAACGCGTCGATTTTGCCAGGGATACCGCTATGGCAGCCGCCAAGTGCCCGCTGCCGTTCAGCCGCGCATGAAGAGTACGCTGATCAATCGACGAGTCGGCAATCTCAGGGCATGACCGGGAAGTGATAGGTCAGCGTCGGCGCGAACACCCACAGCATGAACACGACCAGCGGAACATGCACGACGAACTGCGCGAACGTGAAGCCGACCACATATTTCGGCAACGAGATCACCTCGCGCCGCACATCGGCGGCATCGGCGCTGGCGGAGAGCTATCTGGCGCGCAAGGATGCCTCGCGCATGACGCTGCTCGGCGCTGAGCGCGTCGGCAGTGTAGTGCCGCAGGCGTATCGCGCGGTGCTGCCGATTCGCGAAGTCGGGCTATGGGACGCGGCGCCCGCGGCTTCGGAGCAGCTGACCGCCCGTCTCGCCGAACTCGGGTTCGCGCGCGCGTCGTCGACAATCTGCCGGAGAGCGTCGCGCGCGCCGATGTGGTCACGTGCGCGACCTCGCCACCGCGCCCGTCGTGCAAGGCAAATGGCTCCCACCGGGTTTCACGTCTAGACCTGATCGGCGGCTTCACGTCCGCTATGCGCGAAGCCGACGACGCCTGCTCTCACGAACGCGACGATTTTCGTCGACACGCCCGAGGCGTTCCAGAAGTCGGGGATCTGCTCGGGCCTTTGCAGCGCGGCGTGCTAGCGAACCCCGAACAATGGCCGACGCTCGGAGCACTGTGCCGCGCGCAGGCGCCGGGCCGTTCGAACGATGTGGAACGCACCCAATTCAAGGCGGTGGGCACGGCACTCGAAGACCTTGCGGCTGCGGCGCTCGTCTATGACCGCAATCTGCGCGAGTAGCCGTACATGTCGATCGTGCAGGCGAGAACGCCGCCGACGTTTTTCAAAAATTGCTTCCGCTGGGGCGCCAAACGGGCGAATACAGTAATTTCGCGGACGAAAATTGACTCGACTTACTGCGTAGCCGTCTGCTGCTACCTGGTATTCCCGCCCTCCGGCATGAACACGAAGCCCTTACGGCGCACGGTCTGAATGAAGTGCGGGTTCGACGGGTCGGTCTCAATGATACGCCGAAGTCGCCAAATGGGGACGTCGAGTCCCCGATCCCGAAACGGAACTTCGCCGTGGTGAAGAAGATCATGAAGCAGTTCACGTGTCAGAACCTTGAAAGGGTTCTTGACGAATACCCTCAGCAAGGCAAACTCGCTATCGCGCAGAACAATGCGTTGAGCATCACGTAGAAAGGTGCGTGTCGTGAAATCAAGCTCGAATGGCCCGAAGCAAGCTCTCGACAGTGCTTCAGGCACATTTGTTGGAGAGGGGCCGCACCGTCGGAGAACCGCATGAATGCGAGCTGCCAACTCGCCCGGATCAAATGGCTTGACGACATAATCATCAGCAACCGAGGGAGAGTCCGGCGATACGATCCTCGACTGCTCCTCGCGCCGAAATAAGTACGATGGGGATATCATCGCGAGACTTGCGAAGTGCTGCTAAAGTGGCCAAGCCGTCTGTGCCGGGCGTCATGGTGTCGAGAACGATGACCGATGGGCGTTTTTTTTCGAGGCGTCGGCGGAGATCTTTGATCTCATGAAGCACCGACACATAAAATCCGTTGGCGCGAAGGAACCGAGAGAGGAGATCGCGGGCGACGGGATCATTGTCAAAGACAAGAACTTCGTGGTTCATTCTGGCCTGCACATGATCGGTGATCAGGGCTTTCGAAAAAAAACGGAAATCACGCTCTGGTGATCGAAATCTCTCGGCAATCGTTATGGCCTCTACCACCAGAAATGACTGCTCCGGCTCAGTTTTCTAGCGCCATCCCAAGCTCTTTATTGCCGGACTTCGCCAACAACGTTCCTGTCCATCGACAACCGGCGACACTTTTCTCTAGGCTGTCGCGGCCAGATAAAAATGTTGCAACGCTGATTAGATTTCGATTGCCGTGTTTGCCATCCTGAAATATTGCCCGTTCCGTCATCGCTTTTGCACCAGCACCGTCGATAAGACACTCGCGACGAGACTGTCCTATTGGGCGCCGCCCAACATACGCTTGACGACCAGCGCGAGCGGCACCGTGAAGCAGAAATGCGACATGAAGCCGCCAATGATCACGTTGGGGTCGTAGTAGTTCGGATGATTGGTCGACGCGATCATGATGGCGACGTGCATCACGATCCACGCGAACATTCCATAGAACAGCGCAATAAAGGTGGCCTCAAATCCGCGTCGACGAAAGTATGGCCACAGCATCGCAAACAAGATGCCCCACGCGGCGGCGAATACGAAGTGAATGCTCGTGCCGATCATATAGGACCATATACCGATCGCTTCTTGAAACGCCTTCCCGAAGACCAAGCCGGTTGCGTTTCGTGGAATGCCCGCGAGTGGCATCAGATGCTGTACGCCCACCCAAATAAGCGCTTCGTAGATCCAGATAATCACGGCGCCGACGAAGCCGCCGGCCGCACCGGCACGGAGCGTCATGCGCATCGACGCAGGCGATTCAGATGTGGAAATTCGATGACCGGATGACTCGATGCCGGGCGTATGTGAGTGCGTTTGCATCTGTACGGCCTCCCCTGACTGAGCACGATTTCATTGATGCAAGAACATAACTTGAGTGGCCTAACGGTAGAGAATGGGGTTAACCAGTTGCGATACCTGGTCGACCTCGCGTCGCAGCTCCGCAAGTTCCAAGTCGCCGGCCTTTCGGCCGCAGTTGATCGTCTCTTTCGACAGGGAAGCCGATAAACGTTTTAGATGGGATAGGTGTGATTTCGCATAGCATGCCTCGATATCGGCGGCCTAGGGCCGATCCACGCGTAGGCTGAAGATCGGCTGCGGCGAATGAGGCCCGTGCGTCGCGACCCACTCGGCCGACAGCGTGCATTTCAAAGTAAAAACCCTACACGCCCCTACACCGTGAGACCCAGATCTATGTCCGTGGACGCGATGCATCCAAGAGGGGGGATCCCGCAAAAAGCGACGTGCACCATAGATTCCATGCCCGACGCGATCGATAAATGCTTAAGCTGCTATGCAGATTAAGGGAAAACCCTAGAATGAAAACCCCTTTAATTCGCGACTTATGCCGCTACTCAAAATGATTCTTCGCATCGCTCTATGCATTTCCGTCGGCCTGCCGATCGCCGCCGTCGCTGCCGGGAACAGCACTATCGACCGCACGCAGGTTGTGGCCGAGCTCCGGCAACTGGAGCAAATGGGATACACGCCTTCAGAAAACGATCCGTCCTATCCGGCCAACATGGAGGCAGCGCAGCGGCGCTTGCAACTCGCCGCTGCGTCGAAAGTGAACGATTCCGTCGACTCTGCGCTCGGCGGAGCGCCCTTTGTCAGTCAGGCGTCCGGGCACGGAAAGTAGGCATCGTGACGCTCAAAACTTGTGCATGATTCCCGCTTCGACGAGCGTCTGATTCTTCCCCGATGACGGACTCGTCGTGTAGATCTGCGCGAATGCGTTCGGCCCGCTCGCGCGCTGATAAATGCCGATCAGAAAAAGATCCGTGCGTTTCGACAGAAAATAGTGCGAGGCGATATCAATTTGGTTGTAGTGCGTCGAGCGCCCGATCGAATAGTCGCCGTGCGTGTACACATACGCGACGCCCATTTCCCACGCCGGCGTGATGTACCTGTACGCCGCGCCTTCGAGGTTCTGCAGACGCAGACCGGTCGAATCCGAGTAGTTGAACAGGACGTTCGTGTAGTTGCCGAGCACGTTGAACCAGCCGAAGTCATACGTGCCGCCCACGCCCATGATGCGCTGCTGGTTCGTACCCGCACCGCCCGGGCTCGTCACGAATGGCGAGCTGAAGCCCCAGCCGGTGCTGTCCACCGCGCCGCTCGTAAGATTAGACGGATTCGCGTTGCTGCGCCGGTTGAACTGCGTGAACGCCGCGGCGACCTTCAACCGTCCGCGCGCATAAGTGACGCTGCCGCTGTAGCCGTCATTGTTCGAGAACTCCGTCGAGTTGGAGAACGCAAAACTTCCCGCGAAGCTGAAGCCCGCGAAATTCGGCGATGCATAGCGCACCGCATTGTTGAAACGGTTCGTGAAGAACATGTTGTCGTTGTCGCCGATGTGCGCGCCGTAGCCCGCGAACACGTTCGCCGATGTCGCAAACCACATCGTGTTCGTCATCTCTTCGTACTGGCGGCCGAGCGTGACGGTGCCGAGCGACCGGTTGCTCAGGCCGACGTAGGCCTGACGTCCGAACATGCCGCCGAGCATCGCGCCATTGGTTATGTTGAAGCCGTTTTCCAGCGTGAAGATCGCCTGCGTGCCGCCGCCGAGATCCTCGACCCCGCGCAGGCCCCAGCGCGGCGGCATCATGCCCCCGTTCGACAGCGCGTACAGGTGATTGCCCTTCGCGTTGCTCACGAATTCCAGTGTCGTCGAAAGCACGCCGTACAGTGTCACGCTGCTTTGCGCGTGTGCCGTTCCTGCGATCGACAGCCCTATCGCCACGCCGGCAATGCCGACGATGGCGCGCGTCGCGCTTGCATTGAATCGTTGCGTGATCTCCTTCACCTTCTGTCTCCTTATGTAATCCGCTTTTTGTCGCGATATTTTCGGGCGTGCGCCTGCCCGTCCGGCGAAGCCGCCGGAAATGACCTGCGCGTCAGTGAGTGGATAGCGCCGTGCGGCGGCTCAGCGATGTCCGAGCGCCTGCACGTCGCCGGAAGGAAGTTCGTCGGCGTCTTTCGAGCGCGATCCCATGAGGATCGGCGCGAGTTGCAGCACGGTCGCCACGACCACGAGCGTGACGCGTACCGTCCAGCCGCCTTCGTAGAAACTCGCGAAAATCGCGGGCGGCCCGAGCAGAACGCCGAGATACGTCGCCTGCGAGACGAGGCCGCTCGTGGCCCCGAGTGTCGCGGGCGTGGGCGCGGCGCCGGGCACCATCGTCCAGATGGTGCCGTTCACCGTGCCGATGCCGAGCGAGAAGGCGCACACGGCCACCGCTGCGCCGACGAGCGCCGTCGCCGGAAGATACATCACGATGCCTCCCGCGAGCATCACGATGCCGCCCGTGATCGCCAGCATCCACGTCTTCGCGCCCGCCTTGAGCAAATGCCCGACCGAGAGACAGCCGATCGCGACGAACACCTCGGCGAGCGTGCCGATGCCCGCGGCCGAAGCTATCGAGATCTGAAAGCGCCTCGCGAGATAGACGGTCAGCGCGGCCATGATGCCCGTCTGGATGAATGCCGACGCGCCCGACGCCAGCGCGACCCGATACGGCGCACGGCTTCTCAGCACGAGCCAGATGTCGGAGAGACGCCGGTCCTGCGTGTTCGCGTGCTTGCGCGGCAGTAGGAACGCGAGCGCGACGAGCACGGCCATCAGCATCGCGTGGCCGCCGAACGCCCAGCGCCACATCTCGCCGCGCTGGGCGAGCGGCGCGACGAAGGACAGCGTCATGCCGATGCCCACCGCAGTATGCGACGTCCACAGCCCGAGCGCGATGCTACGGCGCGCGCCGCTCGTCGTACGCATGATGAGCGTCACCGCGCCGACCGTCAGCGACAGATAGCCGACGCCTTCCAGCAGGCGGCTCACGAAGAGCGCGGTCAGATCGTGCGCGAAGAACACGCCGAGATTGCCCGCGAACGCGAACACCGAGCCGCCGAAAATCACGCGCTTGTCGCCGATGCGGTCGACGAGCCAGCCAGCGAAGAGTGCGCCGAGCGCGGTGATCAGCGACGGTATCGAAATGACCCAGCCCGACGCCGCATGCGAAAGATGAAAATACGTGGCGATATCGCCGATGACCGGCACCGACTGCGTGACGAGCGACGTCGCCACGGTGCCATAGATGTACAACAGGATGATGCAGGGCCAGCTTCCGGCTGTGAGCATCTTCGTCTCCTAAGGATGGCCGGTCTTTTGCCGGCTCATTTTCTCGTATGGTTTTATCAAACTCAAAAAGCGGCCGCTACCGTTGCCTCCACTCCAAAAGGCGAATCAGGTTGCCGCCCATGATGCGTTCCAGGTCCGCGCCCGACAGCCACGCGAGACTCTCGCTGAAATGCGTGACGCACTGCCGATACGGATGATGCAGCCGCGACAAATCGCTTCCCCAGATGATGCGGTCCGGGCCGAAGGCATCGAAGACGCGGCGAAGCGTGGCGTCGAGCGATCGGAATGGCCAGGGATCGAGTGCGTAATCGCCGACTGCGACGGCCTTCACATGCACGTTCGAATAACGCGCCAGCGCGAGCAGCTCGGGCAGATGATCGAATGCGCCCGGCCCCGTCGCGCCGCGCGGCACGCCGAGATGATCGACGACGATCCGCAGCTTCGGATGCCGCTCCGCGATCTTCGCCACTTCCGCGAGCGCGCCGGGGATCAGCAACGCGACGACGAGGCCGGTCTCTTCCGCGATCGGCCAGAGTGCGTCGTAATGGCCGTCGAGCAAGGGCGCGATGCGCTCTTTCGTATTGAAGAGAAAGCGCATGCCGAGCATGCCCGGCGTCTCGCGCCATGTGCGCAAACGTTGCGCGGCGCGCTCTGTGTCTTCGGGCGGCACGTCGAGCAGGCCCATCACTGCGAAGCGGTCCGGCGCGGCTTGCGCGAGTTCGAGCGAATAGGCATTGCGACGCGCATCCCATAGCGGCGGCACGAGCACCGCGCGCGCTACGCCCGCCTGCTTCATCTCGGACTCGAGCACGTCCTTCGTAATGGGCGTGCGCCGATGGTGCCCGGTCGATTCTCCGTCTGGCCAGGCGTGAACTTGAGCATCTACGATCTGCATGAGTGTTGTTGTCCGTTGTATTCGTATGAGCGGATCAGTTGTCGCCGAAGAGCCCGCCCGCGCCCGCGATACTGCCGCGCCAGCCCGCCGCCTGAAGCACCGACCAGAGCATCGCCTGATTGCTCGTCACAACCGGCATGCCGAGCGACTCCTCGAGTTCCTGAACAGCCTCGAAGGCGCGCACGTTCGCGCACGACAGGAGAACCGCGCCGGTCGTGTCGTCCACCTGTTTCATCACGACGTCCGCGATCTCGCCCGGCGGCATGTGCGCGGCCACTTTCGCATCGGTGAAGCCGAGCGACACCGTGCGCTGAATCGTCAATCCGGCTTCTTCCAGCGATGCGCGTTCGACGCGCGAGAACTCGTCGCCGAACGGGCACACGTGCAGGATGTTCCGTGCCTGCACGAAGGCGAGCGCTTCCTTGATCGCGACCATCGTATTGGTCGACGGCACGCCGAGCTGCTCGCTCATGCGCGCGGCCAGCGCGACGTCGCAACCCTTGCCGTGCGCGACGCTCGCACCCGTGCAGTTGAAAGCGATCGCATCGGGCGACATATCCTTCACGAAGCCGGCTTCATCGACTGCTTCGAGATACGCGCGCGTCAGCGCGTCCATCGTCACGCGGCCGGCCTCCTTGCGCAGCCTGATGCGATGCACGTGATACGACACCTCGTTCGGGCAGAACGCCCTGAAATCGTCCTCGGCGATGGTGTTCAACGAAGGCACGATCATGCCCACTCGCAAACGCTTCATGGATTCCTCTTGTCTCGTTTCGTGTTGCCAGGTTCGAAATCAGTCTATGGCGACGCGGCTTGCAGGCCCAATCGGAAACGCGCTGTCGCCATATGTTTTTGCTGTATCCGCAAACGACGCGCGTCAGCCGCGCTGGCGCGATTCTTCGAGCACGGGAGCGCTGTCCTCGGCGGTGTCGTCGAGTGATTCGAGCGTCTTGCCGCGCGCCTCGATGCCAATCGTCAGATAGGTCACTCCGCATACGCACAGGCAGAAGGCGAGGAACTGGAACGCGGGAACGATCACCGAGACAGTCGCGGAAGGCATCACGACGTTGCTCGATCCCGCCGTCAGCGCGAGGCCGAGCGGCCCGAGGATCTTGCCGACGGAGCCTGCGAGCCCCGCGTAGCCCGAGCCCGATCCGCGCAGTCGCGACGGCCAGATTTCCGTCGAATACGCCGCGCAGACAGAAAGGCTGCCGTCCGCGAATACGAACGCGAGCAGGAGCGGCAGCCAGAAATACGCGGGCGAGCCGATATCCCCGTGACCTATATAGCCCGCCACGACGAGCGCCGCCGCCGCCGCGAGCGCGAACCAGCCGCCCGTCTTTCTGCGGCCGATCCTGTCGGCGAGCGACGCCGCCGCGAGCCGCGACACGATGCCGAGCACGCTGAAGCCGATCATCACCTTGGATGCGTGCACCGGCGCCATGTGCTGGATCTGCGCCATCAGCGTCGGCGCCCACAGCACGATGCCGTAGTAGCCGGAAATCAGGCCGATGTTGATGAGCGTCGAGGTGAGCATCGGGCGCGGGCACTGGAAGATCTCGAACCAGCTTTGCGAGCGAGCCGGCTGCAAGACGGCGCGTTCGAGTTCGAAATCCGTGCTGCCGAGCGCCCACGCGACGGACCGCTTCGCATCGTCATGACGTCCCTGCAGACTGAGCCAGCGCGGCGACTCCGGAATGTAGAACGCGCCGATCAACGCGATGAGCGCGGGCGCCGCGCCGAGCACGAAGGTCCAGCGCCAGCCGATCGCGGGAATCACCCACGCGCCGCTGAACGCGCCCAGCAGCAGGCCGCCGGTGGTGATCGCCGAAACGACGCCCGTCAGCATGCCGCGCCTGCGCGGAGGCGTGAACTCCTGCACGAGCGCGATCTGGATGAAGTATCCCGCCGAACAGAATCCGATGACGGTCCTGAGCGCCGCCATGTAGAGCCAGCCGCGCTCCGGCGTGAACGCGAGACCGATGCTCGCCGCCGCGAGCAGCAGTAGCGACACGACGAACACGGGCTTTCTGCCGAAGCGGTCGGCCATCGCGCCCCAGACTACGCCGCCGATGATCGCGCCCACGCCCGACGACAGCAGCACCGCACCCATGATGCCGTAGGTCAATCCCCATGGCTTGATGAGGAACGCCATAATGAAGCCGATGAGAAACGCGTCCCAGAACTCCAACATGCTGCCGATTCCGACGAGGCCGATCAGCATGCGTTGATTGCCTGAGAGCGTGGCCTGATCCTGAAATGGGCTGCGCCCGAATTGCGCCTGTAGCATGATATGTCTCCTTTACTGCATTTTATTTTGGATCCCGAAATACATGATCGGCTTGTTTCCTTGGCCATCGGAGATGAAATCTCAGTCTGGGCCCGAATCCCCCGCTATCGCCGCGGCGTTCTGCTTCAGGTTGCGAACGAACGCGCCCTGCACTTCGTTCGGCGTCCAGCCTTGCCGTAACGTGATGCCGAACATCGGACCCTTCCACGGCACGTCCACCGGCAGCGGCGCGAGAAAGCCGAAGCGCCGTTCGCTCAATATCTCCGTCCAGCTGAGCACGGTGAGCATGTCGGAATCGGTCAGCGTGATCCGGATGGTCGAGAGCGAATACGTCTCGATGCTCGCGGGCGGCGGCGAGCCTTCGGAGAAGAGGTTTTCGTAGGCTTCGCGGCGCGGCGAGCCCTTCGGCGGCAACACCCACTGATACCGCCTGAGCGATTCGACGGACACGTCGCGCTCGCGCATCAACGGATGATCGCGACTCGCGACCACGAAGTAGCGTTCGCGATACAGCGGCTCTTCGACGAAATCGAAGGCCTTGCCCGGATTCTTCAGCAAGCCGATCATGAAATCGATCTCGCCGCGCGAAAGCTTGTTGAGCTGCGCCTCGTAAGTGCCGCTCAATACGGTGACGCGCGTATCGGGAAACTGCGCCGAAAGCGCGCGGATCGCATTGACGATGAGAATGGCCGGATCGAGCAGCAGCACGCCCACCGTGACCGAGCGCTCCTTCGGAAACTCATACGCCCGCACTGCCTGAACGAGCGCCGCGATCTGCTCCCAGACGAGTTTGAGACGCTGCGCGAAGGCCTTGCCGGTGTCCGTCGTCGTGACGCCCGCCGCCGTATGCCGATAGAGCTGCGCGCCGAGATTCTGCTCCAGCGTGCGCGCCGCGCGCTGCAGCGAGGCTTCCGTAATGCCGAGCATGCGCGCCGCCGCGCGAAACGAGCCGCGCTCCTCGATCGCGAGGAGACAGCGAATCTGCGTACGCGTGATGCCGCTTGCGAGCGCGAGCGGCGACGCCTTGCGCGTGCTGCCGAGCAACAGCACGGCTTCCTCGGCGGCCTGCAGAATGCGCCGCGCGCGCACGAGCGCCGCGACGCCGACCGGCGTGAGCCAAGTTCCGGTCGTCGAGCGGTCGAACAGCGTGACTTCGAGCAGCGCCTCGAACGCCGCGATGGATGATGTGGTCGCCGGCTGCGAGCGCAGCAGTTCCTGCGACGCCTGAGTGACGTTCTCGTGCCGAGCCACGGCCTCGAACACTCTCAGTTGCCAGATGCTAGGCAGTTCCTGCGCCGCTTTCTCGATCTTCTCGCAGGCTGCCGGCTCGACCTTTCCCATCGCGATCCCGTATCTGAATTCGAAGCGCCGCCCTTCTTCCGTTATTGCGCGGCGACCCGGTTGCTCAACTTGCCGATGCCTTCGATCGACACCTCGCACACATCGCCCGGTCTCATGAACACGGGCGGTTTGCGCGAGAAGCCGACGCCGCTCGGCGTGCCCGTCGCGAGAATATCGCCGGGATAGAGTGGCGCGATACTCGACACGTACTCGATGAAACGCGGGATCTTGTGCACCATCGCGCTCACGGATTCGTCCTGCATGACTTCGCCGTTGAGCGTCGTTTTGATGCGCAGCGCATCGACATCCGCGATCTCGTCCTTCGTGACGATCCACGGCCCGATGGCGCCGCTGCGATAGAAGTTCTTGCCTGGCGTGATCTGGCGCGTATGAAACTGCCAGTCGCGCACACTTCCCTCGTTCATCACAGTGTATCCCGCGATGTGATCGAACGCGTTTTCCTGGCGGATCTGAAATCCTTCCTTGCCGATCACGACGACGAGCTCGCCCTCGTAGTCGAACTGCTCGCTCACTTGCGGATGACGCAGCGTCTGTCCGTGGCCGATGAGCGAATCGCTCGCGCGCGCGAACAAGGCTGGCGACTTCGGCAACTCCTGCACGCGTCCCGCCGCCTGCACTTCGTTGTGATGCTCGGGATAATTGAGCGCGAGACACCAGATATGCACCGGGTCCGCGATCGGCGGCAGGAAGCTCACTTCGTCGATGCGGTAATCGGCTGCACCGGAAGCCGCTTCCGCGATTTCGCGCGGCAGGCCCGCCGCGATGAACGCCTTCAGGCTCGCGTGGCGATCGCCGAAGCGCTTGCCGAGATCGACGACGCCATTGCTCGTCACCGCGCCCCACGTGTTGCGATTGCCGATACTGAAACTCGCGTATTTCACGAATGATTCTCCTTGTAGCGTGTTAAACGAGGCCCGCGTACGAGCCGCCGTCGAGTTGCAGATTCTGTCCGGAGATGAAGCCCGCCTGCGCGCTGCACAGATACGCGCAGGCATCGCCGAATTCGCGCGGATCGCCGAGTCGCTTCGCGGCGATGGTCGCGGCAATCCGCTTCTTCGCCTCGTCGACCGTGATGCCCTCCTTCTTCGACATGCGATCCGCCATGTAGCGCTGACGATCCGTGTCGAAGCGCTCGGGCAGCATGTTGTTGATGGTCACGTTGTCGATCACGGAGTCGCGCTGCACGGATTTGCTGAGCGCCGTGAGCCCGGCACGCACGGCGGCGGACAGACCCATCGTCGCGCTGGGCGACTTGACCATCGCGGACGTGATGTTGACGATGCGTCCGAAGCGGCGGCTGCGCATGCCCGGCACGTAATGCTTGATGAGAAACACCGGCGCGAGCATGTTGCCTTCGACGGCCGCGAGCCAGTCTTCGCGCGACCAGTCCGCGATCCTTCCCGGCTCCGGTCCCGCGTTGTTGTTGATGAGGATGTCCGGTTCCGGGCAAGCATCCTGAAGCGCGGCGCGCCCGGCTTCGGTGCCGAGATCGGCGACAACGACGTGCGGCCGCCTGCCCGTCGCTGCTTCGATCTGCTGCGCGGCGGTGTCGAGCGCATCAGCGTGCCGTCCGTTGATCCAGACTTCGCATCCTTCGCGCGACAGCGCCGTGGCGCACGCGAGCCCGAGTCCGCGCGACGACGCGCATACGAGCGCCTTCTTCCCTGCGATTCCCAAGTCCATGGTTCTTTCTCCCGCGGCCTCAGACCGGAAGCAATGCCTTCAGCCGTGGATAGACATCGAGCGCGTTGTTGCTGAACACGTCCTGCCGGTGGCAATCGCACAGATGCGGCGTCGCGGCGATATAGCGCCCGGTGTCGTCGTAGTGATGGCCGGTCTCCGGATCGATGCCCTTCACCGCGCCGATCATCTCCGAGCCGAACAGGATGTTTCGATGCGGCACGACCTTCGTCAGCAGATCGACGCCCGCCTGGTGATACACGCAGGTATCGAAGAAGATGTTCTTGAGCAGGCCGTCGGCGAGTGTCTTGAAGCCCATGTCCTGCGCGAGTCCGCGATAGCGTCCCCAGTGATACGGCACCGCGCCGCCGCCGTGCGGAATCACGAAGCGCAGCGTCGGAAAGTCCTCGAACAGTTGCGGCGCGAGCAGGAATTGCATGAAGGCGGTGGTGTCGCCGTTCAGGTAATGCGCGCCGACATGATGGAAGCACGGATTGCACGAACTGCTGACGTGAATCATCGCGGGCACGTCGAGCTCGACCATCTTCTCGTAGAGCGGATAGTAGAGGCGGTCGGTCAGCGGCTTGCCGGTCCAGTATCCGCCCGAAGGATCGGGATTCAGATTGCAGCCGACGAAGCCGAGCTCGGTCACGCAACGCTCCAGTTCCCGCACGCAGGCATCGATTTCTTCGCCCGGCGATTGCGGCAACTGGCACACCGCCGCGAAATTCTCCGGATAGAGCGAGCACACGCGATGAATGAGGTCATTGCACACGCGCGACCATTCGATGCTGTGCGCGAGCGTGCCGAGATGATGTCCCATCTGGCCCGCGATCGGCGAGAACAGCGTCATGTCGAGGCCGCGCTCGCGCTGCACGTTGAGCTGCTTGCTTTCGAGCGCTTCGCGCAGTTCGTCGTCGGAGATGTGGAGCGGCGCGCCGTAGCGACCGCCTGCGTTTTCCAGTTGTTGACGCCGCCATTCGTGCAGCGTCTTCGGCACCGTCGTGAAGTGCCCGTGACAGTCGATGATCATGATTGTCGTATCGTTGGTTCGTATCGGATGGAATGCGTTATAGAGGCCACGGAACGATCGGCGTCACCTGCTTCACGAAGCGCTCGGGCGGCCGCTCGCCGGTGTCGTAACTCATGCCCTCGCCAATCTGTATGCGGTTGAACCTGCTCGACGCATTCATCTTTTCGTGCGAGATCCAGTGCTCGTGCATCTGCTCGAACGGGCTCATCCAGTAGTTGAAGATCTGACTGCCGAGCGCGTGGCGGCCGATGCCGCGCACATGGTCATGCGTGCCGCGCGTCATGTGATCGAAGCCGAAGAAGATGTCGTCGACGCCTTCCACCTGATACGACACGTGATGCAAGCCCGCGCGCTGTCCGCGCATCAGGAAGATGACGTGGTGATCGACGAGTCCGTCACCGTGGTCGAGCCGGTCGAACTGGCCGATCACGTTGTCCGGCGAGCCGACGAAAAGCTCGTCGGTCGGCAAGAGACCGAAGGTGCGTTGATACCAGCCGATCACGTCGGCGAGATTCGGCGTGGCGTAGGCCGTATGCGCGATACGCACGACGCGCGCCGGTCCGAGCGCCCGGCTCTCGCCATCCGGCCCGCGCACGACGACGCGTGACGGCAACGGACTCGCACGCTCCTGCCCGGCCACAAGCTCCAGCCAGAAGCCGTTTGGGTCGCGCAGCCGCACGCGTTTGCCGCCGCCAGGCGCATCGAGCGTTTCGATGCCGTGCGCATCGGGCAGCTTCGCGATATCGTCGAGCAGGGATGCATCGCGCAACTCGTAGCCGAAGCTGAGCACGCCCGGATCGCCGAGCTCGGTCACATGCAGGAACGGCGCATCGCCTACGCCGCGCATGAAGAGGCGCTTGTCCTCCCTGTGTGCGACGACCATCCCGAAGTCTTCGAGGAACGCCTGCATTCGGCCGAGATCGGGCGCACTGAGCCTGACAAATGCCATGCCATTGATGGGTGAGGCCACATCCGTCTCCTTCGTTTTATTCTTTCCTAGCCGAGAATGTCGGCGACTTTGCCGTAGAGCTCGTCCACCGTATAACGCTTTTGAATGAGCTTCTGCTCGCAGGCGTACCGGATCGCGGTATCGAGAGAAGCCTGCAACTTCTCGAAACCGACGGGCTGCAAATCGATGCTCCCCGCCGGCGTCTCACCGCCACCAGCCGCGCGGCTCTCGCACAACATGCGGAAGACTTCGCGCACGAGCTCGTCGCTCGTTTGCACGACGTCTTCCCTGATCGCGACGATGTGATTGATCGGCACCACGCCCGTCCGTTCGTGCCAGCGCAGGGCGGCTTCCTTCGGCTCGTCGATGAGCGTGCGAATGCCGGGATCGCCCGACAACGCGCCGCCCGCGATGATCGCGTCGACTTCACCGGCCAGCAGCATCTCTTCCAGGCCACGCGCCGCGGTTTGCTGCGTGACCCACGGCGGATCCGAATATTCGGCGACGTGCGCGCCTTCCTGGCTGAGCCACTTCACGCTTTGCAGGTCGAGGCCGTTTTCATCGGAAAGGATGCCGCGGACCCATGTGGGCGTCGTTTGCGCATACGAGCGCATCGCGATGGTCTTACCGGCGAGCGCGTCGGGTTTCAGGTCGTCCTGCGCGCGGCACAGAACGCTCTTGTGATGGAACATGCCGTTCATCACGAACGGCAGCAGGCGATAAGGCTTGCCCGCTTCATAGGCCTGCAGGAACGTGACGATCGCCAGTTCGGCCACGTCGTACTTGAGGCCGCGCACGACATCCTTGAACGCCTTCTGCGCGGTATCCACGGGCGCGATCTCCAGCGTGACGAGCGGCGAGCGAATCTGCCCGTCCTTCAGCGGTTGCGTCTTCGGGTAAGTCCCGAGCATGGTGCTCAGGTGAATGGTTTCGGTCGCGTTCATGCGCGCCTCCTTTTAAGCGATGGCCTTCGTGCGCGGGTCATGCACGATCGATTCGAGCGATGGCAATTCAGGAATCAGCTTCTGCCGATATGCATAGCGCACGAGCGCCTCGAAGGACTGCGCGTTCTCGTCGAGCCCGTAGGGAAGCGGATCACCGACGAGTTCAGCGAGCGCGAGATAGCGCTTGTCTTCGGCCTCTGCCGCGCTGCCCGAGCGCACGCACGCCAGATAGCTTTCCTTCGCAAGAGAGAACGCTTCGAACAGCGCGCGAGCGAGCGATGGATATCGTTCGAGGACATCGTTTCTCACGACGATCACGCCATGCAGCGGATAGATGCCCGTCCTGCGATACCAGTCGCGCTCTCTCGCCTCTGCATCGGCGACCACATCGACGAGTTCGCCCGCGTCGTCTCCCGCGCCCGCGAGTCCTGCGAAAGCCGCATCGAGTTCGCCGCCGCGCAACATGCCGGCAAGCGTCCTGCCCTGCCCGACGCGTTGCACGTTCGACGGCGGCACGAAGCTTTCGACGTTCTCCTCTTCCTCCGTGAACCACGTAACGCTTTCGGGATCGAGACCGTATTCGTCCGCGAGTATGCCGCGCGTCCAAACGGCCGCCGTCACCGAATAGGCGCGAACGCCGACGCGTCGCCCCGCGAGGTCTTTCGGCTCGCGTATCGCCGACGACACCGGCCGTTGCAGCCCCGCATGACGAAAGCGGCGCGTCATCGGCAGCGGCAGCGCGGTGATCGGCGCGCCTGCGGCGACAGCCATCAGATACGACGTCGGCGCCATTTCACAAATGTCGTAGGGCTGGCTGCGCGCCATCGCGCGATAGGCATCGGGCATGCGCTTGATGTCGATGAAGTCGAGCGCGTAGCCTTCGACCTGCACCGCGCCGCTGCGCAAGTCCGCGACCTGACCGTGCCGCCCCAGCACGATGGACAGTTTCTTTGCCATGTCTGCTCCGTCTGTTTCGCGTCGTTCAGCGGTCCGCGAGTTTGCGACCCATGTCGAGCGCGGAGAAATCGCGCTTCGGGAACGTCATCAGGAAGCGATACCCGTCTTCGATTACGCGTTCGACGTTCTGCTCGGTCACATGCGGATGACCCACGGGAATATCGAATGCCTTGCCGACTTCGAGCACGTGACGCATCATGCGCAGCAGTTCAGGGTTGTCATACTGACGCGGACAACCGAGTTCCTGTGTGAGATCGCCCTCGCCGATCAGCAGCACGCCGATGCCCGGCACGCGCCTCACGATCTCCTCGATGTTCTCGACGGCGGCCGTATCCTCGATCATCAACGCGACGAGCACTTCGCCTTCGGGCGCGAGCGGCCATACATCGGCCTTCTTGTAGTAATCCTGCTGCGACAGTCCCCAGTAGCGCGCGGCAGGCATCGGGGCGTCGCCGCGCAAGCCGGCCGGATCGTAGAGCGGCGCTGTCTTCAGCCGCGGATAACGGCATGCCGCCACCGCGTTGTGCGCTTCCTCCGGCGTGCTGATGCGCGGCCATACGATGCCGTATGCACCGAGGTCGAGCGCCTGCTTGGCGAACCACTGATTCATCTCGCTGCCGCTCGGCGGGATGCGTACGAGCGGCGTCATCTGGCACGCGACGGAACCGGCATGCGCGATCTTCTGGCGCAGGAGCAGGAACTGCATCGCTTCACGCAATGCCCGAATGTCCCAGGGCGTGTGCTCCATCTCGAAGACGACGCCGTCGTTCGCGGATTGCGCGAAGCTGACCGCGTTCTCCACTTCGGCCTGAATGAATGACGTGAAGGCGATGCGTCGTCCGGATTCCAGCGCGCGGATGACGCCATTGAGTCGTTCTGCCATGTCTGACCTGCCTCCTCTCGCTTAGAGAATCGCGCCGCAGAACGCGTCGCCGGCTTGTTGAGGAAGGCGCTTCTCGGTCCAGTTCGACCCGCCGTCGAGCGTATAGAAGACCTGTCCGCCGCGCGTCACGGTGACGATGCCGTCCGGGTCCGTCGAATGCACGCCAAAGCCCAGCATCGTGCTTTGCGGATCGACGGCGGCATCCGCGCGATACCACGTCTTGCCGAGATCGTCGCTTCCGTAGAGCGCACCCGCGTTGCTGCGCGACGAGATGCTAAAGCACGCGTACATCTTCTCGGGCATGCCCGCTACAAAGCGGCAATCGCGCGTATAAGCGAACGGCGCGAATTTGCCGACTTCGATGTCCCTGAAGGTTTTGCCCTTGTCGCGGCTCTCGAAGATGCCGAGCCGGCAGATGTAGAAGAGCGCGTCGGGATCGGCGGGCGTCGTCACGACGGAGTGCGCGTCGAACATGCCTTCGGCGTCGTCGTCGGTTTCGATCTTGCTCTTGAGGTGCGCATGCTTCGAAAGCGCGATCAGGCCGTCGTTTTCGCCACGCCACGAGAGACCACCGTCCTCACTCAGCAGGAAGCCGTTGATCTCGCTGACGGCGTACATCACGTTGGCGTCGGTCGGGTGGAATGCAATGCGCATCACGCGCGACGCCCCGAACGAAATCTTGAAGCGCTCGGGATAATCCGCATTGCATTTCGTCCAGGTATCGCCGCCATCGTTGCTACGATAGAACGCGACCGGCGCGGTGCCCGCGAACAATGTCTGCGGGTCGTGCGGGCTGACGACGACACACCAGAACTGCACGTTTTCGGCGGTGACGTTCAAGCGCGCCCATGACTGGCCGCCGTTGGTCGAGCGATAAACGCCCTTACGTGTGGCTGCGAAGAGCAGATTCTCCTGTTCGGGATGCGGCGTGATCGCCTGCACGGACGCGTCGTGAGGAATACCGTCCGCGGTTTCCCATTCGCCGCCGGGACGCAGCGTGAACATCGTGCCAAGTGCGTCGGGGCGCGTAGCCGCCGTGCCGACGAGCATCAGGTTCTTCATTCGAGTCTCCAATCTCTGTTATTCCGGTGTCCACGCGGACTGCACGACGCGGGACCTCGAGTTGCGTGAAACTTGCCTTTCGCGGCAGTTCAGCGAGTGATCGGAGACCAGTGTAGGCGGGGCGAACTACGCCTTGTTATTCAAAAACAGCCTTGGCGATAGATTTTTGCTTAGGCGAAATCACGCCCGTCCGAAGCGTCGGGTCCCTTGATGGGCGCCGTCTTCCTCTTAAGTACGAATCGGCTTTTTGGCGAGACTTCTTGCCGCCACGTCATTTCTGATAGCAGCTAGACAAGGCGGCACTTGGAGGGAAACCGTCTGAATTCAAGGATGCTGTACGGCCCGGCGGCTCGCGCCCACACATATGACCTCCGTCGGGCAGGCCATCGAATATGAAGGCGCCAATGGCACCAGGGCTGGCATCCGCAATCGCAGCACGAGCATGTTCATCAGGGTTTTACAACAGCGAAGCGCCCGTTGTACCGAAAAGCAATAGGGGCACCGCGAAGTCCCCGGCCGCCCGGCGACCCTGGCGCGTTCTTCAAGGGCAGCCCTTTTCGAGCAGCCCCACGAACTCCCTGCGCTGGACGCCGCCGCAGCCTGCGCAGCCGTGGCAAGGCACCAAGGTGGCGACTGCTTCCCAAAGTTCATGCGTCTGCACCGGCGCAGCGATGCGCGCACCCACCCGTTCTATGGTCCGCTGTCGCCCGCCAGTTGCCGTGACGCAATCGTGACTTTTAATGTGCTGCTTTCCTGGTCGATGTCGGGCGCGACGTTCACCGCAAGACACTGATAGCAGGATGGATCGGCACGCTGCGCGCCGGTCCATGCTCAATTTGCTTCTCGCGTTCCGTGCGCGAAGCGAGCTGCCTGATCGCGATGCAATCGCGACTTCTGCACGCGTCCATACGCCAGCAACGAAATGCCGCCGAGTATCACCAGCGCACCGAGTACCACGAAGCCCGACATGTACGAGCCCGTCGAACGATAGAGCAGTCCGACCAGAAATCCCGCGATCGTCCCGCCGCCACCCGCGCCGATGCCATTGATGATGCCCGATGCCGGGCCGATCGCCTGTGGCTCGATGGACGATTGCACGATCGACCAAATGTTCGGCGTATAGCTGCTCGCATAAAGGCCCAGCGCTACGGTAATGAGCCCGAGCTTCGCATAACCGCTCGACACCATCGGCAGAAGCATCATCAGCACGCCGGGAATCAGCAAGCCGAGCGCAGCGATCAGTACCCGCTTACCGGTGCGGTCGCTGATGCGCGACATCGGCAAGGCGAGCAACACTGCAGCGATATACGGCAGCGAACTCGCGAACGCCTGCGACATGCCCGTGAAGCCCACCGACTGCACCGCGAGCGGGATCCACAACGTGACGCCCCAGAACAGCATGCCTTGCGTCACATAGCTCAGAAGCAGCAGCAGAAACGGCGCACCACCGAGCGACGCGAATGTGAGCTTGCCCGCCGCGGCCGATTGCGCGGGCGGCGTGCGATACGGCGCTTCGCTTTCGGGCTTCAGCTTCGCCATGTAGAGCGGCACGACGATGACCAGGCCGATACCGCCCATCAGGAAGAACATCGAACGCCAGCCGAACGCATGATAGATCGGCGTCAGCACGATGAAACCGAATGCCAGCGCGAGATATTGTCCATAATACTGAATGATCGCGTTCGCCTTTGTACGTTCGTCCGGTGCGAACCACGCCTTCGCGAAGCGCGATTGTTGCGGCCAGTATATGCCTTCAGCCACGCCGAGAATCAGCCGGCAAGCGAGCAGCACGACGAGCGAGCTCGTGAAGCCGACATACACCGTCGCGGCGGACCATAACGCGAAAGTCCAGATGACGACGGGCTTCGGATCGAACCGACGCGTGAGGATGCCGCCGAGCACGTTCGCGAGCGCATAGCCCACGAGAAAGATCGTCAGCGCAAGACTTGCGGTTACAGCGAAGCGCTCCCCCGCGAAGCCCATCTCCTGCGCGACGGATTGCAGTCCCACGGACAATGTCGTGCGGTCCAGATAAGCCACGCACAGCCCGAGCATCAGCGAGCCGCCTATGCTCCACCATTTCGATTGCGTCATCGTTATCTCCTTCTATATTGTGTTATTGATCGTGCAGTACTGCCCGCTTCATTGCGCGGCCAAACGCGCAAGTGCGTGCCTGTCGACTTCGATGCCGAGTCCCGGCCCGTCCGGAATGCGCACGACGCCGTTCATGTGCTCGATCAGCTTCTTTAGTAAGGCGCGGCGAATCGGGTGTTCGGTTCGATCGAATTCGAGCATCGGCTCGATGGGCGCGAGCGATGTGGGCGTTTGTGTCGGCAGCACGCCGAGCGGTTGCAGCGCTGCCGCCATCGCAATGCCCGTGCCCCCACACGTGCGGGTTGTAGTGGACGCTGAAAGCCTGCGCCATGTCGGCAAACTTCTTGCACTCGGACAGACCGCGCGCCGCGCAGGTGTCGGCTGCTCGATGTCGAGCGCTCGTGCGATCAGCATGTCGCGAAAGCCGAGGCGCGTGAACTAGCACTCGCCGCCCGCGACCGGAATCGATAGCGCGCGCTTCACTTGCATATGCCCTTCGCGATCCTCGGGCGGGACCGGTTCCTCGGACCAGCCGAACAACGCGAAGGTCCCGATGACCAGCGACTTCGGATCGAACCTGTGCGTCAGAACGCTGCCCGGCACATTCCACCGGATACCCCACTAGAGATGGTTGTGCGCCAGGCCTTCCTTCACCGCGAAGAGCTCGCCGGCGAATCCCCGCTCCTACGCGATCAATTGCAGGCCAACCCGAAGCGTAGTTCGATAGAGATAGGCGACGCGCATTACCAACGTCAGCGATCCGCCGTTCCCCTGCCATCTAGAGTTCGTCATGTCCGCCTCCGCCTTTTCCACGTGTGGTGCCCATTAGCGCGACGTGCGGCGCACAGGCACAACGGTGACTTCACGCATCCGGATCCAGCCGCGCGTTGATCGCGATGGCGAGGATGATGACGACGCCGCTGATCGCATCTTGTATGTGCGGCGACACGAGCAGGATGTTCAGGAAGTTGCTCAAGGTCGCGAGGAACAACACGCCAACGAAGGCGTTGCGTATCGAACCCTTGCCCCCGGCGAGACTGACCCCGCCCACTACGACGGCCGCAATCGTTCCTAGCAGGAAGTTGTCGCCGGAGGTCGGCGCGACCGAACCCGTGCGCGCTAGAAACAGGAAACCGGCGAGTCCCGAGAGCAAACCCGAGAGTGTGTAAATGGCCACTGTCGTGCGCTCTACCGCGATGCCCGACAAACGCGCAGCGCGACTGTTGCCGCCCAGCGCATACAACACGACGCCGAGCTTGCTGCGCGCGAGCAGCACGCCGATCACCGCGGTCAGCACCAAAAAGATGTAGACCGGCACCGGCAGGGTGAAGATGCGCGTGGCTCCCAGGTCCGCGAAGAATGCGTCTGGGTTGTAGATCGGTGCTCCACCCGTAAAGAGCATCGACACTCCGGAAAGTACCAAGGCCATGACGAGCGTCGCGATGAACGCGGGAATGCGCAGCACGACTACCATCAGCCCGTTGATTAGGCCCACTCCCGCCGCTCCGATCATCGCGATGGCGATGGCCGGCAGAAAGCCGACATACGGCAGGGCGTTGGACATGCTCATCTGCTGCTGCAACTCGGAACCGGCGCCGCCCATGAAAATGGCCGATGCCACCATCAGTGCGACGATCGACAGATCGATGCCTCCGGTGAGCATGACCAGTGCCTCGCCGAGCGCGAGCACGCCGATCACCGAACTCTGGAACAGAATGTTCGAGAGATTGCCGGGTTCCACCAGACGACCCCGTGAGACGGCCGTCCCCACGATTAGAAACAACGCAAACACGAAGACGATGGCGTTCTTGCGCACCACCGGCGAGCGCCACCACGGATCGTGTGCGGATTGAGCTAAGGTCGTCATGATCATCCCCTGTTGCCGAGCGTGCGGCGCCCTTGCCGTCCCTGCCGTAGCACGGAAAGCCCCACGGCGATCACAATGACCCCCGCGCGAATGATGCTCTGGTAATACGGATCAATCCCCGTGAGATTCATCACGTTGGCGATCAACTGATAGATGAGCACACCTGCCATCGCCTTGAGCAAGCGTCCTTCGCCGCCGAACAGACGCACTCCGCCAATGACGATGGCCGCGATCGAATCCAACTCCCAGCCGGCGCCGCCATTCGGTACGCCGCTGCTCGAACGGATGACCAGCGCGATGCCCGCCACGCCCGAGATAAGCCCAGCAATCGTGTACACGCCGAGTTTCAGCCGGTCGGATCGCACGCCCGCGAGACGCGCAGTCGTCTCGTTGCCCCCGACGGCGTAACAATGCAGACCCGACCGCGTTTGCGCGAGCCATACAGCGGCCACCGCCACGAGGACAAGCCACAGGAGCGTCGGCGGTGTAAGAAAACCGCCGCTGCTTCCGAACGATTGAATCAGCGCGTTGCTGGTCAGCACACTCTTCTCGCTGACGCTGAACGCGAGCCCGCGCGCGACGCCCATCATCGCGAGCGTGGCGATGAGGGGCTGCACGCGTCCGCGTACTACCGCTACACCGCTTGCCAATCCGCAAAGCGCGGACGTGAGCAGCGCCCCGCCGAGCGCCAGCACGATGTTCGTGTCCGCGTAACGCGCGAGTAGGATCGATGAAAGCGCCATGACGGCCGCGACGGAAAGATCGAAGCCGCCAGTCAGCACGACGATAAACTGTGCGACCGACAGAATCCCCAGTACCGCTGATTGCGTGAGCAGGTTGCCGATGTTCGATGCCGTTAGGAATTGCGGGCTCACCGCGCAGGCAAGCGCAATCAGGAGCAGCAGAATCAGGTAGACATCGTAGCGCGCGAGCACGCGCTTGACGTCGCGCCGCGCGGGCGCGTGATGCGACGAGACCGCCGCGTTCGATGAAGATGTGGCGTGACTCATGCCGCGGCCTCCACGTATGCGTTCGATCGGGGCACCGCGTGGCGCATTACCTCGACCTGTGTTGCGTGTTCGCCTTCGAGCACGGCGGCCGCGCGTCCTTCCGCCATCACGAGAATGCGATCGCTTAACGCGAGGAGTTCGAGCATGTCGGAGGACGCCATGATCACGGACATGCCTTCGGCCACGAGATTGCGTATGAGTTGATGGATCTCGAACTTCGCGTTGATGTCCACGCCGCGGCTCGGCTCGTCGAGCAGCAAAATGCGGGTATCGTTCGCGAGCCACTTGGCGAGCACCACTTTCTGCTGATTGCCGCCGGAGAGCGTACGCACGGCCTGCTGCAATGAAGGCGTCTTGATGTGCATGCTCTTCACAAGTTCCTCTGCGATCTGGCGCAAGCGGCCCCGGCGCATCATCGACAAACGCGATACGCGCTTAAGAATCGGGTAGGCGATGTTGTCCTCTACCGAACGGCCAATCACGAGGCCGCTTTCGCGACGCTCTTCCGGCACGAGTCCGAGGCCTGCGCGAATCGCATCGCGCGGCGCGCCGAACGATACCACCCTGCCCTCTATCATGATCTCGCCTGAATCCGGCTTCGTGATGCCGAAGAGGCACTCGAGCAGCTCGCTGCGCCCCGCGCCGACCAGGCCGCCAAGACCGAGAATTTCGCCCTGGCGCAGGTCGAAACTCACGTTCTCGAACTGGCCTTCGACTGTCAGGTTGCGTGCCGCCAGGATGACCTGCGCGCCGGCTTTCGTCTCAGGCCGCGCAGGCATCGCGTCTTCCAACGGACGGCCGACCATTGCCTGAATCAAACTGGCCTCGCTCACGTCCTTCACGTCATGCGTCGCCACCCGCGTGCCGTCGCGCATGATCGTCACGCGATCGCCAATGGTGATGATCTCCTGCAACCGATGAGACACATACACGATTCCGATCCCTTGCCTCCTGAAGACATCCAGCAATTCGAACAAGTGGCCGATCTCGTTGTCCGTCAGTGACGCCGTAGGCTCATCGAGCACGATAATTCGGCTTTCGCGCGAGATCGCTTTGACAATCTGCACAAGTTGACGTTGCGCGGGGCCGAGATGGCGCACCGGCTCATCGATGGGAAAGCGCAGGTTGAAGCGCTCCATCAACTCCACGACGCGCGCCCGCATTGCCGCTCGATCCAGCAGGCCGCCACGCTTCGCCAGCTCGTGACCGAGAAACACGTTCTCGGTCACGGTGAGCGGCAGCACAAGGTCAGTTTCTTGATAGATCACCGTGATGCCGAGTTCATGACTCAACACCGGGTCCAGCGCGGCGAATTCGCGTCCAGCCATCGACACGTGGCCGGCGTCGGGTCTTTCCGCGCCGGACATGACGCGCATGAGCGTGGATTTGCCGGCGCCGTTTTCGCCAATCAGGCAATGGATCTCCCCCGCGTGCAAATCGAAATCCACACCCTTGAGCGCCCGCACGCCCGGATACGACTTGACGATGCCCGACATGCGCAGCAGCGGGACCGTAATCTCGTGGTTCATGACAATAACGTTCCGTTAAGCGGAATGAGGCGGCATCATCGGCTTCAGCAGCAGCCAACGCCCATTGCCTTGAGTTCTTTCAGACGCTGCTCGATGAGCGCACGATGCTCTGGCGTATGTGCATCGAACTCCTTCTTGTCCGAGTACACGACGGGCGCGACGGGCTTGCCGGCTTGCGAGTCGTTGAAGACTTTCAACGCCAGGGCGCCAAAAGTCGGCGGAGTCTGCACGGTGTAGCTCGCCCAGCCGTCGAGGATCGCACGCAGGCCGTCGGCGGTGCCGTCCTTGCCCCACAAGTAGCCCTTCAGGTCGTCGCGATTCGCGGCCTTGATCGCGGTGAGGCCGCCGATCATTTCATCGTCGCTATCGAACACGATGCCGTCGATGGATCCTTTCGGAAAGGACTGCAGGAAGTCTTCCGTGCACTTGCGGCCGCCCTCGCGGCTATACCGACCATCGCACTTCGCGACGAACTTGATATCGGGATGTTTTGCGAAGACGCTGTCCAGTCCCTTCTGCTCTTCGAGTACCGGCGCCGCGCCCGTATTGCCCGTGACGTGCAGCAGTTTGCCTTGCGGCTTGCCGTTTTTCTTTGTCATCTGCGCGACGACGTCGTTGCCTACGCGCACGCCAGTGTCTTCATAGCTGATGGTCAAAAGCGAGATCCAGCCGTCCTTGCCCGGTTGCCCTGGCATCGCGCGGTCCGCGACGATGAGCGGAACGCCCGCCTTTTTTGCCATTCCGGGAACGGGCGCTGCGGGCTCATACTCGACAGGCTCCACGATCAGCACTTTGGGCTTGCGCGCGAGCAAATCCTGGATGTCGGAAAGCTGCTTGGCAGGGTCCCAATTCGCGTTGGTCCAAACGAAGTCGTATCCCGCTTCTTTCCAGCTCTTCTCCATGTCCTTTGTGTTGACGACGCGCCATTCGTTCTCCATGCCCGATTGCGACATTGCGACAAGTCCCTTGCTTGCGTCGGCCTGCATCGAGAAGATCAAACTGGCCGCGCCCAATGCGATCGACAACGCGACACGCGCGGCATTCATTTGTCGTACTAACATTTTTAGTCTCCTTTGATTGGGTATTCTTAGTTCCCGATTCAGGTCATCAAAAATCCGCCGGTCACGTTCAGCGCCTGTCCCGTCATCGCGCTGGAATCCGGGCTGGCGAGGAACAGCATCGTGTTGGCGACTTCCTGCGGCGTGACGAAACGGTTCATGGGTGCGGCGCTTTCCCATTCGCGGCGGACCTGCGCGATGCTCTTGCCTTCCTTCTGCGCGTGGTGCGCCATCACGTCTTCAATGCGATCACCTTCTACCGGACCAGGACACACCGCATTGACGCGGATGCCGTGCTCCGCGTTTTCCAGCGCGAGCGTCTGCGTGAGCCCGAGCAGCGCCCATTTCGAGCAGACGTAATCCGCGCGCAACGGTAATCCGCGCCGCGCAACGTTTGATGCGGTCGTCACAATCGTGCCGCGCTTCGCCGCGATCATCAGCGGCAGCACGGCGCGTGTGACAAGCATCGTGCCGGTGAGGTTGATATCGAGTGTCTCGCGCCACTGCGCGAGCGGCATGTCCTTGACGAGGTTGTAATGGCCGTTGAAGCCTGCGTTGTTGACGAGCACGTCCACGCGCCCATCGAAAAATCGGGCGGCGGCGCTCACGCCTTCTTCGACGGCGTGCTCATCACGGACATCGCAATGAAACACCTGGCAGCGGCGTCCTTCTTTCTCGACCAGTTCGCGCGTCTGATCGGCTCGCTGAAAATCCAGTACGGCAACATCGGCGCCTTCCCGGGCGAAAGACGTCGCGATGACTTGCCCAAGTCCCGCCGCCGCGCCCGTGATAATCACACGCTGGTTGACAAATCGACTCACGAAGTCCTCCTTCATTGAACAGAGAAGCGCTGCAACGCGGCTTCGTTGACGGTTACGCCAAGGCCCGGAGCATCCGGCACGGCGAGTTTCCCTTCCGCCAGCGCGAAGCGTTGATCGAGCAGGTCGTCGCGCAATGGATTGTGTTTGCGATCGAATTCCACGATCGGCTCGTTCTGCAGCGCGATTGGATTGGCCGTGTGCGGAATCGGCGGAATGGTGGCGATGGCCTGCAACGCCGCCGCGACCGCGATGCCCGAGCCCCATACGTGCGGAATCACGCCGACGCCGTGCGTGCTCGCGAACGCGAGAATCTGCTTGAATGCAGTGAAACCACCGCACACCGCCAGATCCGGTTGCGCGATATCGACGCAACCGCTACCAATCAGTTCGGCAAATCCATAACGCGTGAACTCGCATTCACCGCCCGCCACGGGAACGGGATTCTCAGCGCGCACGCGGCGATACCCCGCCTTGTCCTCCGGCACTACCGGTTCCTCGAAAAAGCGTACGTCAAGCGGTTCCATCATTCGGCCCATGCGGATCGCGGACGTCGCGTTGTATGCGTGGTTCGCATCGACCAGCATGCCGATATCCGGACCTACGGCTGCACGAATTACTCTCAGGCGTTCAATATCATCCTTCAGGCTCAGCAGACCGATCTTCACTTTGAGCATCTCAAAGCCCGCATCGGCGTAGCCGGACGCCTCTTCTTCGAGGCTGCGCAGCAGTTCGGGCAGACGGCTGAAATCCTGTGGGTAATAGCAGCCGGTCGCGTACGCGGGAACGGCGTCGCGGAAGCGTCCGCCGAGCATCTTCCACACCGGCAGCCCCGCGGATTGGCCCGCGATATCCCAGAGCGCGATATCAAGCGCGGAGATCGCCTCCACGTAAGTGCCCTTCTGCCCGAAATCGCGCGAGAAGTTGTACAGCTCCTCCCAGATGCGGACCGGCTCGGTCGGATCGCGGCCGATCAGTTTCGGTGCAAGCACGTGATCGATACACGCGGCGACCGGTTCCGGCGGGCCATACTGCCCGCCTTCACCCCAACCAACAAGGCCAGTGTCGGTCTCGATGCGCACGAGATAACTATTGCGCTCAGGGAACGCGGCCTGCGACGAGTAGAACAGCTTGTCGCCGAGCGGCACGCGTAGCACGTAGGAACGAATTGTCCTGATCTTCATGTCGTGATTTGAGGTTGTCAGCGTTCAGTTTTCGGAGTTGAGGTCCGCGAGATCGATGTTGGCGCTCAAGCGGTCGCGCGAGTTTTCCAGATGCGCTCGCATGGCTCTCGCCGCGCCCTGCGCGTCGCGCAGGCACACGGCTTCAACGATGGCAATGTGCTCAGGCAACGCAATTTCGTATGCGCCCGTTAGCTTGTCGACGATGGCGCGTTGTGCCCAGCGAATGAGTTCCATATGTGACGACAGGGCTTTTTGCAGCCGCACATTGCCGCAGTGCACATGCGCGAGTTCATGAACTTTTCGGTCAGCCTGCGCGATCGGCTCCACGTCGCCTCTGTGTAGCGCCTCTGCGGCGCCCAGATAAGCGGCGCGAACCCGCTCGGCCTCCTCGGTAGGTACGGCGAGCGTTGCGCGTTCCACGGCCATACATTCGAGCGCGATGCGCAGGTCGAATATCTCGTTGACGGTTTGCTGGTCTAGCGGCGCGACATACACGCCCTTGCGTGCTTCGACGGTCACGAAGCCCTGAATTTCAAGCGAGCGCAGCGCGTCGCGAAAGGGCGTCGAACTGACTTTCCATGCGGTCTGAAAATCGCTGACGTTGATGCGCTGCCCCGGCCGCATCTTCCCGCCGATGATCTCTTCCTTCAGCGCGGTCTCCACCTGCTCGCTGAGCGATGCTCTGTCGAAAACCTTCATCTTGTTTAGCCTCGAATATGTCTGGTTTGCGCGTGCGGCGTTATCACAGCCACGCGCTCAACCCTGAAAACGCGGACTCGGCAAACCTCGCACGCCCGGCCGCCACGCAAACAGACTGCCGGCGTACGGCTCCTTTTCGCGGGTCGCGGGATCGAGTGTGAACCACGCTGTCGTGATGTACATAATGTCGAGTTCAGGTCCACCGAAAACCATGCAGGTCGGGTTCGACACCGGCAATGCGACCTCGCGATCGACCGATCCGTCGGGTGCGTAACGCACCAGTTTGCCGCCGCCCCACTGCGCGTTCCACAGAAAGCCGTCTTCGTCGACGATTGAGCCATCCGGGGCGCCCGGCGTCGTGAGCTCGGCGAATATGCGACGGTTGGCGATCTTGCCGTCTGCATAGTCGAATGCATCGATGCGGCGCGTCGCCATGTCGGAGAAGTACAGCGTCCTGCCGTTCGGGCTCCAGCACAGGGAGTTGGCACAGGCGATGTCGGTCAACAGCGTGCGCACGCTTGAATCGGCGTCGAGCGCATAGAGTGCGGCGTTGGCGCGTTGCGGCTGTTCCTCGCTCATCCCCCCGCAGAGGAAGCGGCCATCGGGCGCGACCCGGCCATCGTTGAGGCGCGTATGCGCGGCAGGATCGGGCAGCGAGGCAATCGGCACGGGTTGCGAGCTGTCCGCCTTAAGCGTAGCAAAGCCACTTTCAAGCGCGATCACCAGTCCGCCGCCCTCACGCAGCCCGATTGCGCCGATGCGCTCCGGCATTGTGCGGACGACAGGCGCCGACGCCGACACCTCCCACGACCAGATCTCACACGCGTGGATGTTGGTCCAGTGCAGAGTCTGCGTGCGCTCATCCCATACCGGGCTCTCGCCGAGTTGATTGCGGCAAGCCTGCACGACCTCGGGCGATCGGAAATTGAGTGACATCGACGCGCTTCGGTGAATTGATTGATGCATGATGCCTGATGCATCAGACTTCACGCATCAGAAAAAACCCGTACAATTTTTGCTCGACACCTCGAATACCAAGGCGATGCCTTTAATGAACCGTCGAATCTTTTTGGCAATGGCACTTGCGAGCAGCACAGGTCTCGCCCCACGAGTTCGCGCGGAACAGTGGCCTCTTGCGCTCGAGGTCGCCGTGCGCTCGCCGTGGATGGCGAATCAAGTTGCGCTGACGAGCTGCAATCTGCTGTTCCTCGGTTTGCCACGATATGCGCGTGAAATACCGACGCCGTCCATCGCACGCAGAGAAGCGAACGGCTCCCTTCAGCCCTTTCCCGGCAACGCATGGAACGCTTGGAAGCCAGGCGACGATGGCCGCGACGCGTTCGTCTATCTGAATTCCTTGCACGTCTTCTCGGACGACACCGTCTGGTGTGTCGATCAGGGTTCCTTGAACGCGGCAGCCTTTCCGTACGTCAATGAGACGCTCGACCGAGGCGCGCAAAAGCTGATCCGGCTCGACCCCCACTCAGGTCGCGTGCTCGATGTCCTGCGCTTCGACGACACCATCCTGCCCGCCGGCGCGCAACTTAACGACCTCCGCTTCCATGGTTCGACGATGTATCTGACCGACTCGGGTCTAGGCGGACTGATCGTGCATGAACTATCGAACGGCAAAACCCTACGACGGCTCTCCGGATATCCGCAGGTCAAGGCGTCCTCCATCGAGCCGCCGGCGATCCTCGCGCACGTGAAGGGCGGCGAGGTGTTTCATCCGCC
This sequence comes from Caballeronia sp. ATUFL_F2_KS9A, assembly GCF_023630765.1. Taxonomy (NCBI): domain Bacteria; kingdom Pseudomonadati; phylum Pseudomonadota; class Betaproteobacteria; order Burkholderiales; family Burkholderiaceae; genus Caballeronia; species Caballeronia sp. ATUFL_F2_KS9A. The sequence goes on along the minus strand of NZ_JALQEK010000041.1, from coordinate 14,242 downwards.
CAACAGCGACTTGATCGAGATCACCGCGGACGGAAAGTGGCTCTTCTGGGCGGCGCCGACCGGCCCGCTCTATCGCATCGAAACGCGTTTGCTCCGCGATGCGACTCTCACCGACGCGCAACTCTCCACGCACGTAGAACACGTCTTCGAAATCAGCTTCTCCGGCGGCTGCGCGATGGATTCACGGGGCAACATGTACTTCTCAGAAACGGCGACGCATCACATCACCGTGCTTTCGCCCGAAGGCAAGCGTGCGGTGCTGGCGTCGCATCCGACATTGATCCGGCCCGATGGCTCGTTCATCAGCCGCGATCGGCGGCTGTATATCCCGGTGAAACAGCCCGTCGCACGGCCGCACGGGCAAGCCAACGTGGCCGCGCCCTTCGTCACCTACTCGATTGTGCTGCCCGAGCTTTTCGACGGAATATCGCTCGGCGGTCCAGTCACGGGAAACTAGATGTCTGCCGCACCGCAACCCGCGCGCAATCAGTCCAGCCTCGCGCAGACCTCGGACAGCAGTTCGCGAATCCAACGATGCGCCGGTGATCGATGCGTACGTTCGTGCCACGCAGCCACCTTCGAAAAACCAGGCACCTCGACCGGCGCATCGATGATTACGAGTCCGTCGCCGGTTTGCACTAACCTGCGCGGAACGACTGCGACCAGATCGCTGGATGCAAGGATGCGTGGCAATACGAGAAAGCTCGTCACCGACAGCGCGACGCGCCGAGCGTGGCCGAGCCGTTCAAGCACATCGTCGGTGACGCCGCGAAACACGCCTCCGTCGTGCGACACCAGCGCATGATCGAGTGCGCAGAAGCGCTTGAGCGACAGCGTGCGCCTTCGTGCATCCGGGTGATCGCTGCGCATCACGCAAACATAGCGCTCGTTGAAGAGCCTACGCGCATGCAGATCGGCGGGCGTGGTTTCAGGTGTGACGAGCGCGAGGTCCAGTTCGCCGCGCTCGAACTGCGCGTGCAAGGTTTGATTGCGCACCGGCACGACCGCCACGCGCACGCCCGGCGCGAGCGCCCGCAATCGCGCGAGCAACGGCACGATCACCACTTGCAACGCGTAATCCGTTGCTGCGATGGTGATTGTCACGTCCGCTGTCGATGGCTCGAACGCCTGCGGGCGCAACATCGCTTCGATTTCGCCCAGCACCTGCTTGAGCGGCCCGACAAGTTCCAGCGCACGGGCAGTCGGCACGATGCCACGCTGCGTGCGCACGAACAGCGGATCGTCGAAGCTCTCGCGCAGGCGCGTGAGCATGCCGCTCACGGCGGGCTGTGTCAGCGACAAACGCCGCGCGGCCTTGGTGACGTTGCGCTCGTCGAGCAGCGCATCGAGCGCGCGCAACAGATTCAGATCGACGGTTTTGATATCAGTCTGCATGATGACTGTAATCATGACATGCGATTGGATTTATTGCAGCCGCACGCGCATCATTTGTTTCGTCAAATAACGAACGCCAAACTCCATGCACGACATCATCTGGCCGCAAGGCTACCTTCCAGGTCTTTCGGATAATTTTGCGTCGAACGAGGTCATCGTCGCGGGCTTGTCTGTCTCCGATGTCTGGCCGATGCTTGACGACACGACTCAGTGGCCGAGGTACTACAGCAACTGCGCCGACATCCGGTTTCACGATGCCAACGGTCCGCGACTTGCTGCCGGCGCACGCTTTCGCTTTACGACTTTCGGATTTCCCGTCGAAGCGGAAGTGACCGAATATGTGCCACCCGTCGAAGGCCAGCCCGCACGCGTGGCATGGCACGGCTGGGTGGAAGGCGATGCCCAATCCCGTCTGGATGTGCATCACGCATGGTTGCTCGAAGACCTTCCGCAAGGACGCATGCGCGTGCTCACGCAGGAAACGCAGAACGGCGCGCCGGCAAAGGCGCTTGCCACCACGCGACCCAATCCCATGATCAACGGTCATCAAGAATGGCTCGACGGAATGATCGCGGCGGCGCGCGTGGCCCGCTCTTAAGGAGACGACGATGATCGTGAAGAAGATTCTAATGGTCGTGACGTCGCACGCAACGATGGGCGAAAGCGGGCGCTCTACTGGCGTGTGGTTCGAAGAACTTTCCACGCCTTATTACGTGTTCAAGGACGCAGGCCTTGAAGTCGAGATTGCTTCGATTAAAGGCGGTCCGGTTCCGTTCGATCCTCATTCGATCGAAGCCGGGGAGGCGCGTCCGGCCAGCGTGACCCGCTTCATGAACGATCCCGAAGCGATGCAAAAGGCACAAGCCTCAATGAAGCTCGATGCCGCCGATGCGTCCAACTACGCAGCCATTTTCCTCTCGGGAGGTCACGGAACGATGTGGGACCTGCCCGCGAGCGCGACGCTCGCGCACCTGTTGTCCGATGCGTGGGCGAAAGAGAAAGTGCTTGCCGCCGTCTGCCATGGCCCGGCGGGTCTCGTGAACGTCAAGGACGCAAACGGCACACCGCTCGTCGCAGGACGCGAGGCGACGGGTTTTAGCAACAGCGAGGAAGAAGCAGCGGGCCTTACACAAAGCGTGCCGTTCCTCCTCGAAGATCGCCTGCGCGAACTCGGTGCGCTTTATCGCAAAGCGCCGGACTTTCACGCACACGCGATTCGCGATGGCCGCCTCGTCACTGGCCAGAATCCGGCTTCGTCCGAAGAGGCCGCGCGTCTGACCTTGCAGGCGATCGTCTGAAGGTCGTCCACTGCAATCAGCGGCATGACGCCGCTCGCTGCGGTCTTGAAGCCGATCGCCAATCGATTGATTCGCGATCGGCGCTTGCGTTTTAGCTTCGCCCTCTCGCTAACCCAAAGGATTAACGAAACATGTCCACCCCCTATCCGCGCGCCTTCTCGCATATCGGTCTTTCGGTGACCGATCTGGATGCCGCTGTTAAGTTCTATACCGACATCATGGGCTGGTATCTCATCATGCCCCCGACGACCATCAACGAAGACGACAGCGCGATCGGCGTCATGTGCACCGATGTGTTCGGCGCGGGCTGGGAGTCGTTTCGCATCGCGCATCTCTCGACAGGCGACCGCATCGGCGTCGAGATCTTTCAGTTCAAAAATGCGCAGAAGCCCGAGAACAACTTCGAATACTGGAAGACGGGCGTGTTTCATTTCTGCGTGCAAGACCCGGACGTGGAAGGGCTCGCGGCGAAGATCGTCGCGGCGGGAGGCAAGCAGCGCATGCCGGTGCGTGAATATTTCCCCGGCGAGAAGCCGTATCGCATGGTCTACATGGAAGATCCGTTCGGCAATATCGTCGAGATTTACAGCCATAGTTACGAGTTGACGTACTCCGCCGGCGCGTACCGCTGATGCATACGCCGACACCGGCGCACGATGCGCCTCCACCCTCGTGGCCCGCGTGGACATTCACTGGCAGCGACGATCCGAGGGCTCTCGCGCTGAACCGCATCGACGCGCCGCCGCTCGAACGCGGACACGTTCTCGTGCGCAACGTGGCTATCGGGCTGAATCCGGTCGACTGGAAAGTGCTCGGCGGCGATCTCGTCGACTGGCAACCGGCCAAGGTGCCCGGCGTTGATGGCGCGGGCGTGGTCGTGGCGGTCGGCGGCGATGTCGAACGCGGATGGCTCGGCAAGCGCGTCGCCTATCACACGAGTCTCGCGACGCCCGGCAGTTTCGCGCATTACACGCCAGTCGCGGCACGCGCGCTGCTGATGGTTCCGCCGGAGATCAACCTCGCCACGGCCGCGAGCATGCCGTGCCCCGCCCTCACGGCGTGGCTCGCGCTCGACAAGTTGCCAACGCGTGCCGGGGCGCGCGTGTTGATCAGCGGTGCGGGCGGCGCGGTCGGCCACTACGCGCTGCAACTCGCGGTGCTTCGCGGCTTCGATGCCAGCGTGATGTGTCATCCGCGGCATTGGGATCGTCTGCGCGCGCTCGGGGCGCGTATGTGTTTCGAAGGCCCGCTCGACGATGCATCGCTGTGGTCGCACGATCACGCAGGCGAATTCTTCGCCGTGATCGACAGCGTGAGCGGGTCGCACGCGGCGCGTCTCGCACCCTCGCTCTGCGCGAGCGGGCATCTCGTCTGCATTCAGGGCCGCGCCGATGCCTGGCCCTGCGCGCCCTTCGGCCGCACGCTCTCGTTGCACGAAGTCGCGCTCGGCGCGCTGCACCTTCATGGCGACGACCGCGACTGGGCGCGCCTCGTCGATGCCGGCGAGCAGATTCTCGGCCTCGTCGCGAGCGGACGTTTCATCGCAGAAGACATATTGAGCGCGCCGTTCGATGCCTTGCCACAGCAACTCGATGCGTTGAGGCATCGCGCGTTCTCGGGCAAGCCAGTCGTGTCGATCGAGTGAACGCGGTTTCTTTCCTTTTTCGAGAGGTTTCAATGTCAGCGCTTTTCAGCCCTTTCACACTGAAGGACATCACCCTGCGCAACCGGATCGCCGTCCCGCCGATGTGCCAGTACAGCGCGGTCGATGGCGTCACCGACGACTGGCACGACGTCCATTACGCGGGCCTAGCGCGCGGCGGCGCGGGCCTCGTGATCGTCGAGGCCACCGCGGTTTCGCCGGAAGGCCGCATCACCCCCGCGTGCACGGGTTTATGGAACGACACGCAGGCGCAGGGCATGGCGCGCATTGCCGCATCCATCAAGAAAGCGGACGCGGTGCCCGGCATCCAGATCGGCCACGCGGGATGGAAAGGCAGCGCGAATCGTCCGTGGGACGGCGACGATCACATCTCGAACAGTGACGCGCGCGGCTGGCAGACGATATCGCCATCGGCCATCGCGTTCGGCGGCAAGCTCGACAAGGTGCCTTCCGAAATGACGCTCGACGATATCGCGCGCGTGCAGCGCGACTTCGTAGCCGCCGCCGTCCGCGCCCGCGATGCCGGTTTCGAATGGCTCGAACTTCACTTCGCGCACGGCTATCTCGCCCAAAGCTTCTTTTCGGTGCACGCAAACCGTCGCACGGATCGATACGGCGGCGATGTCGAAGGACGCGGACGCTTTCTCATCGAAACGCTGCGTGCGGTGCGCGAAGTGTGGCCCGAGCGCCTGCCGCTGACCGCGCGCTTCGGCGTGATCGAATTCGATGGCCGCGACGAGCAAACGCTCGCGGAATCGATCGAACTCGTGCGGCGCATGAAGCATGACGGCCTCGACCTGCTCAACGTCAGCATGGGCTTCTCGACGATGCAGGCGAAGGTGCCATGGTCGTCGGCGTTCATGGCGCCGATCGCCGCGCGCGTGCGTGATGAAGCGCAAATTGCGGTGGCGACGGCGTGGGGCATGGACGATCCGGCTGACGCGGAGCGCGCCATCGCCGCGCATCAGCTCGATATCGCGATGATGGGACGCGCGCATCTGGCCGATCCGCATTACCCGTTCCGCGCGGCGCGGGAGTTGAACGTGCCCCGGTCGTCGTCGCTGTTGCCCGCGCAATATGCGTATTGGCTGGCGCGCTATCCGGGTCCGCAAAACGGCGATCCGGTGGACTGATCCTTCTTCTCCGCAACTTTCGACCGACTTGCGCGGCGCGAGACTCGCGCCGCGTCGTGCTGCTTCGTCAAGTCGCGGCACCCGCGGCCTGCCCGCGCTCGTCTGGCGGACTGGGAATCGGCTCGATGCGACCCAGCACGAAGACGATCGAGAGGATCCCCACGAAGATCACCATGCCCGCGACCCAGAACGCGTTCTCGAACGAATGGGTTGCGCTCACGATGAAGCCAGTCAACGCAGGCGCCACCGCTCCCATTACGTTGCCGACGCAGTTCATGATGCCGGAGACCGTGCCGACGCCGCCGCGCGGCGCGATGAGCGAAGGAATCGACCACGTCACCGCGCCCGCGATGGCAAGTCCGCCGAGCGAAATTGAGATCCACGCGATCGCCCAGCGCGGGTCGCTCGTACCGATCACGCCGAGAATGCCAAGCGCGCAGATCATGCCGAAGATCAGCACCGCCTTGCGTACACGGCTTTCGTCGTGACCACGGGCGATCATGCGGTCGATGATCCAGCCGCCGACGAATACATCGGTGAACGTCGCCCATGCCCAGGGAATCATCGCGTAACCCGCGGAGTGCAAGACGCTCATGTGCATGGTCGTCACGAGATAGCTCGGCAGCCATGTCAGGAACAGGTAGAACGCGTAGTCGTATGCGGAATAGCCGATCGTTAGCCCCCAGACTTTCCGGTTGGTCAGCAGATAGCCCAGCATGCCGGCCGTGCTCGACGCCGGTTGTCCCTCCGGCGTCGCGCCGCCCCGCTGGATGTACGCTAACTCTTCGCGAGAGAGCCGCGCGTCCTTCGACGGATCGCGATAGACGATGCAGAAGCCCGCGAAATACGCGAGACTCAGCATCGCCGATACCCAGAAGCCCCAGCGCCAGCCGAACGTGACGACGACGAAAGCGATCAGCGGCACGCCGATCACATTGGCGAATTTTGCGGACGCGTCGAAGATCGATGTCGCAAGCGCGCGTTCGCCGCGCGGAAACCAGTAGCCCGTGGCCTTCGAACTCGCGGCGAGTCCGGGCGCTTCGGCGACGCCGAGCAGAAAGCGCGCCGCGACGAGTCCGCCGAAGCCGCTCGCCAGCGCCGTGATCACTGACGACACCGCCCACAGAAACGCCCCCCAGCGGCCCACGCGCGTCACGCCGTAACGATCGAGGACGACCCCGGCCGGAATTTGCAGGAGCGCGTAAGCCCACGAGAACGCGCTGAACAGAATGCCGATATCGCCTGGCGTCAGGTTGAAGGCTTCGCTCAGTTGCGGCGCGGCGACCGAGAGCGTCACGCGATCGATGTAATTCACCAGAATGCCGATGCCGATGAAAATGCCGATCCACCAGCGGCGACGCGGCACCGGTTTGCCCAAGCTTGAAGCGCTGTTGTTCATGTCGTCCCCTTGTCAGTTCGTGCGCCGGCCTTCGACAGGGTCCGTGCCTATTCCCGATGCCTGCCGACGTTCGCGCGAACGGCCCGAGAGCAGCGTAACGATCGCCGCGAGCAGTGCAGCGGCCGCCAGGATGCCGAGCCCCACCGCATATCCGGAAGTCGTCGAACGTACATACCCCAGCAGATACGGACCCGCGAAGCCGCCAAGATTGCCGATGGAATTCGCCAGCGCGATACCGGCCGCTGCCGCCGTGCCACCGAGGAAGGTTGTCGGCAACGCCCAGAACGAGGGCAACGCGCCATAACCGCCGATTGCGGCGATCGTCAGTCCGAGGAAAATCGCTGGCAACGAAGAGGAAGTGGCGGCAAGGGCCAGGCCCAGTGCCGCGACCACGCAGGCACATGCGAGATCCAGGCGGTACTTGCCGCGCCGGTCGGCGGCGCGCGACCACACGACCATCGTCAATGCGCCGATGACGAACGGCACTGCGTTTGCCGGGCCAATCCATTCATCGGCCACACCGAGCATCCTCATGATCTGCGGCTGCCACAGTACGAGCCCATTGTTCGCGGTGACGATCAGAAAGTAGATCGCACCGAGCAGCAACACGCGCGGATTCGCGAGCGTTTGCAAAGCGCTCGCCTTGTGATGAAGTTCGCGTTCGGCGGCTTCACCAGCTATACGCGCATCGAGCCAGCGGCGCTCGTCGTCGTCGAGCCAGACGGCCTGACGCGGCGAATCGGCAAGAAAGCGCAGCGTCACGAAACCGAGCAGCACCGACGGCAGGCCTTCAATCACAAAGAGCCATTGCCATCCCGCGATACCGAACAGGCCGTCCATGCGCAAAATGAAGCTCGACACGAGCGAGCCGAGCGCGGTCGAGATCGGGTTGGCGAGCATGAAAAGTCCCACGACCTGCGCCCTATACCGCGACGGAAACCAGAAGGTGAGATACAAGATCACCCCAGGAAAAAAGCCTGCCTCCGCCGCCCCGAGAACGAAGCGCAGAATCATGAAGCTTGTGGGGCCGGTGACGAATGCACCGCATGCCGAGATGAGGCCCCAACTGATGAGAATGCGCGCGAGCCATACGCGCGCGCCGGTTTTAGCGAGCGCAAGGTTGCTCGGTACTTCGAAGATGAAATAACCGATAAAGAAGATGCCCGCCGCCCAGCCGTACGCATACGACGACAGGCCGATGTCCTTATTCATCGTCAGCGCGGCGAAGCCGACATTGACCCGATCCAGGAATGCAAAAAAATACAGCAGGATCAGAAACGGCAAGAGCCGTCGCGTCACCTTTCTCATCGTGCGCTTTTCGAGTGCAAGATTGTCGTTATGGTCGTTCATGACATGTCCCCTCGCCTGCCCTGTGGCGGTATCGGTGATGTGTTATTGATCGAAGAAGCCGGCCACGGCGCAGACGCAATGACCGGCTAGCACCGCATCAGCTCGCGGACTGCATGGCCCGCACGTCGTGGGGGCGCGGAATCGGCTCAACCGCGCCATAGCCTTGCGTCGACAGCGCGGCAGCGGCGTTCGCATAGCGCGCTGCGGCTTCGGCGCTGTCGCCAGCCGCCAGACGCGCGACGAACGCACCGTCGAAGCAATCGCCCGCGCCCGTTGCATCGACGACATCGACCTTGTGCCCTTCGATGCGCACGCGCGATTCCCCTTGGGCGACGAGAACTCCATCGCCGCCCAGCTTCAGGCAAACGGTTCGCGGACCGAGCGCGAGATAGTGCCGGACGATCGTTTCGGGATCGGAAAGACCCGTAAGCGTTTGCGCGTCTTCGAGACTCGGCAGCAGGTAGTCGGCGTAACGCACCGTTGCATCGATGATCGCCCTCGCACGCGCGAGCGGCCAGAGCTTCAGCCGCACGTTCAAATCGAACGTCACCGCGATGCCTTCGCGCTTCGCATGCTCGAGGGCCGCAAGAACCGCGTCGCATGCGCTCTCGCTGATGGCCTGGCTGATGCCGGATACGTGGAGATAACGCGCGCGGCCGATTACGTCCAGTGGCAAGTTCGCGGGCGAGAGACGGCTCGCCGCCGATCCCCGGCGCAGATAGCTGAACGCATGGCCGCGCTCGTCGTGCGTGACAAAGTACACACCGGTATGCGCCTCTCGATCCGTCGCGACGCCGCTCGTATCGACGCCTTCGCTGCGCCATAGATCGAGGAAGCTGCGACCGAAGGCATCATCTCCCAGACGTGTGATGTAGCCCACCTTTCCGCCCTGTCGCGCTGCCGCTACGCAAAAGTTCGATGTGTCGCCGCCGAAACCCTGCAAGTAGTCGCGGGCATTGGCCTGCGTCTGATTGAACTCGATCATCGGCTCGCCAATCGCGACGATTTCCGCTGCCATGTCAGATGCGGCCATACTTCGCCAGCCCCTTGCGCAACGACTTCTCGCCGATGATGAGACGTGCCTGTTCGAGTTCGCGCTCATCGATTTCCTGCGAGAGCTTCAGTACCGCTTCCGCATGCACGCGCGGCACGACAACGACGCCATCGATATCAGCCACGATAATGTCGCCCGGATGCACCTTCACGCTTCCACACTCGACGGGCACGTTCGCCGCGAGTGTCGTGAAACGGCCGACCGTCGTGCCTGGCGACACGGACCGCGAATAGATCGGGAAGTCGTAGTCGCGGCGGATTTCCGTCAGATCGCGTACGCCGCCGTCGAGAATCGCGCCGACGTGCTGGTTCGCCACCGCGCCCGCGGTCATCAGCCCGCCCCACACCGCGACGTTCGTCTCGCCGTAGATACCGATCACAATCACGCTACCGGCGGGCGATTCGTCGATCGCGTCGAGCGCGTGCTGCGGCGGCACTTTCTCGTGCGTCGGCGCTTCTAGGATCGTCACTGCGGGCCCGACGATCTTCTTGTCGTTGATACGCGGCTTGATCGACTCATCCATGTACCCGCGAACGCCTGCGATCTGATCCACCGCATCGGCAACGGAGGCCGTCGCCACACTCTCGAAACCCTTGATCAACTCTGCCAGTTCCATGTCATGCTCCTTTCGTTTGTAGTACACCTAATCGGTTGTTTGACGCTGCATTCCGGGAAAATGCATCGGGTGTCAATCGAGTGAGTCCTGCTCGCCGTCTACTTCGCGGTATAACTGCGGCCGTTCGCCTGCACCTTCCAGATACGGAAATTCGGCACGGCCGGGTTATCGAAATCCATTGCGTTGTCGACCCATTTGTTCAGATGCCCCGACACGACGTAAAGCGACCCGTCCGGACTCCAGCTGAGCGTATCGGGCCACGCCATCTCGGGATGGATCGCGTAGGTTGAGATGGCGCCTGTCTTTGCGTCGCGGAACATGAGACCATTCAATTCGAGCGCCGTCATGTAAAGGTTGCCCTTGCGGTCGGCGATCATGCCGTCGGTGTTCGAGGGCAACGACGCGACTCTTTTGACGGCGGTGCGCAGTGTCGATTCGCTGGAATCAAAGTCGCGCAGCAACGCGGTATCGAGCGAATACAGCGTATGGCCAGACAAGTTGGTCCAGTAAAGCGTGCGCTTGTCACCCGACAGCGCAATACCGTCGGCGCCTGTGCGCATCGGTGTCTTGCTGAGCACCGCCTCATTATCGATGCGGAAATGGAAGTCGGCTTCGTCGGTCGTGAAGACGGTCTGATCGAGCACGCGGTGCGCGCGATTGTGCTTCTGGTCATACACGATGAGTCCGCCGTGCAGATGGTCGCAGAAGATTCCCGAGTCGGTGATATACGCGAAGCCGCGATCGTTATCGACAACGACATCATTCAGGAACGAGCACTTCTTATCGGAGTCGGCGTCGTTGAACTCGTAGCGCTGAATTTCGCGGTCTGCCTTCAGGTCCCACAGAACGAGTTTCTCCGCACCTTGTGCCGATGGCTGTCCGGCAATGTGCCCCTGGTCGAGAATCCACATCACGTCATTCCGATCGATCTCGAAGCCAAGCACGGATTGCAACGCCTGACGGTCGCCGACCTTGTTCATTGCAGCGCTCGGGAAGGGCTGCAGTTCCCAGCGGCCGTTCTTGTGAACAAGCTTCGACAGCGTTGCGGGCACGTCAGGACCGCCCCAGCGCGCGGTGCTGACGTACATCGTGCCCTTCGAGTCGACTTTCACGCCTTGCAGCAGCACCTTCTTGTACGTCTGGTTGCTGTCGTAAGCCTGTTCGGCTTGCGCGTCGCCAAGGTCATAAGGCAAGCGATTCCACTCGGCCACCACTTCCATATGCGGCGCGCTGGGTGCCACGTTCGGTGACGATGCCGCCGCGAAAACCGTCCCGCTCGTTATGACCAAGGCGCCCGCCAGCGTGTGTCTGATATTGCGAAAGCTACGCATGTGTCTCCTCCGGTTGACTTCATCTTCTTCGGACGACCCGGCCGCGCGTCTGCCGCCGATCGTTAACTGATATCTTAGATATCAATTCTTGGGCGTGCAAGCGGCGCGTGCTAATATCCCTAAAAACTGCCCGTGCTTTGAAACAAGCACCGCCCCGGTCATACGACCAATAGTCGATGCCCCTTGAACATGAAGATCGAAAAGCTGGTGGAGCGCCCGAAGTCATTGACTGCCATCGCGAAGGACATGATCCGCAACGCGATCGTCGATGGCGAACTGCCGTTCGGCAGTCAGTTGTCCGAGAGTGCGCTGGCGCTCAAGCTCGGATTCAGCAAAACGCCGGTGCGCGAGGCGCTGCTGCAACTCAAGCTGGAAGGGCTGGTCGAGATCCTTCCGCAGTCCGGCACGTTGGTGTTCAAGCCGACGGAGGATCAGGTTCGCGAGATTTGTCGTTTTCGCGAGATCATCGAACTGTCGGCTCTCGAGCTGGCTATGCGCCTTGACGCCGATGAGCTTGCACAACGTCTGACAGCGGCGCTGAAAATAGGCCGCGAAGAAAGTCTCGACGATGACAGCCGCCATCGCAAGCAAGATGCTCAATTCCACGGGGCGATTCTCGAATGCTGCGGCAACGCATATCTGCAGTCCGCCTATCAACTCGTTGCCGATAAGATTCAGGCGTTGCGCGCGCGGCTTGCAGTCGGCGACAAGCCCGTTGGCACGTGTGACGACATGCATGCCGAAATCATGCGTCTGATCCGTGACGGGAACGTGCGCAAGGCGTGCACGGAACTGCGTGCACATATTCGCAGCACGGAAGACTCATACATCCGCGCGAGCAAGATTGATGGGAACGCGGGAGCGTAGTGCTCCGTCTTGACCATCGGTTCATTCACGGCCTTGGCGTGAAGGCGCAGCAGACCGTCACAAGATCGAATCTTCCACTATGCAAGCACTCATCCAGTCGCTCGGCGACATCGTTGGCAGCAAGTTCGTCTTCACGGGCGCTACGGAAACGCGACGGTTTCGTCAGGGGTATCGCTATGGCGGCGGTCAGATCGTCGCCGCCGTTCAGCCCGGAACGCTCCTCGAGTTCTGGCGTGCGCTGCAGGCCTGCCATCGCGCGGGCGTCATTGTCATCTGCCAGGCCGCCAATACCGGGCTGACGGGCGGATCGACACCGGCTGACGAAGGCTACGATCGTCCGGTTATCGTCATCAACGCTATGCGTCTACGGCGGCTCCACCTGATTCGCAACGGCGAGCAGGTGATCTGTCAGCCGGGCGTGACGCTAGATCAGCTGGAAAAGCAACTGCAACCGCTCAAGCGCGAACCGCACTCGGTCATCGGCTCCAGTTGTATCGGCGCTTCGGTGACTGGCGGCGTCTGCAACAACTCGGGCGGCTCGCTGATCCGCCGGGGCCCCGCGTTCACCCAGTTGTCGATCCACGCGCGAATCACGGCCGACGGCGAACTCCAACTCGTCAATCATCTGGGCATCGATCTCGGTGAGTCCGCCGAAGCCATCCTCGGCCGGCTCGACGCGGACGACTTGCCCGACGATATTCCGGCGGCCACCGGGCTACTGGCGTCAGACCGCGAGTACAGCACGCATGTCCGTGACATCACCGCGTCCACGCCCGCGCGTTTTAATGCCGATCCGCGCCGGCTCTACGAAGCGTCGGGTTCGGCCGGACACCTTGCCGTCTTTGCGCTGCGGCTCGATACCTTTCCGGCGGACGAACATACGCAGGTGTTCTATCTCGGCAGCAATGATCCGGCCGAATTGGAAACGATACGCCGTGACATTCTGGGCGGCTTCGCCAGCCTGCCGATCGCGGGCGAGTACATGCACCGCGGCGCGTTCGATATCAGCCGCCGCTACGGCAAGGATATGTTCCTGTACATACAGGCCTTCGGCACCGACAAGGTGCCGCGCGCGTTTGCGGCGAAGAGCCGATTCGACGGCATCACCGAAAAGGCGGGCCTGGGCAATGCCGTCAGCGATCGGCTATTGCAGGGATTGAGCCGGCTACTGCCCGAGCATCTGCCTCGCCGGCTGATCGATTATCGCGACCGATTCGAACACCATCTGTTGTTGAAGATGGGCAACGAAGGCGTGCACGAGGCGCGCGCCTACCTGAAATCCCGATTCCCAACGAAACAGGGCGACTTCTTCGAGTGCACGGAAGAAGAAGGCAAGGCAGCGTTTCTCAATCGCTTTGCCGTCGGTGGCGCAATGGTTCGATATCGGGCCGTTCATCCGAGGACGGTAGAAGATATCGTCGCCCTCGACATCGCGCTGCCGCGCAACGCGACCGACTGGTTCGAACGGCTTCCGTCGCGCATCACGAAAGACATCGAGCTCGCAATGTATTGCGGCCATTTCTTCTGCCACGTGCTGCATCAGGAATATCTCGTCAAGAAAGGCGTCGACTGCGACCGCATCAAGGATGACATTCTTGCGCTGCTCGATGCGCGCGGCGCCGAGTATCCCGCCGAGCACAATGTCGGCCATCTTTACAAGGCGAGTGAGGCCCTCAGTGCGTTTTACGAAGAACTCGATCCGACCAACGCGTTCAATCCGGGCATCGGAAAGACTTCGCGGCTCTTCAATTGGGGGAAGTCCGCGTATAGCTGCGCGTGCAAGCCCGAGCCTGCTGCTGCGGATGAGGAGCAGTGAGCCCCGACATTCTTGTAGCTGGTGTACTCAGCGAGGAACCGGTTGATTGCGAGCGGCTCGGCATGAGGCACGTTTCGGAACGCGAGCCGGACGTCGCCCCGCGTGTGCGGAAGGTGGCGCGCTTCATTTGGGGTGCGGCTAAATTCTTGGACTGATTTATGCCGCAATTCCAAGACTCTGCCGGTACTCGAGCGGGCTCAGGGAGCCTAGGGAGACCTTGATCCGCTTTGCGTTGTACCAGCGAATATTTGAGCGCGCTCGAGCGCGAACAATTGCTGTCAGCAACTCGCAGCCAGACGGTGCGCGCAGCTGACGCCTAA
>NZ_JALQEK010000040.1:0-46286 GCF_023630765.1 Caballeronia sp. ATUFL_F2_KS9A | reverse complement strand
GGCGGGGGGGTGATGCAAGCGGGGGGGGGGGGGGGGGCGGGGGGGGGGGGGGGGGCGGGGGCGGGGGGGGGGGGGGGGGCCCCCCCCCCCCCCCCCGGCCCCCCCCCCCCGCGGTGCTTGCCGGCTCGCTCGCAGGCCTCGCGGTGGGCGTGCTCAACGGGCTCGTCATCACGCATATGCGGATCCTGCCGTTCATCGTCACGCTCGCGACGAGTCTCGGCGCGCATGGGCTTGCGTTGCTGCTCGGGCATAACGACGCGGTCGGCATTTCATCGGATTCGAACTTCGCCGCATTCGGTCAGGGCGATCTGTTCGGCTTGCCGATACCGGGCATCGTGTCGGCGCTGACCGCGTTTGCCGGATGGATCGCGCTGCGCAGTTCGCGCTTCGGGCGGCATGCGCTCGCCATCGGCGGAAGTGAGGAAGCGTCGCGGCTGATGGGCTTGAACGTGGACCGCACGCTCGTCATGGTGTATGCGCTGAGCGGCTTGCTTGCGGGCATCGCCGGTGCGATTCTGGCCGCGCAGTTCGGCGCCGGACAGCCGAATGAAGGCGTCGGATGGGAGCTGTTCGCGATTTCCGCGGTCGTCCTCGGTGGCACGCGACTGACCGGCGGCGATGGGTCCATCGCGATGACCGTCGCGGGCGTCGCGTTGCTCGGGCTCGTGTTCAATCTGCTCAACTTCGAGAACGGGCTCGGGTTCATTTCGCTTTCCGCCTACTGGCAGTCGGTGATTCGCGGTGCGTTTCTACTGCTCGTGATCTTGCTGCAGGCGCGGGTTTTGAGTGGGAACAATAAGGTGAAAGTGGCGCACTGAGGTTTGCTTTCTCTACGGTGGATTTCGCCGGATCCCGTTTTGCTTTCGGCTTATTAGCGTTGCCCCTGTGCTAATAGTCCAACGCGAAAACGGGATCCGGCGAAAAAAACATCAAGCATGCCGATGCTCGGGCAACACGTCATGCGCCATATCGTCCCGCTGCGTCCCGGCACCAGCACCAGTCCCGGCCCCAGGAATCCCCCGCCCGCGCAGCGAACACCCGACCGTCTCGGTAACGAACACCAACGCAACCGCGCCAACCGCACAAGCCCCCATCATGTAATACGCCGGCACCAGCGTGCTGCCTGTGCGTCCGATCAGCCAATCGGTGACCATCGGCGCGGTGCCGCCGAAGATCGACGTCGACACGTTATAGGCGATCGCCATCCCCGCATACCGCGCCTGCGTCGGGAACATCGCCGGAAACATCGCGGAGATGCTCGCGAGTTGCGGCACATACAGCAGCCCCAGCACCGCAAGTCCGATCAGCGCGCCGGCAATGCCATGGGTCATCAGCGAGAACATCGGCACGGCCGCGACGAAGATGCCGACGAGCGAAAGCCACCACACCTTCTTGCGTCCGATACGATCCGACAGCGCGCCCGCGAACGGCAGCAGCACCATCATCGACAGCATGCCGATGAGCGGCAGCAGCAGCGAGAGGTTGTCGCTCATGCCGAGCTCCTTCTTCATGAACGTCGGCATATAGGCGAGCAGCACGTAGTTCACGACGTTGAGCGCGACGACGAGCCCGCCGAGCTGCAAGAGCGGCTTCCAGTAGCTCGCGAACAGTTCGCCCAACGACACACCCGTCTGATGCTCTCGCTCCGCCGCTTCGGCGCATTCGCGAAACACCGGCGTGTCCTCCATCTTCGAGCGCAGATACAGTCCGATGAGACCGAGCGGCGCCGCGACGAGAAACGGCAGGCGCCATCCCCACGCGTGCATCGCGTCGTTGCCGAGCAGCACCGAGCAGCCGAGCATCAGGAACGCGCCGAGCGAAAAGCCCGCGAGCGTGCCGAATTCGAGAAAGCTGCCGCAAAAGCCGCGCTTGTGATCGGGCGCGTATTCGGCCATGAACGTGGCCGCGCCACCATACTCGCCGCCCGTCGAGAAGCCCTGGATCATGCGCAACGCGACGAGCGCCACGGGCGCCCATATGCCGATGCTTCCATATGAAGGCAGCAAGCCGACGAGCAGCGTCGCCATCGACATGATGATGATGGTCAGCGCGAGCACATGCTTGCGGCCGAGACGATCGCCGAGCGGTCCCCAGAAGAGGCCGCCGAGCGGACGCACGAGAAACGAAATCGCGAACGTGGCGAGGGCGAAGAGCGTGGCTTGCGCGGTACTGCCGGGAAAGAGCGCGGCCGAAATGTAGGTCAGGCCGTAGCTGTAGATGCCGTAGTCGAACCACTCGGTCGCATTGCCTATTGCCGAGGCGGCCATGGCGCGTCGAATCGGCGCGCGCGAGGGCGTCTCATCGGGCGCCGCGTGTTGACCCTGCCTCGTGGATGGTTGCACGTCACTCATAGTCGTCTTCCGGATGCGTCATGGACCCGGTGCTGCGCTCGAGTTCGCGCGCCATGCACCGCCTTGAGATCAAGATACAGACGCATGCCGCTTGCCTGGCATGTCCTAGGACGATGACGGCGCTGGGGTTTTCCCGAGCGCGCGGGCCATTCTTGCCGATCGTCTGTGGACTCGCCGGGGCTTCTTACCGCGCGGCTCGCAGCCTCGACGCGCTCACGGGGATGAGACGTTCCGCCTGCGTCGAAAGCGCATGTCATAGGACAATGCGCGAGCGCGGATCATGGCTCGGGATTGGCGAGATCCGCGGCGACGATGCGGTGGCCGAGCGCTTCGGCCGCCCGCCGCGCGTCCTCGCTCGATTCGAACGGGCCGATGGTCTCGCAGCCATCGAACGGATAGAGCACGCGCTTGTCGCGCTTTCTCACGACCTTCAGCGTGCCGATGTGCAGGCCCGTCGCATTCACCACATACGACGCGTAGATATCGAAGTCTTCGTGCGCGCCTGCGCCTGATGTCGAGGGGGCTTTAGGCATCGGTCTGGACATGGTTTCGCTTGATGTGATGCTGGCGCCTGACGGTCACGCGCACGTTATCGATTTGAGCGACACGTCTAGCAAATCCCGTGCCGCACTGTCCCGAACGCCTTGCAGGACGGGGCTGACGCGCGTGCGGCCATTGCAAGAAAATGGGTTTTCCGTGCGAGAATCCGGTATCGTTCGCACCCGCGTCCGGAAGCGCACATGAACGATTCGAACCCTACGACGGGCAGCGTCCCTGACAAACCTGCATCGCCCCATCGAGAGGCCGGGCGAGGAGATCAAGCGTCGATGAAAGCCGAAAACCTGATCGCGGATACGAGGATGAACGGGCTCGACCCGAGCTTCCTCCTGGGCGGCGGCGAAATGGGCGCGCTTATCCGCGGTTTCGACTGGACGCAGACCGCGCTCGGCTCGCCCGAAAACTGGCCGCAAAGTCTCAAGACGGCCATCCGCATCATGCTGACGTCGCGCCAGCCGATCTGGGTCGGCTGGGGGTCGGACCTGCTTTTCTTTTACAACGACGCGTACAAGTCGATCATCGGCGGCAAGCATCCGCATGCGCTCGGCCAGCCGACCTCGGTCGTGTGGCGCGAAATCTGGAACGATATCGGCCCGCTGCTCGACACGGCGCTCGCGGGCATCGAAGGGACATTCGTCGAACAGAAGCTCCTCATCATGGAGCGCAACGGCTTTCCCGAGGAAACGTATTACACGTTCTCCTATAGCCCGATTCCCGATGACCGCGGCGGCGCGGGCGGCATCATCTGCGCGAACAGCGACGACACGCAGCGCGTCCTCGGCGAACGTCAACTTAACGTGCTGCGCGAGCTGGCCGCATCGGCGGCGGATGCGCGCTCGTGGCGCGAGGCATGCGAACTGTCGATGAACGCGCTCGAAGGCGCATCGCGCGACATGCCCTTCGCGCTGCTCTACATCGCCGAGCCGGGCGGCGACATGGCGACGCTCGCCGGAGCGTGCGGCATCGCGCCGGGCCATGCGGCCGCGCCCGCAACGCTGCATGCGTCGCACGCGGAGCTGTGGCCGTTTCAAAGCGTGCTGCGCGACGGCCAGGCGCGCGTGGTGACGAACCTCGAACGCCTCGTCGATGCGCCGTTGCCGACCGGCGCGTGGAACGTCGCGCCTTCGAGCGCGGTGCTCGCGCCCATCGCGCCTTCGGGCGAGACGGGCCGCGCGGGCGTGCTGATCGCGGCGTTGAACCCCTACCGGCTTTTCGACGACGCCTATCGCGCGTTCATGAATCTGGTCGCGGGCCAGATCGGCGCGGCGATCGGCTATGCGCACGCGTACGAGGAAGAGCGCCGCCGCGCCGAAGCGCTCGCCGAAATCGACCGCGCGAAAACCACGTTCTTCTCCAACATCAGCCACGAGTTCAGGACACCGCTCACGCTTATGCTCGGTCCGCTCGAAGAACTGCTGGCCAGTCCCGGACGCGTAGGCCGCGAGGATTTGCGGCTCGTCGAGATCATGCATCGCAATGGCCTGCGACTCCTGAAGCTCGTCAACGCGCTGCTGGATTTCTCGCGCATCGAGGCCGGGCGCATCGAGATGCATCGTCAGCCGACCGATATCGCCGTATTCACCGCCGAGCTCGCGTCGCTGTTTCGCTCGGCGATCGAAACGGCCGGCCTGCGCCTCGAGATCGATATCGCGCAGGCGCCGGTGATCGCGGACATCGACCGCGACATGTGGGAAAAGATCGTGATGAACCTGCTGTCGAACGCGTTCAAGTTCACGTTCGATGGCGCCATCCGCATCTCGCTGCACGCGAACGCCGATCGCAGCATCGAAATGAGCGTGCGCGATACCGGCATCGGCATTCCCGAAGACGAGCTCACGCGCGTGTTCGAGCGCTTCCATCGCGTGACGGGCGCGGCGGGCCGCTCGGTGGAAGGCAGCGGCATCGGCCTTGCGATGGTGCACGAGCTCGTCAAGCTGCACGGCGGCATGATCCGCGTGCAAAGCACGCTCGGCGAAGGCGCGTGCTTCACCGTCACGCTGCCCTCGTCGCGCGAATCGGCGTTCGATGCGCAAGCCGCGCCCCATGCCGAAGCGAGCATCCGCGCGCGCTCGTATGTCGATGCCGCCATGCGCTGGATGCCGGACGGAGAGCCGCCGGTCGTCGAAAGCGAGGAAGACGCGCCGCTCGGCGCGGACGCGGCCGACGACCCGACGCTCGCCAATGCGTTGCCGGGCCGCGTGCTGATCGTCGACGACAACGCCGATCTGCGCGACTACATGCGCCGCATGCTGATCGCGGCGGGCCACGACGTGAACGTCGCCGCCGACGGCGAAGCCGCGCTCGCGATCGCGCGCGACGTGCGACCGGAAGTCATCGTCTCCGACGTGATGATGCCGCGCCTCGACGGCTTCGCGCTCGTGCGCGCGCTGCGCGAAGACGAAGCGCTGCGCGAAACGCCTGTCGTGCTGCTCTCGGCGCGCGCGGGCGAGGAAGCGCGCGTCGACGGCCTCGAAGCGGGCGCGGACGACTATCTGACCAAGCCCTTTTCCGCACGCGAACTGCTCGCGCGCGTGGCGAGCAATCTGCGGCTCGCGCGGCTGCGTCGCGCGACCGAACAGAAGCTGCGCGACGAATCGCGCACGCTGGAGATTCTCAATCGCGTCGGCACGGCGGTCGCGGGCGAACTCGATCTGAGCCGCGCGGTGCAGGTCGTCGTCGATGCCGCGACGGAGCTGACCGGCGCCGCCTTCGGCTCGTTCTTCTACAACGTGCTCGACGACAAGGGCGGCAGCTACACGCTCTACACCCTGTCGGGCGTGCCGAAGGATACGTTCGCCAAATTTCCGATGCCGCGCAACACGGCCGTATTCGGTCCGACGTTCGCGGGCGAAGGCATCGTGCGCTCGGACGACATCACGAAAGATCCGCGCTATGGACACAACGCGCCGCATCACGGCATGCCGAAGGGCCATCTCGCCGTGTGCAGCTATCTCGCCGCGCCGGTCCTCTCGCGCACGGGCGAAGTGCTCGGCGGGCTGTTCTTCGGGCATCCCGAGCCGGGCGTCTTCACGGAGCGCTCGGAGCGCATTCTGACGGGCATCGCGTCGCAAGCGGCGATCGCCATCGACAATGCACGGCTCTTTCAGGCCGCGCAGGACGAGATCGCCCAGCGCACGAAGGCGCAGGACGCGCTGCGCGATCTGAACGAAACGCTGGAACGCCGCGTCGCGGATGCCGTCGCGGATCGCGATCGTTTGTGGGAGTTGAGCGAAGATCTGTTCTTCGTCGCGAGCTTCGAGGGCGCGCTGCTGCGCGTGAGTCCTTCATGGACGACGGTGCTCGGCTTCGACTCGCAGCGCCTGCATTCGCACACGGTGATGGACCTCCTTCATCCCGACGACGCGCCCGCCGCCGCCGAGGAACTCGGCAAGCTGCGCGCGAACGGCTTGCCGGTGCGCTACGAATGCCGGATGAACCGTTCGGACGGCGGCTGGCGCTGGATCGCGTGGACCGTATCGCTCGATCCGGCCACGCGGCGCATTCATGGCGTGGGCCGCGACGTCACATCCGACCGCGAAACCGCCGACGCGCTGCGCCACGCCGAAGAAGCGCTGCGCATGGCGCAAAAGATGGAAGCCATCGGCAAACTGACGGGCGGCGTCGCGCACGACTTCAACAATCTGCTGCAGGTGATCGGCGGCAATCTGCAATTGCTCGCGAAAGACGTCGCCGGACAGGACAAGCCCGAGCAGCGCGTGCGAAGCGCGCTCGCGGGCGTCGCGCGCGGCGCGAATCTCGCGTCGCAATTGCTCGCGTTCGGCCGACGCCAGCCGCTCGCGCCGAAGGTCGTGAATCTGGGCCGCTTCGTGCGCGGCCTCGACGACATGTTCCGCCGTGCGCTCGGCGATGGCATCGAGATCGAAACCATCGTGTCGGGCGGATTGTGGAATACGCTCGTCGATCCATTCCAGGTCGAGAACGCGCTGCTCAATCTCGCGATCAACGCACGCGACGCGATGAACGGTCACGGCAAGCTCACGATCGAAGCCGGCAATGCATCGCTCGACGAAACCTACGCGATGCGCAACGCCGACGTCGCGCCCGGCCAGTACGTGATGGTCGCCGTGACCGACACCGGTTCGGGCATGTCGCCCGAAGTGCAGGAACGCGCGTTCGAACCGTTCTTCACGACCAAGCGCGAAGGACAAGGCACGGGCCTCGGCCTTTCGATGGTGTACGGCTTCGTCAAGCAGTCCGGCGGCCACGTGAAGGTGTACAGCGAGCAAGGGCACGGTACGACGGTGCGTATCTATCTGCCGCGCGCGCGCGAGGAAGAGGATATCGAAACGACCATCGATGCCGGTCCGGCCAAGGGCGGCAGCGAGACCATTCTCGTCGTCGAGGACGATGAGGAAGTGCGCGCGACCGTCGTCGAGATGCTCGCGGATCTCGGCTATCGCGTATTGCGGGCAAAGGACGCGCAGAGCGCGCTGGCGATCGTCGAAAGCGGCGTGCCCGTCGATCTGCTCTTCACCGATGTCGTGATGCCCGGCCCGCTGCGCAGCAACGAAATGGCGCGCAAGGCGCGTGAACGCGTGCCGGGTATCGCGGTGCTGTTCACGTCGGGCTATACGGACAACGCGATCGTGCATGCGGGGCGGCTCGACGAAGGCATCGATCTGCTGAGCAAGCCTTATACGCATGAGGCTTTGGCGCGCAAGGTGCGGCAGGTGCTGGGACAACGCATGAGGGCATCGGCGGGCGCGCCTGCCAGCGCCGATGTCAGCGTGCCGAGCGTCGCGCAAAACGATGCGCTCTCGCGAATGCGCGTGCTGTTCGTCGAAGATAACGAACTCGTGCGCGATAGCACCGCCGAATTGCTGCGCACCTTCGGGCTGGATCTGACGGAAGCGGGCAGCGTCGATGAAGCGCTGGCGCTCATGCGCGAGCATCGCTTCGAATTGCTGCTGACGGATGTGGATCTTGCCGGGCAGTCCGGCGTGGAACTGGCTATCGCGGCGTGCCGCAAAACGCCGGGACTGGGCGTCGTGTTCGTGACGGGCTACGACCTCGCGCTCAGCGAGGACGAGCGTCGCGCATTGCCGAAGTCGATTCAGTTGAAGAAGCCATTCGATCCGCTGGCGTTGCTCAATGCGCTGAATGCGGCGGTGGCGCGGTAGGGGCTTGTCACATCACGCGATCATCGAACTTCGATGCATCGCCCGTCGTCGCCGTGATTGCGGCGAACGGAAACGCTTCCCTTGCCGCGCCCACGCTTCTTGTCATCAGCCCGCGCGGCGTTTTCTCACTGCTTGAGCGAGCAGTTCGAGCACAGGTTCGCTTTGCGTCCAGCCAAGGCATGCATCGGTGATCGATACGCCGTGCTTGAGCGGCACGCCCGGCTTCTGATCCTGACGGCCCTCTTCCAGATGACTCTCGATCATCACGCCGGTAATGCGCCGTTCGCCCGCCTCCAGTTGCCGCGCGATGTCCTGCGCGACATCGACCTGACGCAGATGCGACTTGTTCGAGTTGGCGTGCGAGCAATCGATCATCACCTGTTCGCGCTGGCCGAGCTTGGCGAGCGCGCCGCACGCCGCCGCGACGCTTTCGGCGTCGTAGTTCGGCCCCTTCTTGCCGCCGCGCAGAATGACGTGGCAGTCGTCGTTTCCGCGCGTCTCGAAGATCGCCGCCATGCCCATCTTTGTCATGCCCATGAACGCGTGGCTCGCGCGCGCCGCGACGATTGCGTCGGCGGCAACCTGCACGCCGCCATCGGTGCCGTTCTTGAAGCCGATTGGACAAGAAAGCCCCGACGCAAGCTGACGATGACTCTGGCTCTCCGTCGTGCGCGCGCCGATCGCGCCCCACGCGATGAGATCGGCGATGTATTGCGGGCTGAGCAGATCGAGGAACTCGGTCGCGGTGGGCAGACCGAGGCCGCTGATGTCGAGAAGCAGTTCGCGCGCGCGGCGCAGCCCTTCGTTGATGCGGAAGCTGCCATCGAGACGCGGATCGTTGATATAGCCCTTCCAGCCTACCGTCGTGCGCGGCTTTTCGAAGTACACGCGCATCACGATGAAGAGATCGTTACGCAGTTCGTACGCCACTTTCTTCAGACGCTCTGCGTATTCCATCGCCTGATCGTGATCGTGGATGGAACACGGACCGATGACGACGACGAGCCTGTCATCGCGGCCATGCAGAATATTCGCAATGGCCGCGCGGCTTTCCTCGACGAGGGTCTGCACGCCGGGCGTGACCGGCAGTTCATCGAGCAGCAACGCGGGCGAGATCAGCGGACGCACCGCGCCGATGCGCGTATCGTCGATGCGGGTCGTGTCTTGCGTGGAGTCGGCCACGCCTGCCTCCTGATCGCGGGAGGGATTGTCGATGCGGGTCAAGATAGGCTCCGTGATGCGTAATTGATGCAAAATTCAGGGACTTCATGCGGCGATTCCGCGATATAACCGGCTCGCGGCGCAAACATCCATTATCGCACCTGGAGCAGCCTGTTTGCCCGATCGTGCGTATGATGAAGCGATACGACACGCCCGAACTCGATCAAAGGGAGCAGATCATGCGCATCGAAACATCATTTCTATTCGACCTCGACGGCACGCTCGTCGACAGCGTCTATCAACATGTGCTCGCGTGGAAAGAAGCGCTCGACGCCGAGGGCATCGAGTTGTCGGTGTGGCGCATTCACCGCAAGATCGGCATGAGCGGCGGACTCTTCACCAATCAGTTACTGCGCGAGACGCACGGCGAGATCAGCGCGGATCGCGTCGAGCGGCTGCGGCAGTTGCATGCGGAGGCGTACAAGCGGCTGCGCGCGCAGGTGTGTCCGCTGCCCGGCGCGCGCGAGTTGCTGCAAGCGTTGACGAAGGCCGGCACGCGCTGGGCCATCGCGACGAGCGGGCGCATGGAAACCGCGCAGGTCAATCTCGAGGCATTGGGCGTCGATCCGTCGAAGCAAGTGGTCGTTACGCGCGACATGGTGAAGTACGCAAAGCCCGATCCGGATCTGTTCCTCGCCGCCGCCGAGCGTCTGAACGTGCCGATCGAGCATACGGTCGTCGTCGGCGACAGCATCTGGGACATGCTGGCCGCGCGCCGTTGCCGCTCGCTCGGCGTCGGCTTGCTGTCGGGCGGTTATGGCAGCGATGAACTCGAGCGCTCCGGCGCGTTGCGCGTGTATGAAGATCCAGCGGACTTACTGCTGCATCTCGATGAAGTCGCGGCGCGGCCATGAGATGATCTCGCGCATGACGACCTCTTCTTCCATCGACGTTCGCCCCTGGGCTGACGCGAATCGCTACACGTTGCGCAATGCATCGGGCATGTCTGTCGATATCAGCGACCTCGGCGCGACGCTCGTTTCATGGCTCGCGCCCGATCGCGATGGACATCTCGCCAATGTCCTGCTCGGTCACGACATGCCCGACGATTACCGCAACGGCAGCGCGTTCATGGGCGCGATCATCGGGCGCTGGGCGAATCGCATCCGCGATGCGCGCTTCGTGCTCGATGGCATCGCGCATCAGGCGGAGCGCAACGAAGGCGCGAATCTTCTGCATGGCGGCTCGGCGGGTTTTCATCGGCAGATGTGGCGTGTGCAGGCGGCGAACGGCGCGCTCGTCATGACGCTGCAATCGCCTGCGGGCGCTTCTGGCTTTCCCGGCAATGTGGATGTGACCGTGCGCTATGCGCTCGATGACGACGGCACGTTATCGATCGATTACGAAGCTCGCACCGATGCGCCGACGCCCATCAACCTGACCAATCACGCGTACTTCAATTTGAACGACGGCGCGAGCATTCGCGGCCACGAGATATCGATTGCATCGGATACGTACTTCGCAATCGATGCGACCTCGATTCCAATCGCGCGCGAAAGCGTCGGGGACAGCGCGTTCGATTTGCGCGCGCCTGCATCGATCGGTACGCGTCTCGAGGCGGTTCATCCGCAACTCGCGATCGCGGGCGGCTTCGATCATTGCTACGTGTTGAGCGACCAAGCGAACGAACCGCGCACGGTCGCTGTGCTGTTCGATCCATCGAGCGGACGCGAACTGAGCGTGTCGACCGATGCGCGCGGCTTGCAGTTCTACTCGGGGAATTATCTGGAAGATGTGCCCGCGCGCGGCGGTTCGCGTTATCGCAAGCAGGCGGGACTGTGCCTGGAAGCGGGCGGCTTTCCCAACGAGATCAACATGCAAGACAGCGAGCGCGCTGTCTTGCGGCCCGGCGACGTGTATCGTCAGCGCACGCGCTATACATTGCGCGTGCGCTGAAGCGTCATCAGAAGATATTGCGCAAGCCGATCGACACGCCGGTCTGATTCGAGCGGCCCGGCAGTTCGACATCCGCCGCGCCCGTCACCTTGTTGAAGTCCACGGTGCCGTAGACTTCCGTGCGCTTCGACAGCGCGTACTCCGCCAGCGCGACACCCGTATAGCGATTGCCGCTGCCCGTCGCGCCCCCGCCGATGGCCGCGTTCTTCATGTGGTCGTAGTAGAACGCGCCCGTGAGCAACAGCGCCGGCGTGACCTGATAGGTGACGCCCGCGAACGGGCCATCGTCGCGACGGCCCGAGCCTTTCAGAATATCCGTGCCCGATACGAGGCCACGCTGTTGCAGGATGCTGTCGACGAAGCCGGTGTCATCGGTCGAATGCAGATAGCCGACATAGAGCTTCGCCGCGCCGATCGCATAGACCGCGTTCGCGTTCCAGATCTTCTGCTTGTTCGCGGCGTTGTCGCTGTTCTGCTGATAGCCGCCGCCGATGGACAGCGGGCCCATCGCATACGACGCCGTGAAGCCGTACATGTTGCCCGCGCCCATATGACCCGGAACCTGGCCCGAGAAGCCGCCCGCGCCCGTCGACGTATAGTTCGTGCCGAACGAGTACATCGCGCCGATCGTGAGGCCCGCGAACGTGCCGTTGTACTTGACGGCGTTATCCGCATAGAGACCCGCGCCCAACGCAACCGGCAACCATGCGTTCTCGAAGTAATTGCCGACCGTGAGCGGATCGTAGACGTCACCGAGCATGTCGAAGAGCGGCGTCTTCTGACGGCCGAGCGTCAGCGTGCCATATGGATTCGACAGGCCGACGAAAGCCGCGCGATTGAATGCGCGAGCGCTGTCGGAGTATTGGCCGTTTTCCAGTTCCACGCCGCTTTCCAGCTGGAAGATCGCTTTCAGGCCGCCACCGAGATCTTCGACGCCTTTGAAGCCGATGCGGCTATTGGTAATGGCGCCGTTCGTCATGAACAGCTTGCCGTCGTTGTTGGCGTTGGCGTTCGTGAGGTAACGCACGCTGACATCGGCGACGCCGTACAGCGTGACCGAGCTTTGCGCGAATGCGGATTGACACGCGAGCGCGACGACCGACGCGCCGATGCCCGCGATGGCACGCGATGTGAATGTCTTCATGATGTATTGGGAGCGCGTATTCGTTAGCCGTTTTTCATGGCTTCGACGCGTCGCCTTTCAGATAACTGTCTTGGCTGAAGCAGCTTGGCGCGACGCATCGAAAGCTCGCGGTTTTTTAACACATCAAATGACGCGATGCCCATTCGGTGCAATACGTGTGGCGTTTCAGGCAACAAGGCGCGCGTGTTTAGTTGCGCGCGCTACGCTTCAAACTTTCGCCTGCGCAATTTGCGCTGGCTCCGACCGCACCGCTTCGAGAAAGCCTCGTCCCATCTCCTTCTCGAAGCGCGACGGACTGCCCTCCCACACGATGCGCGCATGTTCGAGCACATACACGCGGTCCGCATGGGGCAACGCGAACGTCACGTTCTGCTCGCCCAGCAGCACGGTGATCGGCGTGGTCTTCTGCAGCCGTTCCATCGCCTTCGACAGTTGCTCGAGAATCACCGGCGCGAGGCCGAGCGTCGGCTCATCGAGGATGAGGAGCTTCGGCTGCATCATCAGCGCGCGTGCGATCGCGAGCATCTGCTGCTCGCCGCCCGATAACGTGCGCGCGGTCTGCGCCTGACGCGATTCGAGTATCGGAAAGAGTTCGAAGAGCCACTTGAGCTGATCGGCGCGCATCTTGTCGGAAAGATGATAGCCGCCGAGATCGAGATTCTCGCGCACGGTCATGTCGCCGAACAGCTCGCGCGTCTCCGGGCACTGCACGATGCCGCCACGCGCGATCGCCGCGCCGCTCATGCCTTTCAAATCGCGCGAGCCGTAGCGAATGGTTCCGTGATACGCCACGAGTCCGGAAATCGCATTGAAGAGCGTCGTCTTGCCCGCGCCGTTCAATCCGACGACCGATACGAATTCGCCTTCGCGCACATGCATGTCCACGCTATCGAGCGCGCGCGCCTTGCCGTACAACACGCCGACGCTCTCGACCTGAAGAATCGACGGCTTGTTGCTCACGACTTCCGCGCCACGCTCGCGTGCCTCGATCTTGCCGCCGAGATAGACGCGCCGCACGGTCTCGTTCTGCATCACTTCTTCGGCGGTGCCTTCCGCGACGTACTCGCCGAGATACATCGCAAGCACGCGATCCGCGAGCGCCGCGAGACTCTTCACGTTGTGATCGACGAGCAGCACCGCGCGCCCTTCCGCGCGAAAGCCGCGAATCAGTTCGGAGAACGCTTCCGATTCGGCAGCGGTGAGACCCGCGAAAGGCTCGTCGACGAGCACGACACGCGGATCGCGTGCGATCGCCTTTGCCATCTCCATGCGACGCAGATCGGCGAAGGGCAGCGTCGCCGGATGACGATGCATCACCTTGCCGAGTCCGACGCGCTCCGCGATCTCGCGTGCGCGGCGATTCACATGCGGATCGGCGGCGAGCTTCACGAGCGAATCCGGCAATAGCGCGAGCTTGATGTGTTCGAGCACTGTCTGCCGATGCAGCGGCCGCGAATGCTGGAACACGATGCCCACGCCCGCGCGCGCGATTCGATGCGGCAGCCATCCGGCCATCTCGACGCCATCGACCTTGATCGATCCCGCGTTGGGCCGCTCGATGCCCATGATGAGCTTCATCACCGTCGACTTGCCGGAACCGTTCGGACCGATGAGGCCGAGTATCTCGCCGGGCTCGATATCGAAGCCGATGTCCTTCACCGCGACGAGACCGCCGAAGCGCTTCGTGAGGCCGCGCACCGAAAGCAAAGGTGTATCGCTCATTCGCGCTCCCTCACACGCAGGATGTTGCCGAGCAATCCATCGGGAAAGAACAGGATGACCGCGAGCGCGACAGCCGCGACCACGAACGTATTGATCTGCCCGAGCGGACGCAGGAATTCGCCCGCGACGATGAGAAAGATCGAGCCGAGCACCGCGCCGAGTATCGTGCGCCGGCCGCCGAGCACAGCCGCGATGATGATCTGCACGCCGATGCCGATATCGACCACCGTGCTCACCGACGCCGTGCCCTGATAGAACACGAGCATCGCGCCCGCGACGCCTGAGAACACCGCGCTGATGCAGAACGCCGCGAGCTTGTGCTTCACGACGTTGAAGCCGAGCGCCTGCGCGCCGACGGTATCCTGCCCGCTCGCCTGCAGAATGAGACCGATGGCCGAGCGCGACAGGCCGAACAGAATGATCGCGCAGACGATGAGGAACGCGAGCGCGATCCAGTAGTTGTGGCTCGCATCGACGGACATCACGTCGGGCACCATCATGCCGATCTCGCCGCCGGTGACGCCCGCGAAGATCACGATCGCGTTCTGCAGCAGCAACACCGCGACGAGCGTGACGAGACCGAAGTACGGTCCGCGCAATCGCAATGCGGGCACGGCGAGCAGCAGGCCGCCGACGAGCGCGACGAGGCCGCCGGCCATCACGCATACCGGTATCGGCGCGGCGGCGTGCGCGTTCAGTATCGCGGCGGAATACGCTCCGAGCCCGATCAGGAACGTCGGTCCGAAATTGACTTCGCCCGCGAAGCCGAAGAGCAAGTCCCACGACATCGCGAAGACGCCGAAGTAATACGCGACCGTCAGCACGCCGAGGATATACCCGGTGAGCCACCACGGCAGCGTCGCGGCGACGATCGCGAGCAGGACCGCGGACCAGATCAAGCGCGAACGAACGATGTCTTTCATGATTAGCGCCGTCCGAGAAAGCCTTGCGGCCGCACATATACGACGAGCACGAGCAGCAGCAGCGCGGGCAATGGCCGCAGCGTCGGCGAGATGAGGTACGCCGTGACGGTCTCCAGATAACCCACGACATACGCGGCCATCAACGAGCCCGACACGCTGCCCAGGCCGCCGAGCACGACGATGGAAAACGCGCTCGCCGTGAGCTGTCCGGTGTTGTTCGTGCTCACGCCAAGGAACGATGCGAGCAGCACGCCCGCGATGCCCGCGAGCACACCGTAGATGGTCCACGCGAGCAGATAGATATTCGACAACTCGAAGCCGAGCAGCGTGAGACCGCGCGGATTCATCGACGCCGCGAGCAGCGCCTTGCCCGCCTTCGTGCGATTCACGAAGAGCCACAGCAATCCGATCACGACCCAGCACACGACCGCGATCATGATCTCGTTATAGGGCACGCGCACGCCCGCGACGCTCGCGATGCCGGGAATCAGCGGACGCATCGTGATGGGGTTATCGGAGAAGAGATACGCCATGCCCTGCTGGATCATGATGCCCCAGAGCAGCGTGCCCGTGAGCACGAAGATCTCTTTCTCTTCACGCGGGATCGCAGTCGAGCGTTGAATGGGCCGCACCACCATGAAATAGGTGACGTATGCGGCAATCATCCCGCAGACCACGCCGAGCGGCGTGCCGAGATAGGTGCCCAATCCGGCTTCGCCCGCGAGCGCCCAGCCGAGCAGCGCGGATACCAGCATCACGCCGCCATGCGCGAGATTGAGCACGCCGGATACGCCGAATATCAGCGTGAAGCCGATCGCGCCGAGCGCGTAGAGCGAGCTGATCGCGAAGCCATCGATGAGTATTTGCAGTGGCAACATAGCGGCCCTTTATGTCTTCCATGTCGATGCCAACGTGGAACCGGTCCCCGCAACATGCGCCGCAAGGTGCGCGCTATCGGCAGCGCACGCGCGTCGCGACGACGCAAACGCGCTTAGTTCGCGGCTGCCTGCACCTTCACGAAGGCCGGAAACTTGACCTTTGCGTTCGCCACCGACTTCGGCCATATCGCCACTTGCTTGCCGTTCTGCCATTGCAGGTTGATGCCGGTGATATAGCCTTCGCCGTACTTCAACGCGTGCGTGAACTGATCGTTCTTGCCGTAGAACTGCCAGCGTCCGATGGTGCCGACATAGTCGGTCTTTTCGAGCGCATCGACCATCTTGTCGGGATCGGTCGAGCCTTCATTGCGATGAATCGCATCCGCGATGATGTACACGAGGTCATAGCTCGTGAAGCCGTCATACGCGGGCGATACGCCGGCAAAGTGCTTCTGATACGACTCGACGAAGGGCACGGTCTTCGGCGTCAACGCGACGCCCGGCGCCGCCGCCGATGCGGTGATCACACCTTCGGTCGCGCCGTTGGTGTCCTTCCAGAAGCTCGTGGTCGTCGCTTGCGAGCTTTGGCCCGACATCGGAATCGGCACTTGCTGATCGTGCCACTGGGCGGTCGGCTGCACGCCGACATGGCTGATGCCCGTCGTGATCGTGTCCGGATGCTTCGCTTCGATCTGGTTGAAGATCGGCGTGAAGTCCGACGTGTCCGGATTGAAGCGGATGTGATCCAGCACCTTGAGGCCCGCTTTCGGCAGGCACTCGAGGTAGCGCTCGTCGAGCGGCTTGGTCCACGCGGCGTCCTCGCTCATCACGACGGTCGTCTTCATCTTGAACTCGCCGACAAGCACGTCATGCGAGAAATCGCAGATCGATTGCGCGATGAACGCAGACGTCATCCAGCCGTGGAAGGTGTACTTGTAGTGATCGTAGTCGTCATGCACGCGCTTCGAGATTTCGTTGCTCGCCGCGCCCGGCGTGATGAAAGGCATCTTCAGGCGCGCGGACCATGGCTCCATCGCGAGCGCGACTTCGCTGATGTAGCTGCCGATGATCGCGACCACCTTGTCCTGACTCGCGGCGCGCTGAAAGGCACGCACGCCGTCCGATGCCGACGAGTGATCGTCATACGCGATGATCTGGATTTGCCGGCCATCGACACCGCCCTTCGCGTTGATCTCCTCCGCTGCGAGTTGCGCGGCCTTGCTGATCGAAGCGCCCGCCACCGCGGACTCTTCGCTGATGACGCCGATCTTTATCGGCTCCCCTGCCGCGTGCGCCGTGACCGTGAGACTCAAGGCCGCCATCGCCGTACCCGTTGCAATGACGGTACTCATTCCCCGCCACGTCTTGCGCTTTGACATCATCAGTCTCCTCTGTGTATTCGATCGTGGAGCGACGCCAGCCAGACACATGACACATGCAGCAATTAAGGATTTGCCGACAAACAGTAGCACTCGCCTTTCGAGCACTGAATCAGTAATAACGATAAAGACGATCATGCGAAAAGATCATCAATGCAGCGTCATTCTTTCAAACAGCTTGCGCGATGAACTCACGCAGCCATCGATGCGCAGGATCGCGATGCACGCGTTCATGCCAGTACATCGACATCTCGTAGCCGGGCACGTCGAC
Source organism: Caballeronia sp. ATUFL_F2_KS9A (assembly GCF_023630765.1). Classification (NCBI taxonomy): domain Bacteria; kingdom Pseudomonadati; phylum Pseudomonadota; class Betaproteobacteria; order Burkholderiales; family Burkholderiaceae; genus Caballeronia; species Caballeronia sp. ATUFL_F2_KS9A. The sequence continues at coordinate 28,802 of NZ_JALQEK010000040.1, read as the reverse complement.
GGGCGGCGCGACGATGCGCAACTCCGGCCAGCGCTTCGCGAGCCTCGCCGGTTGCATCGAAACCAGATCGGTCGTCGCGAGCACGGAGCGCACGAAGAGGAAGTGCGGCACCGACAGCGCGACGTGCCGCTTCATGCCGAACGTTGCGAGCGTGTCATCCGTCGGGCCGAAGAATCCGCCGCCATCGGGCGACACGATCACATGCTCCAGTGCGCAGAACTGCGCGAGCGTCGGACGCCGCTTCAATCGCGGATGATCCTTGCGTCCCACGAGCACATAGCTTTCCGTGAAGAGCGCTTGCTGATGAAAATTGGCCATCTCGGGCGATGTGATGTGAAACGCGAGATCGATCTCGCCGTTCTCCGCCTGCTTCGCAAGACGCGGCGGCAACATCTCCAGCACGGCGATCCGCGTGTGCGGCGCGGCGGCGCGCAAGCCGCTCAACGCAGGCAGCAGCACGGTCGATTCGCTGTAGTCAGTGGCGGCGATGCGCCATGTGTTGTCGGCGATGGCGGGATCGAACGCGGCTTCCGGCGACACCGCGCGTTCGAGCGATGCCAGCGCTTCGCGCAACGGCTCCCGCAGACTTTCCGCTCGCGCTGTCGGGCGCATGCCACGCGGGCCGGGCAACAGCAGAGGATCGCCGAAGATGTCGCGCAGCTTCGACAGATGCACGCTCACGGAAGGTTGCGAAAAATGAAGGCGCTCGGCTGCACGCGTGACGTTCTGTTCGGCAAGCAAAACGTCGAGCGTGAGAAGCAAGTTCAGATCGAGCCTTCTCAAGGTATTAGTCATGGCAATTCCTGCAATTTCAGATATTCATTTCCAATATACCCGAGAGGCTCTTAAGCTGGTCTCCATTCCAGAAACGAAGTGGAGAAAGCCTCATGAATGTGCTGATCGTGTATGCCCATCCGGAACGCCGCTCGCTGAACGGCGCCATCAATGATTTCACCGTCGAGCGTTTGCGCGCGAACGGCCATAGCGTGCAAGTCTCCGACCTGTATGCAATGAACTGGAAGGCGCCGCTCGATGCGAACGACGTGCGCGACCGCAACGCCGATACGCCGTTTCACGCGAGCCTCGATTCGAAGCACGCGTTCGAAAACGGCCTGCAAAGCCGCGACATCGAGCTGGAGCAGGACAAGCTGCGCTGGGCCGACGCGCTGATCCTGCAATTTCCGATGTGGTGGTTCTCGATGCCCGCGATCATGAAGGGCTGGGTCGAGCGCGTCTATGCGTACGGCTTCGGCTACGGCGTCGGCGAGCATTCGGACACGCATTGGGGCGACCGCTACGGCGAAGGTCTGATGGCGGGCAAGCGCGCGATGATCGTCGTCACGACGGGCGGTTGGGAATCGCATTACAGTCCGCGCGGCATCAACGGACCCATCGACGATATTCTCTTTCACATCCAGCACGGCATGCTTTTTTATCCAGGCTTCGATGTGCTGCCGCCGTTCGTTCTCTATGAAACGCATCGCATGGATGAAGCGCGCCTGCAAGCCACATACGATGCCCTCGGCCGGCGTCTCGACCGTCTCTGGGACGATGCGCCCATTGCATTCCGCAAGCAGAATCACGGCGACTACGCGATTCCTCAGCTCACGCTGCGCGACGAACTCGCAGCCGGAAAGACCGGTTTCGCGGCGCACATCGACTGAAGCAAAACGCGAAACACAGCTAAGATGGATCCTTCGACAAGTACGGAGGAAGACATCGAATGCTGACGATCTGGGGCCGGGCCAACTCGGTCAATGTGCAGAAAGTGTTGTGGTGCTGCGATGAACTGGGGCTCGCGTACGAGCGCATCGACGCGGGCCTGCAATTCGGGCGCAACAACGAGCCCGACTATCTCGCGATGAACCCGATGGGCCGCGTGCCCACGCTCGTCGACGGCGACTTCGTGCTGTGGGAGTCGAACTCGATCATTCGCTATCTCGCGATGCAATACGGCGGTGCCAGCACGCTCTATCCCGCCGAGCCGAAAGTACGCGCGAGCGCGGACCGCTGGCTCGACTGGACGCTTTCGACCCTGCAACCCGCCGAACGTCCGGTTTTCTGGGGCTATATCCGCACGAGTGCCGCGGATCGCGATGCGCAGCAACTCGCTGCCGCCGCGAGCGAGGTGGAAAAGCTCTGGCGCGTTATCGATGCGCATCTGAAGGGCCGCGACTATCTCGAAGGCAACACGTTCACGCTCGCCGATCTCGTCGTCGCCGCGTATGCGCGCCGCTGGTTCGGCATCGCGGAGCTGGTTCGCCCCGCGCTTCCCGAACTCGAACGCTGGTATGTGGGCATCACGCAGCGTCCGGGCTTCGCGCGTCACGTCTCGCCTGCATTGACCTGAACGGGACGGATTGCCATGACCATCGAACTGCATACATGGAACACGCCCAACGGACGCAAGATCAGCGTCGCGCTGGAGGAAATGCAACTGCCGTACACCGTGAAAACGGTGAACATCACGAAGGGCGAGCAGCATACGCCTGAGTTTCTGCGCATCAGCCCGAACAATCGCATTCCGGCGATCGTCGATCCGGACGGACCCGACGGCCAGCCGATCAGCGTGTTCGAGTCCGGCGCGATCCTGCTCTATCTCGGCGAGAAGACGGGCAAGTTTCTGCCCGCGAGTTTGCGCGATCGCGTGCCCGTGCTCGAATGGCTGATGTGGCAGATGGGCGGCTTCGGCCCGATGCCGGGACAGGTGCATCACTTCCGCATGGTCGAAGCGGAAAGCGACCGGCGTTATGGTTTGAAGCGCTATTCCGACGAAACGCGCCGCCTGTACGGCGTGCTCGACAAGCGCCTCGCGCAAGTGGAATGCGTCGCGGGCGATATGTCCGTCGCGGATTTCGCGATTCTCGGCTGGGCGTGGCGGCATGAACGTCATCAGGTTTCGCTCGATGATTACCCTAACGTCAAGCGCTGGTACGAGGCGCTTTTCGCGCGCCCGGGCGTGAAGCGGGGCTTCGAAGTCAAGCTCGACGATCTCGGCTGATCAGGGCAAACCATGAGTCGGAGCGTCAGGCTAACGTAAGTTGCGCGCGTGATAACGATCTTCTAAGAAACGTGAGCGACACTGACGCCATCCGATAGATTCGCGCCCGAGGAGACAATCATGACCGCCAGCATGTACGACGATGGCCTTCCCAAAACTGCCGCCAACTACGCGGCGCTGACGCCGCTCATGTTCATCGAGCGCGCGGCGTCCGTATATCCGACGCTTCCCGCTATCGTGCACGGCGATGTCCGGCGCAACTGGGCCGACACCTACGCGCGCACGCGGCGGCTCGCATCGGCGCTGGCGGCACGCGGCATCGGCCTCGGCGATACCGTCGCCGCGATGCTGCCGAACACGCCCGAAATGGTCGAAGCGCACTTCGGCGTGCCGATGACGGGCGCCGTGCTCAACACGCTCAACACGCGGCTCGACGCCGCCACGCTCGCGTTCATGCTCACGCACGGCGAAGCGAAGGCGGTGCTCGTCGATCGCGAGTTCTCGGACGTGATGCGCCGCGCGCTGAAAGACGTGCCGCAGGACGTGCTGGTCATCGATGTCGACGATCCGCAGTACGCGGGCGCGGGCGAGCGCATCGGCGAAATCGAATACGAAGCGCTGCTCGCGAGCGGCGATCCCGCATACGAATGGTCGCCGCCATCCGACGAGTGGAACGCAATCTGTCTGAATTACACGTCGGGCACGACAGGCAATCCGAAGGGCGTCGTGTATCACCATCGCGGCGCGTATACGAATGCGGTGAGCAATATCCTCGAATGGGACATGCCGAAGCATGCCGTGTACTTGTGGACGCTGCCCATGTTCCATTGCAACGGCTGGTGCTTTCCGTGGACCGTCGCCGCGCGCGCGGGCGTGAACGTGTGCCTGCGCCGCGTCGATGCGAAGACCATCTTCGATCTGATTCGCAGCGAGCGCGTCACGCATTATTGCGGCGCGCCGATCGTGCAGAACCTGCTCGTCAACGCGCCCGACGACATGAAGACCGGCTTCGATCAGAAAGTCCATGCGATGGTCGCGGGCGCCGCGCCGCCCGCCGCGATGATCGAAGGCATGGAGCGCATGGGCTTCGAACTGACGCATGTGTACGGGCTCACGGAAGTTTATGGCCCGGCCACGGTCTGCCCGCAGCAGGCCGAATGGAGCGCGCTCGATATGGGCGAGCGCGCGCGCTTGAATGCGCGGCAAGGCGTGCGCTATCACTTGCAGGATGCGGTCACGGTGCGCGATCCGATATCGATGGAACTCGTGCCTTCCGATGGCGAGACCATCGGCGAGATCATGTTCCGCGGCAACATCGCGATGAAGGGTTATCTGAAGAACGCGGCCGCGACCGAAGAAGCGTTTCGCGGCGGCTGGTTCCATACCGGCGATCTCGCCGTCGCGTATCCGGACGGCTATGTACGCATCAAGGATCGCAGCAAGGACATCATCATCTCGGGCGGCGAGAACATATCGAGCATCGAAGTGGAGGACGTGCTGTACCGGCATCCGGCGGTGCTTGCCGTCGCGGTCGTCGCGAAGCCCGATACGCGCTGGGGCGAGACGCCCTGCGCTTTCGTCGAATTGAAAAGCGGCGCGCACGCGAGCGCGGAAGAGTTGATCGCGCATTGCAAGAAGCATCTCGCCGGCTTCAAGGTGCCGCGCGCGATCGAGTTCTGCGAACTGCCGAAGACATCGACGGGAAAGATCCAGAAGTTCGAGTTGCGCAAGCGCGCGGGGTCCGTCACCGCGATCGACGTCTGATGGAGACCACGACAATGAGCGAACTCGTTCTGATCCAACGCGATGCGTATGACATGAAGGGTGTCGTCAGGCTCACGCTGAATCGGCCCGATGCGTTCAATGCCTTATCTGAATCGATGCTCGAAGCGCTCGAACGCGCATTGAAGGACATCGCCGAATCAGATGCGCGCGTGGTCGTGCTCGCAGGAGAAGGCCGCGCGTTTTGCGCCGGGCACGATCTCAGAGAGATGCGTGCGGAGCCCGCGCTCGATTATTATCGCGAGCTTTTCGCGCACTGCTCGCGCATCATGCTGACGATCCAGCGCATGCCGCAGCCCGTTATCGCGCGCGTGCAAGGCATCGCGACGGCGGCGGGTTGTCAGCTCGTCGCGATGTGCGATCTCGCGGTCGCATCGAGCGAAGCGCGTTTCGCGGTATCGGGCGTGAATCTCGGGCTCTTTTGCGCGACGCCGAGCGTGGCGCTGTCTCGCAACGTATCGCGCAAGGCCGCGTTCGAAATGCTCGTCACCGGCGAGTTCATCGATGCGGCCACCGCGCGCGAACGCGGCCTCGTGAATCGCGTCGCATCGCCTGGCGAACTCGACGATACCGTGCGCACGCTCGCTGCGACCATCGCCGCCAAGCCGCGCGAAGCGGTCGCGGCGGGCAAGGGCTTGTTCTATCGGCAACTCGAAACCGGCATCGAAGCGGCATACGCGCTCGCATCGGAAACGATGGCCTGCAACATGATGCACGACGCCACGCTCGAAGGCACGCAAGCCTTCATCGAAAAGCGCGCGCCGCGCTGGAAATGACGCTCAGCTCACGTGCTCGACCGGATGCCTGTCGAGCCACGCGTTCTCTTCGTCGCTGTACAGACGCGAGCGCGTAAGAAAGCGCAAACCGCTCGGGCGTTCCAGCGAAAACATGCCGCCATTGCCCGGCACGGCATCGATGATGAGCTGCGTATGCTGCCAGTACTCGTACTGCGATTCGGTCATGTAGAACGGCACGCCGCCGATCGAGCCGAGTTTCACGTCCGAGCCGCCGACCATGAATTCGCTGACTGGAAAGCACATCGGCGCGCTGCCGTCGCAGCATCCGCCGGATTGATGAAACAGCACCTCGCCATGCTCGGCCTTGAGCCTTTCGATCAAGTCGATGACGGCGGGCGTCGCGGTCACGCGCTGCACTTCCTGTTCGCTCATGATGTCCCCGTCGGTTTGATCGGCCGCCGCGGGAAGCAGCGGCGGCCTCACACGCTTTAGAAGAAGCCGAGCGGCTTGTCGCTATAGCTGACGAGCATGTTCTTCGTCTGCTGATAGTGGTCGAGCATCATCTTGTGATTCTCACGGCCGATGCCCGATTGCTTGTAACCGCCGAACGCCGCGTGCGCCGGATACGCGTGATAACAGTTGGTCCACACGCGTCCCGCCTGAATCGCGCGGCCGAAGCGATACGCCCGCGTGCCGTCGCGCGTCCACACGCCCGCGCCGAGACCGTACAGCGTGTCGTTCGCGATCTCGAGCGCTTCTTCCTCGGTCTTGAACGTCGTCACCGAAAGCACCGGCCCGAAGATTTCCTCCTGGAAGATACGCATCTTGTTGTGGCCTTTGAAGACCGTCGGCTTGACGTAATAGCCGTTCTTCAGTTCGCCGTCGAAGGTGTTGCGCTCGCCGCCGGAGAGGCACTGCGCGCCTTCCTGCTTGCCGAGATCGATGTACGACAGGATCTTCTCCAGTTGCTCCTGCGAAGCCTGCGCGCCGATCATCGTCTTCGTATCGAGCGGATGGCCCTGCGCGATCGCCGCGACGCGCTTGAGCGCACGTTCCATGAAGCGCTCGTAAATCGATTCCTGCACGAGCGCGCGCGACGGGCACGTACACACTTCGCCCTGATTCAGCGCGAACATCGTGAAGCCTTCGAGCGCCTTGTCGAAGAAGCTGTCGTCGGCGTTGAGCACGTCTTCGAAGAAGATGTTCGGGCTCTTGCCGCCCAGTTCCAGCGTCACCGGAATGAGGTTCTGGCTCGCGTACTGCATGATGAGTCGGCCCGTCGTGGTCTCGCCGGTGAAAGCGATCTTCGCGATGCGCTTGTTCGATGCGAGGGGCTTGCCCGCTTCCAGACCGAAGCCGTTGACGACATTGAGCACGCCCGGCGGCAAGATGTCTTCGATGATTTCGAGCAGCACGAGAATCGACGCGGGCGTCTGCTCGGCCGGCTTCAGCACGACGCAGTTGCCGGCCGCGAGCGCGGGCGCGAGCTTCCACACGGCCATCAGGATCGGGAAATTCCACGGAATGATTTGCCCGACGACGCCAAGCGGCTCGTGAAAGTGATACGCGACCGTATCGTGATCGATCTCCGAAATGCCGCCTTCCTGCGAACGCGCGGCGCTCGCGAAATAGCGGAAGTGATCGATCGCGAGCGGAATGTCCGCCGCCATCGTCTCGCGCAGCGGCTTGCCGTTATCGATCGATTCGGCCAGCGCGAGACGCGACAGGTTCTGCTCCATGCGATCGGCGAGCTTCAGCAGCAGATTCGCGCGATCGGTGACGGAGGTTCTGCCCCACGACGTCTTCGCTGCGTGCGCGGCGTCGAGCGCGGCTTCGATGTCGGCTTCGCGCGAACGCGGAATCGACGTGAACGGCTCGCCGGTGATCGGCGAAATATTGTCGAAATACTCACCGCCCGTCGGCGGCACCCACTTGCCACCGATGAAGTTGCCGTACTGCTTCTTGTACGGATATTCGGTGCTCAGGAACTGCATCTCCGCGTGATTCATTTCTATGTGCTCCTCGCATGTCGACGTGAACGGGCCGGCACTGCCGATGTCCGGCGCCGGTCGCTTCTGTTTGCGAGTTCCATGCCATCGCGCGCGGCACGATGCGACGCCCGCGCGAGCCGCATCGTCATGCGGTTTCGCGGCACATCGTCAGGGTTTGTACGAGGGCGATGGGACCTGTTCACATTCAGAACACCTGCCCCGCTCTGTAGCGATGCGGTACAGCGGCATCGACGGACGTCATCGCCTCCGCAATGCGCGCGGAGCGTGGCGCAAACCACAGACACGCTGCGGGCAAACGCTTATGGCACGAGTGTTCATATTGCAAAGGGCATCGCAGTTGTCTATGGTCATGCCCAACCGTGGCAAAGCGTCGCATCTATATGTGGTTCCATCGCATGTGAGCGGCGCGAAATGGCCTTGCGAGCGCGCGATGCGGACCGTATCGCCGAGCGCATGACCACGGCGGGCTGCTGTCCGGCGACCCCGGACGGCACGTCAAAGTAAACGATGTGCGCGCACGTGCATGCATGACGCGCCACGGAGACCACAATGAACAGCACAATCAATCAAGGGGCCGCCCACGGCCCGACAAATTTCTTTTCCAAGGAGGCGACCATCGCCCGGCCCGGATTCTCGCGCTGGATGGTGCCGCCCGCCGCGCTGGCTGTTCATCTGTGCATCGGGCAGGCATATGCGTTCTCGGTGTTCAATGCGCCGCTCACGAAGGTTATCGGTATCACGAAGTCCGCGCCGGATGACTGGTCGCTGACCACGCTCGGCTGGATTTTCTCGCTCGCGATCGTGTTTCTGGGCTTGTCGGCGGCATTCGCGGGCAAGTGGCTGGAAAAAGTCGGCCCGCGCCGCACGATGTTCACCGCGGCCTGCTGCTTCGGCGGCGGCTTTCTCGTCTCGGCGCTCGGCGTCTATCTGCATCAGATCTGGCTGCTGTATCTCGGCTATGGCGTGATCGGCGGCATCGGGCTCGGGCTCGGCTATGTGTCGCCGGTTTCGACGCTGATACGCTGGTTTCCGGACCGTCGCGGCATGGCGACCGGCATGGCGATCATGGGCTTCGGCGGCGGCGCGATGATCGCGGCGCCCGGCTCCGTCGCGCTGATGAACCACTTCAAGAGCGCGACGAGCTCGGGCGTTGCCGAGACGTTCCTCGTGCTCGGCGTGCTCTATTTCATCTCGATGACGATCGGCGCGCTCGCGATCCGCATCCCGCCGGCGGACTGGAAGCCGGCTGGCTGGACGCCGCCCGCGACGTCCAACAAGATGATCACGAAGAACCACGTGCATATCGATCAGGCGCTGAAGACGCCGCAGTTCTATCTGTTGTGGCTCGTGCTGTTCCTGAACGTGACGGCCGGCATCGGCGTGCTCGGCCAGGCGTCGGTGATGATCCAGGAAAGCTTCAAGGCGTCGATCACGGCGGGCGCGGCGGCGGGCTTCGTCGGGCTGCTGTCGCTCTTCAACATGGGCGGGCGATTCGCGTGGGCGTCGGCGTCGGACTGGATCGGCCGCAAGAATACGTACTTCGTGTTCTTCACGCTCGGCGCGGTGCTGTATTTCCTTGTGCCGCAATTCGCGGGCTCCGGCAATATCGCGCTTTTCGTGTTGGCGTACGGCATCATCCTGTCGATGTACGGCGGCGGCTTCGCGACGATTCCCGCGTATCTCGCCGACATGTTCGGCACGGCTTTCGTCGGCGGCATTCACGGCCGGCTTCTCACCGCGTGGGCGGCGGCGGGCGTCGCGGGTCCGGTGCTCGTCAACTACGTGCGCGCGTTCCAGGTTTCGCACGGCGTCGTGGGCGCAGAGGCGTACACGATGACGCTGCATATCATGGCGGCGCTGCTGGTGATCGGCTTCGTCTGCAATCTGCTCGTCTCGCGCGTGCATGAGAAGCATCACATGAACACGTCGGCGCAGACCGCAATCTAGGAATCAACGAGGAGATCCGCGATGAATGACCGCATCGAAACTCAGCAAGTGCATCCGTCGAACAAGGGGTTGCTCCTGGTGTTCTGGGCCTACGTGCTGATTCCGCTCGCATGGGGCGTGACCAATACGCTCTCGCAGGCCGTCAAGCTGTTCCAGTAATTCTGTAGGTGAAGTCCACGCGCGCCGGATGGCCGATGTTTGAATCGGCTCACGGCGCGCGTTTTGTTTCTTGACGTCAATGCTATTCGGCTTCGCCGAGATGAGCGGGCAAATCCATCTGATGGAGAACGCGCAGGATCTGGATCGTGTCCGCGGCCTCCTTGAAGAAAAGCACGTGCATTCCGACGAGCGCCTTGCGATAACCGGGCCGAACGTGTTCTTCGGACAGGCTGCGTTGTCTGCCCTTACCGAGTCCCGTGCCTGTGTCCTGAATCATGCGCAGATAGCGCTCCGCCTGAGCCGGCCCCCACTTCTCGAACGTGTAGTCCCAGATGCCGTCCAGATCCTGGACGGCGGCAGGCGTGAATACGCACTGCCTCACCGAGCGGACTTGCGCTTGCGAGCGATGAAGGCATCGAAATCCAGCGGCTTGGCGGGGCCGGAGCGCTCGCCGGCTTCGAGCGCCGAGCGCAACGCATCGAGCTTCGCTTCCTGTTCGCCAGCGACGGGGACGTCGTGCACCGATGCTTCCGGAATGCTCAGTGCCCGCGATCCTCCACCTTGTTCAAGCTGCGGCGCGCGAGGACGCTCATGAAAAGCGTGCCGCACACAAGCGCTGCCATATAAACGCCGGCCATCATCCAGTCGAGTTCACTCACGGTTGTTCTCCTTCGAATTGATCCGCGGCCGGGGCGCCGCAGGGGTGATCCACATGATTGCAACTACGTTCTGGCCTGATTTACGGCACGCGCCCGCAAAGGTTTAGCGCGATGCAATGAACGACGTTGGCGGCGCGATGACGGAGGAAACCGACCGCTCGTTCGATTCGCCAACGTGGGCGTATCGTTCGACTAGCGCCCGAGAGCGCGCGACGACATCCCACATACGAACAACCGGTCCACGACAATGAACACGTCCCGCCGCAACTTCATGGTTGTCAGCATCGGCGCGGGCACGGCGCTATGGCTCTCGCGAGCACGCGCCGATGCGCCGCACTTAAGCGAATCCGATCCGGCGGCGGTCGCCGTCGGCTATAAGGAGAACGCCGCGAAAGTGGACAAAGCGAAGTACCCGAACTTCGCGGCCGATCAAACCTGCGCGAACTGCTCGCTGTATCAGGGCAAAGCGAGCGATGCCTGGGGCGGTTGCACGCTCTTCGGCGACAAGCTGGTAGCCGGCAAAGGATGGTGCTCGTCGTGGACGAACATGTGACGCGGCTTCAGCGCACCGAATAGCCGACGAAACGCCAGACCTTGTCCGAGTCGAGAATGAAGGTCACCATTTCTCGCGACGACTGACTCGCCTGGCCGAACTGAGTGTCGAAGAGAATGTTGATGTACGCGCCCGCGGGCATGTTGCCCGTGCCGTCATAACGGTAGTGCTTGACGCCCATCGGCATGCGCAGTCCCGGCGCGCCGAGCGGCGAACGGTCGCGCGCGACCTTCTTCATGAAGTCGTCGCGGGAAATGATCTGCTTTGCGATGGGCGAGGCTTGGTCCCACACGTCGCCCGCCCGGTTTTGATCGATCAACGCGATGATCTGCGACGCAACCTGCGCGATGTCCTGATCCTGTTTGTCGAGCGCGGCCTGCTGCTCCTTCGTGAGCGAACGAGTCGTCGAAGATTGAGTTTCCTGAGCGTGGCACGCAATGCTGCTCGATATCAGCAGGAACGCAGCCAGCGAAAAACGGATGCTTGCTTTCATGATTCGGACGACGTGAGGTTCTTTGGCGCCGATTGTATCGCCGCCCACGCTGCCTACGGTAAGAAATACTTATTTTCAGAATCTGGCAGTTCCGGCGTCCGTTGCCGGGCAAGCACACGCCTTGCTGCCGGAATAGCGAACGTCAACATCCGACGCTACCGTCGAGGTTCACCATGCGACTCGTCGACTGGAACATCCAATGGGGACGCGGCGTGGATGGCCACGTCGATCTCGCGCGCATCGTCGCCGAGGCGAAAGCCCTGCACGACTTCGACGTCCTCTGTCTGCAGGAAGTGACGCGCGGCTTTCACGAAAGCGAGCAGGCCGGCGGACTCAAAGGCGGCCCCGGCGCCGACCAGTTCGCCGAGCTCGAAGCGCTGATTCCCGGCGCGACGGTCATCGACGGAATCGGCTCCGATCTTCCGCCGGTCGGTGCGGGCATCGCGCGCCGTCAGTTCGGCAACGCGATCGTGAGCCGTCTGCCGGTGCGCCAGGTGTTGCGCCATTCGCTGCCGTGGCCTGCCGATCCCGCGAAGCCGTCGATGCTTCGCGTCGCGCTCGAAGCCGTCATCGAGACCGACGTCGGACCGTTGCGCATCGTCAGCACGCATCTCGAGTTCTATTCGGAGAAGCAACGTCTCGCGCAAGTCGCGCGTCTGCGCGAGCTTCACGCCGAAGCGTGCGCGCACGAGCGTCAGCCCGCGAAGGCCGAGAGTCAGGCGAGCCCGTTCGCCGATACCGCGCGGCCCGTGTCCGCCATCGTCTGCGGCGACTTCAACAGCGCGTTCGATGGATCGGCGTATCGCGCGATGCTCGAACCGATTGCCGATGCGCCCGCGTTCGTCGATGCATGGACTTGCGCGCATCCGAACGAGCCGCGCGCGGCCACCGTCGGCCTGTACGATCGCGACCAGTGGCCCGATGGCCCGTTCGCATGCGACTTCATCTTCGTGAGCGAAGACCTGAAGGCGCGCATCGCCGGATGCGAAGCGGATCAGTCGAGCCGTTCATCGGATCATCAGCCGATGTGGCTCGAACTGCATTAAGCGCCCTCTTCGCGCGACAACCCGTATAGCGCCTGCAACACGGCAGCGCGCGCCTGACCCGCGATCATGCCGCGCCAGATATCGTCGTCGATGTAGAAGGCCGCGCGAATCTGGCGGCGAATGCCGGCTTTCAATGCGTCGGGCGCATCGGGATGATGACGCACCCAGACGTCCGCGCGCAGCATGTCGAGCATGTCGGTGAGCGGCACCGTGCCGTATTCGATCGCGATCGATGCGATCGCCGCATGGGCGCACGTCTGCCGCAACGTATCGAGCAACGGACCGGCTACATCGGCCGCGATCGACGTACCATCCGACGGACTCGTCACGTCCGCGCCCCACCAGCGCCGCGCACGCGCGACATCGCCGACGCATATCTTCGCGCCAAAGCCGCTCGGCCCGAGTCCCGTATGAAAATCGATCCAGCCGATCGCCGTGCACGTCTCGCCGTATTCCGCGAGCAGATTGCGCATGGTGCGCGTGCTCCACGCCGTTTCCGCGCCGCCATAGAACATGCCTTGCGCATGCGTGTACTGACCGGTTGTGACCGCTTGCTGATAAGCCCACTGTCCATGCCTGCCGATATACGCGCGAATCGCCGCGATATTCGCTTCGTCGGGCGGCCAGCTCGTGGGAATCAGCAAGTCGTGCAGTTCCGCGTAGCCGGGATTCTGCGGCAACGGCGCATCGAAATTCACGCTGTTGCGATTCAGATCGACATTGCCCTCCGTCGTGCGGCTCAGATAGGAAAAGCCATACGGATTGATCGCATGAACGAGCAGCATTGCGACGTCGAGCTTGTCCATCAACGCCGGCAATACTTCATCGCGCATCAACGCGATCTGCGCGCCCGAGCCGCAAAAGCCTTCGACGCCGTGCGTGCCGGACGTGAGCACGAGCAGGCGCTTTGCATCTTTGGGACCGATGGGAACGACATCGGTTGCGAGCGTCTCGCCTTCCAGACCATCGAAGCCTTCGAGCACGCGCGTATCGACAGCGAGTTTTCGCGCGGCGGCGGTATCGAGAAATCTCTGGCGCGCTTCGCGATACGTCGATGAAAACATGTCGCCTCCTCAGACGCGCGCGAGAAACTTCTCGACGAGCCGCACCCAATACGTCGAGCCTAGCGTGAGTACATCGTCGTTGAAATCGTAGCTGCTGTTATGCAGCATGCAGGGTCCGATTCCGTGACCGTGATCGCGATGCGCGCCCAGTCCATTGCCGATATACGCATAGCAACCGGGACGCTCCATCAGCATGTACGAGAAGTCCTCCGCGCCCATCGTCGGATCGACGTTCGTGTTCACTTTGTCCGCGCCGGCGACATCGCGCATCACGCCGAGTGCGAAGTCCGTTTCCGCTTGTGTGTTCACCGTCGGCGGATAGTTGCGTACGAAACTGACTTCGGCCTTGCAGCGATACGCGGCCGCCGTCGCCGCGACGATTTCCTTCATGCGCGTCTCGATGAGATCGAGCACGTCGACGGAAAACGTGCGAACGGTCCCCGCGAGCGTCGCGGTCGTCGGGATCGCGTTGACCGCGTGGCCTGCCTGCATGCGCGTGATCGAGAGCACGGCGGCGTCGATCGGCCGCTTGTTGCGCGTCACGATGCTCTGCAGGCCCGTGCCGATCTGCAGCGCGGTGAACACGGGATCGACGCCATCGTGCGGAATCGCCGCATGCGCGCCCACGCCTTCGATACGAATCTCGAACTCGTTGCTCGATGCCTGCGTCGCGCCGACGCGCGCACCGAATCCGCCCGCCGGCATGCCCGGCCAGTTGTGCAGCGCGAACACGGCATCGACCGGAAAGCGCTCGAACAAGCCATCTTCGATCATCGCTTTCGCGCCGCCGCCGCCTTCTTCGGCAGGCTGAAAGATGAAGACGACGGTGCCGTCGAAGTCGCGATGCTTCGCGAGATATTGCGCCGCGCCGAGCAGCATCGCGGTGTGTCCGTCGTGACCGCACGCATGCATCTTGTTCTCGTGGCGCGATGCGTGCGCGAACGTGTTCAGCTCGGGAATGGGCAACGCGTCCATGTCGGCGCGCAGGCCGATCGCACGTTTGCTCGCGCCTTTCCTCAACACGCCGACGACGCCCGTCTTGCCGAGTCCGCACGTCACTTCGATATCCCAGCTTTCGAGCTTCCGAGCGACGAGCTCCGCCGTGCGCGCTTCTTCATAGCAGAGTTCGGGATGCGCGTGGATATCGCGGCGAATGGCCTGAATCTCGTCGCGCGACTGCGCGATCTCGGGAATGATCGACATGCTTTCCTCTTGCGTTGTTGAGTGACCGAAGCATTGTCGATGGCCGCAATTCACAGCGAAAGCTGATATTCCTTGTCCGTGACTTAAGGAAAGCTTTAGCTTTCACTCGGCTCGATCGCGCCGTGCGAACGCATCCGTATGCGTTCCTGCACGATGCTCATCACCGCGTGACGATCGTGGATCTTGCGCTCCAGCATGCCGACGACACGGCGCGGCGTGTTCTTCGCAAGCGATATCACGCGCAATGCGGGATCGCTCGCCCACGAGCCGTATTCGAGCAACGGCACGACCGAGACGCCCGCATCCTGCCGCACGAGCTCGACGATCACTTCGAGGGAATTGAGTTCGAGGAACTCGTTCACCGCGAGGCGATTGTGCTTCAACGCGCGATCGATCAGCGCGCCGGTGCGCTGCGCGCGATCGAAGCGCAGAAACGGACGGCTCGCCAGCATCTCGGCGGCATTCGCGGCCACGGCGCCCGGCGAACCAATCGCGACGAGCGGTTCCGAATAGAGCGGCGTCCAGTTGAGGCTCGCCGGCGTCTTGCCCGCCATCTCGACGATCACCGCCGCATCGATCTCGCCCGCCTCGACTTGCGGCGCGAGCGCGAGCGCCTTGCCGGTGAAGAGCCGCACATCGAGCCGTGGATACTGACCTTTCAATTCGGTGACGACGGATGCGAGCGCGCCCATCGCCGAATCGACCGCGCCGATGGAAACCGATCCGGCGATTTCATCATCGAGACCGGTGAGACGCATGCTGTCGTACAGCGCGACGATGCGCTCCGCTTGCGGCAACACCTGCTTGCCGATGCTCGTCAGCCGGTTCGTGCGCCCGACGCGATCGAACAGCGGCCGCTTCAGATCGTCTTCGAGCGACTGCATCTGCATGCTGACGGCGGCCTGCGTGAGCGCGACTTTTTCCGCGGCGGCGGCGAAAGAACCGTAACGCGCGACAGCGATAAACGTGCGCAAAAAGCGGATATTGCTCATCGTGCGTGAGGGTTATCCCGGATCGTTCGATCAGGTTTGCTTGTGTGTCAGTTCAGAAATTCTATATTTTCTTATTTCAACTCGGCGTAATGTTTGCGTGTTGCAGCGGCTCGCTCCGTTCGAAGCGAGTCATCCGAGAAGCGGATGTCGTCAACGAGAAAACCTCATGGAGTACATTCGATGAGCACCGTACTACCTGCAGCGCACGCGGCCGAACAAAACGCCGCATCGAATCTTTCCGGCCGACGAGCGATCGTCGTATCGACCATCGGCAACGCGCTCGAATGGTTCGACTTCATGGTTTACGGCTTCTTCGCCGTCATCATCGCCAAGCTGTACTTTCCCGCAACGAATCCCACTATTTCGCTACTCGCGACTTGGGCGACTTTCGGCGTCGGCTTTCTGACGCGTCCGCTCGGCGGCATCGTCTTGGGCGCGGTCGCGGATCGCGTCGGACGCAAATCAGCGCTCACGCTCACGATTTCGCTGATGGCGGTCGGCATCGCGATCATCGCGTTCGCGCCGACTTATGCGGCAATCGGCATCGCCGCGCCCTTGCTGATGCTGCTCGGCCGCCTGATTCAGGGCTTCTCCGCAGGCGGCGAAGTCGGCTGCGCGACGGCGTTTCTCGTCGAATACGCGCCCGCCAACAAGCGCGGTTATTTCGGCAGCTTCCAGATGGTCGCGCAGGCCGCCGCGAGTCTCGCCGGCTCGTTTTTCGGCGCCGTGCTCACGCGCACGCTGAGTCCCGAACATCTGAATAGCTGGGGCTGGCGCATTCCGTTCGTGATCGGTCTTCTGATCGTGCCCGTCGGCCTGTATCTGCGCTCGAAGCTCGATGAATCGCCGGTCTTCGTCGAGAAGGCGCAAAAGAACGAACTGAGCACGCGCCCGATCCGCGATACCGCCACGAAACACTGGATGTCCGTGCTCGCTGGCTTCGGCCTGACGGTGTTCGGCACCATCGGCACGTACATCTTCCTGCTGTATCTGCCGACGCACGCTACGCGCGTGCTGCACATGGCGCTCACCGACGGCCTCATCAGCTCGACGATCGGCGCGCTCGTCTATCTCGTCTGCTGTCCGATATTCGGCCGGCTCTCGGACCGTATCGGCCGCAAGAAGCTGATGGCGACCGCGCTCACGCTGTCGCTCGTCACCGCATATCCGATCTTCGCCGTGCTCACCGCGCATCCGAGCCTGCCGATGCTGATCGTGTGTCAGGCGCTTTTGATGACTTATCTCGGCATCTTTCAGGGCTGCTATCCCGCGTTCATCTCCGAGTTGCTTCCTTCGAGCGTGCGTTCGACCGGCATCTCGGTGAGCTACAACGTCGCGGTGATGATCTTCGGCGGCTTCGCGCCCGCGATCGTGCAATGGCTCACGATGACCACGGGCGATCCGCTGTCGATCTGCTACTACGTGATCTTCGGCAGCGCGGTCGCGCTCGTGACGATCTTCCCGCTGCGCGACCGATACAGCGAGGCGCTGCGGTAAGTTCGCTGCATCCCGTTCCCAAAGGAAGGAGAATGGACGGCCCGCATGGAAGTCCCGCACGCTTAAGTCTGATTTAAGGAAGCGCGCTTAATCTGAAGTCTGACCGACCCACCCTCCTTCCGGCCGCGCAAGCGGCCATTTTTTTTGGAGCGACGCGATGCAGATGATTCTCCGCATGATCGTGATCCTCGTCGTGCTCGTTCTCTTCACGACGGTCGGCGTGTCCATCCTTTCCGTTTTCGCGCGCGGCCTGATTTCGCACTGAAGGCTTTCATCGGCTGCGGGCATGCTTCGTGCCCCTTCAGAATCTCGCGGCCCGCGCGGGCTTTCGATCGAGAAAGTTTCGCGGCGGATGCCTATACTGGCTGAGTGTCGTCTTTCGCCGCATTGCCGGCGCACGAAAGTCCTGCGCCGCCGCGCAGACCCTTTTCGCCGCCGTTCCCCCGCGCCACCGGCGCGCGACACGCTTCGCCGCATCTTCGCCTCTCTCATGTTCCGCCGCTTCATCGCCGCATTCGTGCAGCAGCTTGCTGCGCAATTCCAGGAGATTGCCCGATGCCACAACGTCCCATCCCCCAATCGAAAACCACGCACGCCGATACACCGAACAAGACGCTTCAAGCCGCACCCGCAGGCGACTCGACCGTCAGCTTCACCATGACCGTCAACGGCCGCAGCGAAACGCTTTCCCTCGACCCCCGCACCACGCTTTTAGATGCATTGCGCGAGCATCTTCATTTGACCGGCACGAAGAAAGGCTGCGATCACGGCCAATGCGGCGCATGCACCGTTCATGTGAACGGACGCCGCGTGAACTCGTGTCTGTGCTTCGCCGCCGCGTGCGAGGGCGACACCGTCACGACCATCGAAGGCATCGGCGAAATCGAGGCACTGCATCCGTTGCAGGCCGCGTTCGTCGAATGCGACGGCTATCAGTGCGGCTACTGCACGGCCGGCCAGTTGATGTCGGCGGTCGCGCTGCTCGATGAACCGATCGGCCCGAGCGACGACGACGTGCGCGAAGCGATGAGCGGCAACCTGTGCCGCTGCGGCGCGTATCAGAACATCGTCAGCGCGATCCAGTCGGTGCGCGCGAACAAGCCGTCGTCGAAATAAGGAGAGCGACATGGATATGTTCCAGCTCTCTCGCGCGCGCGACATGCGCGACGCGATCAATGCGGGCGCGCTCGCGCATACCGCGCAGCAAGGCGCCGAAGTGCGCTTTCTCGCGGGCGGCACGACGCTGCTCGATCTCATGAAGCTCAACGTCGAGCGGCCGATGCGCGTCGTCGATATCAGCCGTTTGCCGCTCGACAAGATCGAGGAAACGAAGGACGGCGGCGTGCGTATCGGCGCGACTTCGCGCAACTCCGATCTCGCGCATCATCCGCTGATCCGCGATCGTTATGCGGTGCTGTCGCAAGCGGTGCTCGCGGGCGCGTCGGTGCAGTTGCGCAACATGGCGACGACGGGCGGCAACATCCTGCAGCGCACGCGTTGCGTGTACTTCCGCGATACGACCTCGCCGTGCAACAAGCGCGAGCCCGGCAGCGGCTGCTCCGCGATTCAGGGCTTCAATCGCATGATGGCGATCATGGGCACGAGCGAATCGTGCATCGCGAGCAATCCGTCGGACATGTGCGTCGCGTTGCAGGCGCTCGAAGCGACGATCCACGTCGAAGGCACGGGCGGCAAGCGCGCGATCCTCATCGACGAGTTCTTCCTGTTGCCGGGCACGACGCCCGATCGCGAGAACGTGCTCGATGCCGGCGATCTCGTCACGCATGTCACGTTGCCGCCGCCGGTCGACGGCGCGCGCTCGGCTTATCTGAAGCTGCGCGATCGCGCATCGTACGAGTTCGCGCTGGCGTCGGCGGGTGTCGTGATCGGCGTGAAGGACGGGCGCATCGAGCATGCGCGCGTCGCGCTCGGCGGCGTCGGCACGAAGCCGTGGCGCTCGCGTGAAGCGGAGAAGGAGCTGATGAACGCGACGCCCGATGAAGCCACGTTCAAACGCGCTGCCGATGCTGCGCTCGCCGATGCGAAGCCGCAAAGCGAGAACGGCTTCAAGGTCGAGTTGTCGAAGCGCTGCATCGTTCATACGCTCAAGCTCGTTACCACGCAAACTTCCTGAGGATCGCGACATGTCCACGGCGCCCGATATCAAACCGTCCGCATTCATCGGACGGCCTCAGTCGCGCATCGACGGACCGCTGAAGGTTTGCGGCCGCGCGACCTATACGACCGACGTCGATCTGCCCGGCATGCTCCATGCCGTGCCGGTCGGCAGCACCATCGCGAGCGGCAGGATCACGTCGCTCGAATTCGCCGCCGCGCAAGCGATGCCCGGCGTGAAGCTGATTCTTCATCGCGGCAATATCGGCCGCTTCTATCGCGTCGCCGGCAACTCGATCGATACCGGTTACGTCGATGAAAACCGTCCGCCTTTCGAAGACGACATCATTCGCTATTACGGGCAGTATGTCGCGCTCGTCGTTGCGGAGACGTTCGAAGCGGCGAGCGCCGCGGCTGCCGCGGTCAAGGTCAGTTACGACAAGACGCCGCACGATGTGAGCGCAAAGCTCGATGCCGGCGACAAGCTCGACACGCACAGCGAACGCGGCGATCCCGACAAGGCGTTCGACGATGCGCCCGTGAAGATCGATGAAACGTACGTGACGCCCGTCGAAACGCATAATCCGATCGAGCTGCACGCGACCATCGCGCACTGGAACGGCGAGAGCTACACGTTCTACGAAACGAGCCAGGCGGTCGCGAATCATCAGGGCACGCTGATGCAGATGATGGGCCTGCCGAAAGAGAAAGTGCGCGTGATTTCGCGCTATCTCGGCTCGGGCTTCGGCGGCAAGCTGTGGATGTGGCCGCATTCGCTGCTCGCCGCGGCCGCGACGCGCCAACTGGAGCGCCCGGTCAAGCTCGTGCTCTCGCGCAAGATGATGTTCCAGAACGTCGGGCACAGGCCGACCACGCAGCAGCGCGTGCGGCTCGCGGCGACGCAGGACGGCAAGCTCGTGTCGCTACGGCATGACTTCGTGAATCACGCGGCCATCGCCGACGATTACACGGAAGATTGCGGCGAAGCGACGCCTTCGATGTACAGCACGCCCAATCTGCGCGTGACGGGCGGCACGGTGAAACGCAATGTCGGCTCGCCGACGTCGATGCGCGGACCCGGCGCGGTGCCCGGCCTCTTCGCGCTCGAATCGGCGATGGACGAGCTGGCCATTGCGTTGAAGATGGATCCGGTCGAACTGCGCCTGCGCAACGAGCCCGAAGTGGATGAAAGCAGCGGCTTGCCGTTTTCGTCGCGGCATTTCGTCGAATGCCTGAAGACCGGTGCGGAGAAATTCGGCTGGTCGAAGCGCACGCCGGACGTAGGCTCGATGAAGCGCGACGGCCTCACGCTCGGCTGGGGCGTGGGCGCGTGCAGTTGGCCGGGGCTGCGCTTCTCGGCGGACGCGACGGTCGATCTTCGTGCGGACGGCACCGCGCGCGTCGCGTGCGGCACGCAGGATATCGGCACGGGCACGTACACGATCCTCGCGCAGATCGTCGCGGAACATACGGGCATCCCGCTCGACAAGATCGAAGTCGGCCTCGGCGATACGGCGCTGCCGCTCGGTCCTGTTTCGGGCGGATCGGCGGCGACGGCATCGGTGATTCCGGCGGTATCGGATGCGGTGCGCGAGGCGATCAAGACGCTGCTGGCGCGCGCCGCGAAGATCGAGGGATCGCCATTCGCGGGCGCGAAGGCCGACGAGCTTGCGATGAGCAACGGACATGTGCATCGCAAGAACGAAGCGCCGGAAAGCGGCGTGCCGTTCGCGCGCATTCTCGACGCGGCGAAACTGCATGCGGCATCGGGCAGCGGCAGCGCGAAAGGCGGCTTCGACGATCCGCTCAAGAAGGACTGGTCGATCCATTCGTATGGCGCGCATTTCGCCGAGGTGACATGGGAGCCGGCGACCGCGCGCCTGCGCGTGAGCCGCGTCGTGACCGTGATCGATGCGGGCAAGATCCTGAATCCGCGCGCGGGGCGTAATCAGATCGAAGGCGCGGTCGTGATGGGCGTCGGCATGGCGCTTTTCGAGCACACGGTATACGACGAGCGAAGCGGCGCGCCGGTGAACAGCAGCCTCGCGGATTACGTCGTCGCGACCAATGCCGACACGCCGAAGATGGACGTCACGTTTCTCGATTATCCCGATACGGTCTTCAACGAACTGGGCGCGCGCGGCATCGCGGAGATCGGGCTGGCGGGCATCGCGGCGGCGATTACGGGTGCCGTGTATCACGCGACGGGCGTGCGTGTGCGAAAGCTGCCGGTGATGATCGAGGATTTGTTGAAGGCGTAGCGTCGGTCTCGTCGCGCTGTTCGAGCGGCCCGGTTTTTCGCGCGGTTTGTTTGCGCGGAGGCCGGGCCGATGCACTGAGAACGCTATCCGTCGACGGCTACCCCGCCCTCACGGGACGCTAAACGGGCGGCCCGTCCAGGCACGCGCATTGCACCTCCCCCACGCTTCGCCCCTCCCCCAAGACGCGCTACCATAGGCACCAGCCCATTCCCCAAACCCCTGTGTAGCAGCCATCTCAGCCGGAGTGCCCATGAACGACATGATCAAACAACACGGCCTGCAGGTCGACGCGAATCTCGCGAAGTTCGTCGACGAAGAAGCCATCCCCGGCACGGGCGTCGATAGCGCGTCCTTCTGGAAGGGATTCGATGCCATCGTTCACGATCTCGCGCCGAAGAACCGCGCACTGCTCGCCGAACGCGACCGCCTCCAGACCGAGCTCGACAACTGGCATCGCAGCAACCCCGGCCCCGTGCGCGATCTACGCGCCTATCGCAAGTTTCTCGAAGAGATCGGCTATATCGTGCCCGCGCCCGCGCATGTGAAGGCCAGCACCGCCAATGTCGATCGCGAAATCGCCGAGCAGGCCGGCCCGCAACTCGTCGTGCCGCTGTCGAATCTGCGCTATGCGCTCAACGCGGCCAACGCGCGTTGGGGCAGCCTCTACGATGCGCTCTACGGCACCGATGCCATCGACGAAAACGACGGCGCCGAGCGCGCGGCGCAGTTCAATCCGAAGCGCGGCGCGAAAGTGATCGCCTATGCGCGCGCGTTCCTCGACGACAACGCCCCGCTCGATCACGGCTCGCACGCCGACGCGACCAAATACAGCGTCGAGCAAGGCAAGCTCGTCGTCACGCTGAAGGACGGCGGCAAGACCGGCCTTGCGAACGCCGAGCAGTTCGCGGGCTTTCAGGGCGACGCGAAAGAGCCGTCCGCGATTCTGCTCAAGCACAACGACCTGCACTTCGAGATTCAGATCGACGCGGACAACTTCATCGGCAAGACCGATGCGGCGCACGTGAAGGATGTGCTGATGGAAGCGGCCGTGAGCACGATCATCGATTGCGAAGATTCGGTCGCGGCCGTCGATGCCGCCGACAAGACGCAGCTCTATCGCAACTGGCTCGGCCTGATGCAAGGCAATCTCGCCGAGCAGGTCACGAAGAACGGCAAGACCTTCACGCGCGCGATGAACCAGGACCGCGAGTACGCCGCGCCGAACGGCGGAACCGTCAAGCTGCACGGACGTTCGCTGCTGTTCGTGCGCAACGTCGGCCATCTGATGACGAATCCCGCGGTGCTCGACCGAGATGGCAACGAGATTCCCGAAGGCATCCTCGATGCGGTGATGACCGTGCTCGGCTCGATGCACGATCTCAAGAACAAGATGAACTCGCGCACGGGGTCGATCTATATCGTGAAGCCGAAGATGCACGGCCCCGCCGAAGTGGCGTTCGCGGACGAGCTCTTCACGCGCGTCGAAGACCTGCTCGGCCTGCCGCGTCACACGATCAAGATGGGCATCATGGACGAAGAGCGACGCACGAGCGTGAACCTCAAGGCGTGTATCGCGGCGGCGGGCGCGCGCGTCGCATTCATCAATACGGGCTTCCTCGACCGCACCGGCGACGAAATGCATTCGTCGATGGAAGCCGGCCCGATGATGCGCAAGGGCGACATGAAGTCCTCTAAGTGGATTGCCGCGTACGAACGCAGCAATGTGCTCGTCGGCCTGAACACCGGCTTGCGCGGTCGCGCGCAGATCGGCAAGGGCATGTGGGCGATGCCCGATCTGATGCACGCGATGCTCGAACAGAAGATCGCGCATCCGAAGGCAGGCGCCAACACCGCATGGGTGCCCTCGCCCACCGCGGCCACGCTGCACGCGCTGCACTATCACATGGTCGACGTGCAACAGGTTCAGCAGGAACTCGAAAGCGTCGACTACGAAAGTCAGAAGAACGAGTTGCTCGATGGCTTGCTGACGATTCCCGTCGTCGACAAGCCGTCATGGTCGGAAGACGACATCAGGAACGAAATCGAAAACAACGCGCAGGGCATTCTGGGTTATGTGGTGCGCTGGGTCGATCAGGGCGTCGGTTGCTCGAAGGTGCCGGACATTCACGATGTCGGCCTGATGGAAGACCGCGCGACGCTGCGCATTTCGAGCCAGCATATCGCGAACTGGCTGCGTCACGGCATCGTCACGGAAGAGCAGGTTCGCGCGACGCTCGAACGCATGGCCGCCGTCGTCGACAAGCAGAATGAAGCCGATCCGTACTATCGCCCGATGTCGCCCGCGTTCGACAGTTCGTTCGCATTCAAGGCCGCGTGCGCGCTCGTCTTCGAAGGACGCACGCAACCGAGCGGCTATACGGAACCGCTGCTGCACAAGTTCCGTCTCGCCGCGAAGGAATCGATGTAACGGTCAAAGCGCGCGCACGAATCGGCGTGCGCGCGCTGTCTTTCACTGCTCCGACCAGAGTTTGCCCGCGGTCGCCCAGTTCTCGCGTTTCACGTCCGTCAGAATGATGTCCACCGAGCCCGGCTCGCAGCCGAGCGTTTCGCACGTCGTGCGCGTGATCGCTTCGACGAACTTGCGCTTCTCTTCCACCGTGCGGCCTTCGAACAGTTGAATGTTGAATGTCGGCATTGCGTTGATCTCCTTTTGAAAGCGGTATTAGTCGCGATACGACGCGTCGATGCGATCGAGCTTGCGCAATAGCGCCGGCCATTCGAGCGCGCCTTCGACGGCGTCATCGTCATGCAGTTGCGCCGCGGTGCGCGTGACGACTTCCGGCGTCGGCACGATCATCTTGCCCACGCCCGCAAGCGCGCGAAGCTGAATATCGCATGCCTTGACGAGCATATCCATCAGCACATAAGCCTCGGCGATCGTGCGCCCGAGCGTGACCGGTCCATGATTGCGCAGCAACATCGCACGATGCGCGCCGAGACTGTTTACGAGCCGCTCGCCTTCCGCGGGCGAGAACGCGAGCCCTTCGTAATCGTGATACGCGAGATGCCCATGAAAGCGCATCGCGTGTTGCGATGCGGGCAGCAGGCCGTGCGGTTGCGTCGATACCGCGATCGCCTCGCGCACGTGAAGATGCATGACGCACACGGCGTCCTCCCGCGCGGCATGGACGGCGCCGTGCAGCGCGAAGCCCGTCGCGTTCACCGGATGCGCCCTCTCGCCGATCACGTTGCCGTCGATATCGATCTTCACGAGATTGCTCGCCGTGACTTCATCGAACGAAAGCCCGAACGGATTGATGAGAAAGCGCCCCGGCTCGCCCGGCACGCTCGCGGAAATGTGCGTGTAGACGACATCGTCCCAGCCGTTGAGCGCGACGAGCCGATACGCGGCCGCGAGATCGACGCGCGTGGCCTGTTCGGCTGCCGATCGCGGCCCGCTTTCCGCGATCCTGCGCTCAGGCGTGTGGGTGAACGACATGCGAGTCTCCTTGTTTGGATGATCCGGACAGACGCCGCTCGAGCAGAATCACCGCCCAGGACGCAAGCACGAACGGCGCGGTCAACGCAGCGATGCCGATGCAATCGATCACGCGCTCGATCAGCACCGCCGCGACGATCGCGACGAGCGCATAACGCGTGCCGAGCTTCGCGGCCGCGAGTGCCGCAAGCGCCGCATTGAAGCCGCACGCGCCCGAGAGCACGACGGCATCGCTTGCACCGCCGAGTGCGTGCAACATGGCGCCGAGCGCACTGCCCGCGAGCGCCCAGCCCGCCTGCGCGGGCCGCGACGCCAACAATCCCGCCGCGATCAGCGCGCCGGCGAGCGCGCCGGTCGCGAAGGTGATCGGCGCGAGACCCGCGAACGCGGCCTGAAGCATTGGAATGAAACCGGCGGCGACTTGGGGAATCGCGCCCGTGTCGCCGCGCTCGCTCAAAAGCGGCAGCCAGCACCAGGTCACGATGATGGCGGGGCTGGAGAAGATCGGCAACCGGTAGCGCGAGAGCACGCGCGAAAGCACGTTGGCGAGGAAAGTGGCGAACATCGCCGCGACGATCGCGACGGCCGCGGCGCGCGATGCATCGTCGAGAAACGTGAATGCGGCGAGCGCCGCGAGCGCGCCGTTGAAACCGTAGAGATCGTCGCGGAACGCGGGTGCGTCGTCGTTTTCGACGATCACGCTGATGACATTGCCCGTCAGCGTGCCGATCAGAAGCCCGCACGCGAGGCGCGGACTCGCGCTCAGCACCGCGAGGAACAGCAGCGCGCCGGTCGCGGCGTTGCGCTGAAGGACGATCTGTCCTATCGCGCGAGCGAAGCTGCGGAGTTGATCGCCGAAGGCGGCGTTCGATTGGAGAGCGGTGGACATGCTGGACGGCGACGGCATGGAAAGCCGCCAGCATAAAGCAGCCGGCGCGCGCCGTGCGGCGGCGGGCCGAATAACCTGTATGTGGCTTGACGCAGAAGGCGCGACGAGTGTCGCGCCGGATAAAACCGAAACTTAGTTGAACGCCATCGGGACGAGCGGCGTCGAATCGCCTACACCCGGGTTCGCCAAAGACAGATCGGCGCTGATCTTCACGATCTCCGTGACGTTTTCGCGGAAATTCGGATGTTTTTCCCAGGTGATGTAGCTGGCGTCCATGACAGCGGAAAGCGTAAGCAAGGCGAAAGCGATTTTTTCGAGCACTTCGTAGCGGCGGCGCATGATTTGTTCCTCAAACTTTGTGACATTGTAACAGACTTAAGGGTTTTCCCCTACCTCGCTGTTGCAATGCCGCAAATCACACGCGGTTAATGCGGTTGCGCTCCGGCCCTTTTCACATCGACGTTTCGAGCATCGCCTCGTAATCCGCGGTGGACGCCTCGCGCGGATTCGTCTTATGACTGTGATCCTTGAGCGCGCCCGCGATGATGCGCGGAAACATCTCGCGCGTCACGCCGAGTTCAGCGAGGCCGCGTGGCAGGCCGAGCGTCGCGGTCATCGAGCGCAGCGCACCGCCGACCTCATCGCCGGACCTCAGGCCCATTGCCTGCGCGATGCGGTCGAGCTTGCCTTCTTCGCGCATCGTCGGCGCGGTGCTGTTGAACGCGATCACCGCCGGCAAAAAGATTGCGTTGAGCGTGCCGTGATGCAGTTTCGGATTGATGCCGCCCAGCGAGTGGCTCAGGCTATGCACGCAACCGAGGCCCTTCTGGAACGCGAGCGCGCCCTGCATCGATGCGCTCATCATGTTCCAGCGCGCGGTGCGATCGGAGCCGTCCCGCGTCGCGCGCTCGATGTGCCGCCACGCGCGCCACAATCCGTCGAGCGCGATGCCATCGGCGGGTGCGTTGAACGCGGGCGCCATGAACGTTTCGAGGCAATGCGCGATGGCATCCATGCCGGTCGCGGCGGTAAGCATCGGCGGCAGGCCGAGCGTCAGTTCCGGATCGCAGATCGCGACCTTCGGCACGACGTGCGGCGAGATCACGCCGACCTTGCGGCCATCGTCGAGAATCAGGATCGCGCCGCGGCCCACTTCGCTGCCGGTGCCCGCGGTCGTCGAAATGGCGATGACGGGCGCGGTCTTCGCCGTGATGCGCGCGAGGCCGCCTTCGATGACCGCGAAGCCTTGTAGCGGACCGTCGTGCGTCGCGCACACGGCCACGCCCTTCGCGAGATCGATCGATGAACCGCCGCCCGCCGCGATCACGCCGTCGCATTGATTCTCCTTGTACATCGCGACGGCTTCGCGCACGGCGGCTTCGTTCGGATTGGGCGGCGTCGAATCGAACACGGGCACGGCCGACGATGAACCGAGCGCGTCGAGCACCTTGTCGAGCAGGCCGGCCGCGCGGATGCCGGCATCGGTCACGATCAGCGGACGATGAATGCCGATGCGTTCGCACTCGCCCGCAAGCAGGCGCACCGCGCCGAAATCGAATTGAATCTGCGTGATGTAGTTGATGAGGGGCATGGGTGTCTGAGGGAAGGTTATGGTCGGAGGCAGCGCGGTGACGTCAGTATAAGAGCGCGCTGTTACCGGTACAACTTTCCCTCGACGCCGGTCAAAAGCGAAAATCGTCGAAGAACTTTTCGCGTTCCATCACGGTGAGCGCGGCGCGCTTGTGCGGAAAGTCGAATTCCTTCAGCGTATAAAAGCCCATGCGATGCATGTAAGCGATATGTCGCACATGATCGACGCGCGGTTCGCCAACGAGGCGTTCCGTGCGCGGATCGTCGATGAACATGTAGTGCAGTACGCCGCTCCACCATGCCTTGAGCTTGCCTGCGCTCTGGAATTGCGCATCGCCGATCAGCAGATGCAGTCCGCGATCGAAGTCGCCTGCATCATAGAACGGGCCCAGGCGATCTTCTTTCGCCCAATAGAACTCGAAGTAGCCGAAGGGCTTGTCGTCGAAATAGCCGATCATCGGATGCATGTGCGGATCTTCGCGGCGTTCCGCGAGATAAGCGGCGTGTTCGGCGCGCGTGCCGCGCTGATCCCAGAAGTATGCGACGCGATCGAGATTCATCCATTCGCTGAAGACTTCGGAATCGGCGTCGGGGTCAGCTGTGCGCAGGCTGAAGGTCATGTCGATCTGCGGGAAGTGACGTTCGTAGATCGTGCCTTCGGCGTTCGTTGGTCTTTGCGGATGTGTGACGCCGTTGGTTTGTGTATAGCGCAGCAGCGTGTCGCTCGATGCGGGCGCCTTGAGCCATGGGCGCGCGATTTGCCAGAACGTTTTGCGTGATGTCGTCAGGAGAAGGTGATCTTCGTGCTGCTGTGCGATGTCGATCAGGTTCTCGTTTCGCGCTTGCGCGATGAAGGTTCTTGTGCGGTGGGCTTCGTTGGAAACGTGTGGAAGTGCGATCGTTGCCGTGCGGCGCTCAGGGTCGTTGCAGTAGATTTCGCATAGGGCCGTCAGTAACGCGTCGGTGTGACACGCTGTCAGCGTGCGGTCAGGCGATTGTTCGACAGTCGCCGCTACTTCGGGATCGAAACGTATGTTCATCGGTGAGTCTCCGGATTTGCTTCAAGTATTCGGCTTTCGCTTCTGGTTTCGCTTGTGCTTTCGTGGAATCCTGTAATCGCGTCGGTCTATTAGCACTGCCCCTGTGCGGGGCGGCACTCACTTTCTTTGCTGCTGCAAAGAAAGTAAGCAAAGAAAGCAGCTACTGATACGCCCGCGGTCACACGCAATTTGGGTAGTCCTCTCGTCGTTCGTGGGCTGCCTAACGAGTGCCCTCATAGGCCCAACCGGGCTTGGCTCGCGCACGGTCCGTCTCATCGCACCACACAACAAACTGGTTCAGC
>NZ_JALQEK010000039.1:0-138234 GCF_023630765.1 Caballeronia sp. ATUFL_F2_KS9A | reverse complement strand
GGCGGCAGCGCGTAGCGCTGTGCCGAAGCTCTTTCGTGCTGAACCAGTGTCCTCAGCGTTTTCGGGCGGCGGACCGTGCGCGAGCCAAGCCCGATTGGTCCTTTGAGGGCACTCTTTAGGCGAGTGCCATCGAGGACGAGAGAACTACCCAAATTGCGTGTGACCGCGGGCCTGAAAAGCTGCTTTCTTTGCTTACTTTCTTTGCAGCAGCAAAGAAAGTGAGTGCCGCCCCGCACAGGGGCAACGCTAATAGACCGACGCGAATACGGGATCCGGCGACTACAGCAAAGAAAGTAGGTGCCGCCCCGCAAAGGGGCAACGCTAACAAACCGACACGTAATCGGGATCCGGCGACTACAGCAAAGAAAGCAGGTGCCGCCCCGCAAAGGGGCAACGCTAACAAACCGACACGTAATCGGGATCCGGCGCCAACACCCCGGCCATAGCAAGCAGCCCGCCGTCCAAAGCAGGAAACAGACTCCGCTGAAAATTATTCCAGCGCAGTTCGAGAATGGAATCTAAAGGATCGATGCTAGTGCCAAGCACATCAAAGATGACTTCACCAGAATCGATCCCGTTATCGACGTAATGAAACGAAGCGCCTGTCCGGTCGATCACCGGCGCCGGTTCAACGCGCATCGCGTTCCAATCGACTACGCGCTCGCCACGCGCCCCATGCAAGGCATCGAGCGTCGCATAAGCCCCTCGCCGTTCAAACGGCGAACCAAGCCGCGTAATCCCAGGATGAATATTCGCAATACGCCGGCAATATTCCGCACCGGGCCGAACGAGTTCATCGAGAATCACGAGCAGCCCGTCGAGCACGACGAAGTCCGCATCGAGCGCACGCAGCTTCTCCAGCAAACGCTTCTCGAACGCGCTCTTCTGCGCCGCCCGCTCGCTCACCGCATCCAAAGCCAACCGCCGATAAGAAGAAGGAATCGCATGAAGAAGACTCGTCACCGGCACGCCCCGCACCGCGAGCCCCGGCGGATGAATCCACTGCCCTCCCGGCGCATAACGAAAACCATATCCAGCCAGTTTTTCGCGATCCCGCGGCGAGCCTTCGTCATCGTCGTAGATCACGCCTTCGAGCGAATAGAGATCGCCCAACGGCGATCCATTGAGTTGCTCGACGAGATACTCCAGCGGCGACTTCATATACCGCGTGCCGCCCTTGTATTCGATATGCTGTCCCGCGCGATCCGCCGCCGCGTTGCGCAAGGACATGATGTAGACCAGTTTTAGCTTCGTCATTGATTGCCGCTCGTTTCAAACATCGCCAGTAATAGTCGTCAAAGCGCCACGGCCATGCGGCTGCCGCTCGTCTCCGCCGCTTGCTTCACGGCGTGGTCCTGTCCGGCATCGGCAAGCGATGCCGCGATCTCGTCCGAGCGCACGGCCAACACCGAAAGCAAAGTGTCGGAAAGACCGTGGCTGTCTTCGCAGCAGCCTTGCAAATAGATGCGCGGCCTGAAGTTCGAAGGCGTGACAAGCCGATAATCGCGGCCCACATTGCGCTGCGCGAGCGCGTCGCCCAGATGCGGCGCAAGGCCGTCGAGCAGCGCGAGATGCGTGTCGCGCCGATAACCCGTCGCGAGCACGAGCGCATCGAAGCGCTCGGCGCGCGCGTGACCTGTCAGCACGTCGCGCATCGTCAACTCGATCTCGCCATTCGCGCGACGCGCCGCATTTTCGATGACCGTATTCGCCAGCAAACGATGTCGCGTTTCATCGGAAACCTTCTGCAAATAGAGCATTTCGTAGATCTGCTCGATCAACGGACGATCGACGACCGCGTAATTCGTATCGCGGAAACGCTCGATCAGCGAGCGCCGCCCATCTTCCGATTGCGCAAAGACGATATCGGTGAACTCCGGACTGAAGATCTCGTTGACGAAGGGCGTATCGTCGGCCGGTTTGAGCGCGCTCGCGCGAATCACGAGCGTCGCATCGACATGCGGAAAACGCCGCGTGACATCGGCGAAAACTTCGGCCGCGCTCTGCCCCGCACCGATGATCGCGATGCGCTTCTTGCCGTTGCGACCATCGCCCGCGACGCGCTCGATCGAACTCAGATACGCCGACGAATGAATCACGTTATGCGGCCCGAGCGATGCGAACGGCTCAGGCACACGCGCCGCGCCGCCGACGCCGACCGACAATGCCTTCGTCACGCGACGCCACTCGCGCTCATCCGCTTCCTGCGATACGACGCGCAGCGCGCTCACATCGCCATTCGCTTCGAGCACGGGTTCGATCGCCGTCACGCTCTGCCCGTAATGCACGCGATCATCGAAGGCTTGCGCGACCCAGCTCAGATAGTCGTGAAACTCGACGCGCGTCGGATAGAAGTTCTTCAGGTTCACGAATTCGTTCAGACGCCCGCGCTCGAACAGATAGTTGATGAACGTAAAGCGGCTCGTCGGATCGCGCTGCGTGACGAGATCCTTCAGGAAGGAAATCTGCATACGGCAATCGTCGAGCAGCATGTCGCGATGCCAGCCGAATTCCGCTTGCCGTTCGATATAGCAATGCGTCATGTTCGACGCGCCGCGCTCTTCGGCAAGACGCACGGCAAGCGACAGATTCGACGGCCCAAAGCCCACGCCGATCAGATCGAATACGGTTTCTTTTTTCATTTCCCTGTGTCTCTCAGATGTCATTGATCGATGCAAGCGAGACGCGGCGTGCGAGCGTCGCGCCGAGGCCGGCGAAATGCGGCGTGGCGAAAACGTCATGAATAACAATGTCGAAGCCCGCTTTGCGCGCCGCATCGACGAAGCGCACGACCGCGAACGACGTCGCGCCCGCCGCGAAGAGATCGTCGTGCAGCGCGGGCGTCTGGCCGTCGAAGAGTTCGCTCCATAGGCTCGCGAGCGCTCGCGCTTCATCGGTCTCTTCATCCGATGCCATCGATGCCGCGAGTCCTTCAGCCTTTTCGAACGCGGCGTCGCATGAGTCGAATACCTCATGCGGCGCGTGCGCAAACAGCTCTACAGTCGCGAGAAAACGAGTAACGAGCGTATCGACGAACGCCCCAGCCACGCGCTCGTTCGCATAAGAGAACGCGCAACTCACGCGGCCATCCGGATACTCCGTCACGTCCAGTTCGAGGTCGAACACGACGCGATGACGCACATCGTCGAAACCTTCGATCGCGAGGCCGGCCCAGTCGCGCGTCGCCATCGCGGCGGGGCGCAGATAGTTGAACATCACCTGGAATAGCGGATTGCCCGCGCCGGAACGCTGCGCGTTCAACGCGGACACGACATCGGCAAACGGCACGTCGGCGTGTGCGTAGGCGGCGAGCGCCGCATCGCGCACGGTCGCGAGCAAAGTCGCGGGCGTATCGTCATGCGTCATGCGGGTGCGCACGACGACTGCGTTGATGAAGAGTCCGAGTGCATCGCGCGCGCTGTCGCCCGCCGATTCGCGTGTCGATGCGAGCACGCCGACCGGCTGATCGCGCACGCCGGTCACGCGATGCAACGCCGCGTTGAGTGCGGCGTGCAGCAGCATCGGCAGCGTGGCATGGCATTCCACGGCGAGCGCGCGGGCGCGTTCGATGAGCGCATCATCGAGATCGAATCCGATGCGGCTCGCGAGCCATTGCGGATTCTCGATACGGCCCGCTGACGGCGCGGGCAATGCAATCGCCGTCAGATCCTTCAGCGCATCGCGCCAGTACGCGAGCCGCGCGCCCGTCGCCGATGAAGGCAGCACCAGCGCATTCGATGCGCGCTTTGCAACCGATGCGCCCTTGCGCAAAGCGACATACGTTGCGCGGATATCGTCGAGCCAGAGATCGATCGAAGTGCCATCGGAGACGATGTGATGCACGACGAGCGAGAGCACATGATCGTCATCGGCGAGACGCACGAGACGCGCGCGCCAGAGTTGCTTCGCACTGGCGAGATCGAACGGCGTGAGCGCGTCTTCATCGGTGATGCGCTTCGCTTTGTCGATGCTGCCGGCAACATCGATCACAGGCAACTCGAAGCGCCACATCGGCACGATGCGCTGACCCGGCAACGCGCCATCGCGTTCGACCAGTCGTGTGCGCAACGCCGGATGACGCGCGGCGGCTTGCGCAAGCGCTTCGCGCAACGCATCGGAATCGAGCGATCCGTGCAGCCGCAACGCGACCGGAATGTTGTATGCGGCGCTTTTCGGCTGCGCGCGCCATAAGAACCAGAGGCCGAGTTGCGCCGCGGAAAGCGGCCACACGCCGTGTTCGTCGGCCTCGAATACGCTCTGGCCTGCATCGGATGCGCCCTCGCACAGCCCCGCCTGCAACACGCGTTTTGCGTACTGCGACAACACCGGCGTTTCGAACAATGCGCGCACGGGCACATCGCGCCCGAGCATTTCGGCGATGCGCGTCACCACACGCACGGCCGCGAGCGAATGCCCGCCCAGTTCGAAGAAGTGATCGCCGCGGCCCACGCGTTCGACATCGAGCACGTCGCGCCAGATCTTCGCGAGCGCGGCTTCCGTGCCCGCAGCGGGCGCTTCGTGGATGCGCTCCTTCTTCGGCGGTTCGGGAAGCACCGCACGATCGACCTTGCTGTTTGCGTTGCGCGGCAACGCATCGAGCACGACAATATGCGCCGGCACCATGTAATCGGGCAGCGTGCGGCGCAGATGCGCATCGAGTTCGACGGCATCGGCGGCGCGGCCCAGCGCGGCGCGTTCGCGTGCATCGGCTTTCAATTCGACATAGGCAACGAGCGCGGCGTGCGCGCCCTTGCCACGCACGACCGCGCACGCTTCGCGCACATCGTCGTGTGCGGCGAGTTGCGCTTCGATCTCGCCGAGTTCGATACGCAAGCCGCGCAGCTTCACCTGATGATCGACGCGGCCGATGAAATCGAACACGCCATCGGCGCGACGCCGCACGAGATCGCCGGTGCGATACAGACGCGCGCCCGGCTCGCCATACGGATCGGGCACGAAGCGCTCGGCAGTCAATGCAGGACGATCGAGAT
Organism: Caballeronia sp. ATUFL_F2_KS9A; assembly: GCF_023630765.1. NCBI lineage: Bacteria > Pseudomonadati > Pseudomonadota > Betaproteobacteria > Burkholderiales > Burkholderiaceae > Caballeronia > Caballeronia sp. ATUFL_F2_KS9A. Next base: position 133,243 of record NZ_JALQEK010000039.1, on the reverse strand, counting down.
AGCCGCGCGCGACGCCCACGCCTTCGCCGCCGAGATACAGTTCGCCGATCACGCCGACGGGCAGCGGATTCAAGCGCTCATCGAGCACATGCGCGGTGCGCGCGCCGACAAGCGTGCCGATCGGAAGATAGGCGCAATCCGCGAGCTTCGCGGGATCGTCGCCGGGATTGAACATCCACAGCATCGGCGTGATGACGGTCTCCGTCGGACCATATCCGTTGACGATGCGCGCATTCGGAAACGCGCGGCGCATCAACGCGAAGGCTTCACGCGATGTCGCTTCGCCGCCCACCGTGATCGACTTCAACGTCGGCGGCGCGCCGTGCACGAGCGCCCATTCCGCAAGCTGCGTCGCGCAACCGGGCGGCACGTAGGTCATCGTCACGCCCTCTTTGCGCATGAGCTTGCAGGTCAGCGCGGGTGGCCATAGCGTATCGGCGGTGATCGCGACCCCCGCGCCGCTGATGTACTGCGAGAACCAGCCTTCGTGCGCGCCGTCGAAATTAACCGACTGGAACAGCATGAACGTGTCGCGCTCGGTCGCGCCATAACGTTGCGCGATGGCGACGCAATGGCGCGCGAACGATCCGTGATCGACGATCACGCCCTTGGGCTTGCCCGTCGAACCCGATGTGTAGATCGCATACGCCGCTTGCTCCGCGACGACATCGGGCAATGCGATGCGCGATGTTGCATCGTCGGCGTAGAGGGTTTCATCGTCGAGAAGCAGGACGCGTGCGCTCGCTGGAAGGGGCAACGCATCGATGCTCGCGCGCTCGGTGATGATGTGCTCGATGCGCGCATCGTCGAGAATCTGCGCGAGACGTTCACGCGGATGACTTGGATCGAGCGGCACGAATGCGCCGCCCGACTTGAGCGCCGCGATCAGGCCGACGAGCAGATCGACCGAACGGCTCAACGCGACGCCCACGCGCATTTCAGCGCGCACGCCCGCATCGATGAGACGCTGCGCGATGCGCGTCGCGCGTGCATCCACTTCGCTGCGCGTGAAGGCGCGCTCCATATCCGCGACGCCGCGCGCATCCGGTCGCGCACGCGCATGGCGTGCGATACGTTCATGCACCGAGACGAATTCGGGCGCATGTTCAGGCGCATGGCGATTCCATGCGTCGAGCTGCATGCGTTCGTCTTGCGGCAACCATTGCAGATCGCCGACGAGCGTTGGCGGTGCGTCGAGTGCATTGCTCAACAACTCGACGAAGCGGCGCGCGAGGCGTTCAATGGCATCGGCTTCGAAGAGATCGAGCGCGTAGACGAAAGCGGCCGCAAGCGATCCGTCCGCGCGTTCCTCGAAGTTCGCGGTCAGATCGAACTTCGCGAACGGCGCGCCCGAAGGCAATTCGGTCACGCGCACATCGGCGAACGAAGGCAACATGCGGCGCGCGCCATATGCCGCCATGACCTGAAACAACGGATGATGACTCGCACTGCGCACGACGCCGAGCGCTTCCACGACCTGCTCGAACGGCACATCCTGATGCGACTGCGCATCGACGAGCGCGGCTTGCGTTGTATCGACGAGCATCGAGAACGACTGCGTTGCATCGACGCGCGAAGCGAGCGTCAGCGTGTTGACGAAGAAGCCGACCAGTCCTGCCGTTTCAGCACGCTCGCGGTTCGCCGCGGGCACGCCGATTTGTATATGCGCCTCGCCCGATGCGCGCGCGAAGAGCGCGCTCAACGCGGCGAGCAAAACGGCGAAAGGCGTCGCGCGATATTCGCTTGCGATGACGCGCAATCGCGCCGCAAGCGCTGCATCGAGCGTGAAAAGATGGCGCGCACCGCGCGCGCTGCGCTCGCCGGGACGCGCTGCCGCGCCGGGCAGCATCAATACGTCGCGCGATGGATCGAGCCGTGCGCGCCAGAAGTCCAGTTGACGTTCGCGCTCGCCCGCATCGAGCCAGCGCCGCTGCCAAAGCGCGAAATCCGCGTATTGAATGGGCAACGGCACAACTGACACCGCTTCGCCGCACGCATACGCGCGATAGAACGAAGCAAGCTCGGCAAGCGCGATATCGGCGGACCACCCGTCCGACACGATGTGATGCGTCGTCAGAGAAAGCCAGTGCGTGTTCGCATCGAGTCTGATCAGATGCGCGCGCACGAGCGGGGCGTGAGCGAGATCGAAGGGACGCGATTCATCGGTGAGCGCGAGCGCCGTGGCGCGTGCCTCACGCTCGGCGACCGGAAGATGCTCGAGGTTCACCGAATGCCACGGACAGCGCATGGGCGCGTGCACGGTTTGCAGCACGCCGTCCGCGCCCTCGCTGAACGTAGTACGCAGCGCTTCGTGACGCGCGATCAACGCATCGCATGAAAGGCGCAGCGCATTCGCATCGAGTGCGCCATCGAGCTGAAGGCGCTCGGTGATGTGATACGCCGCGGGCTCGTCGATCATGCGCGCATGCAGCCACAGACGCGTCTGCGCGAACGATGCCGGCACGCTCGCTTCGCACGCATCGCCTCGCGTGCGCGGCGGAATCGGCAGCGTACGAAAGTCGATGCCTGCATCGGCGAGTCGCGCGACGAACACCTTGCGCTGCGCATCGGGCAACTGCGCGAAGCGCGTCGCGAGCGAAAGCAGATCGGGTTTGGCCTGCGTCATGCGTGTCCTCTTTGACTTGCGGTTTTCATTGCGTCTCCAGTTCATCGAGCAAGGCATCGATGACGCTCGCGGCGTCATGCGCGCCGCCCTTTTCATCGCGTGAAGCCTGCGCGGCGTCGATCGCGGCGGCGCAGCGCGCAAGCGTGCGTTCATCGAACAGCGTGCGCAGCGGCAACGTGAGCGACCAGTGCAGATTGGCCTGAGCGTTCGCTTGCGTCGCGAGCAGCGAGTGGCCGCCGAGCGTGAAGAAATCGTCGTCGCGGCCGATGGCCTCCACTCGCAGCACGCGCTGCCAGATTGCGGCGAGTTCGCGTTCCGTCTGCGTTCGCGCCGCCGTCACGATGCGTTGCGTTCGCGCCGGGGCCGGCAGCGCGTTGCGGTCGCATTTGCCATTCGGCGTGACCGGCAACGCGTCGAGTGCCATCACACGCGCGGGCACCATGTACGCAGGTAGTTGCGAACGCAACGAATTCAGCACGGCGCTTTCATCGAAGGTCTCCGATGCCGCGCATGAGACGTAGCCGATCAACTGCTCGTCGCGCACGATCACGACCGCATCGCGCACATCCGGCTCGGCGCGCAGCAGCGCTTCGATCTCGCCCGGCTCGATTCGTTGTCCGCGCAGCTTCACTTGCGTGTCGATGCGGCCGAGATAGTCGAGCGCGCCATCGTCGCGGCGGCGCGCAAGATCGCCCGTGCGATACAGTCGCGCGCCCGCGACGAACGGGTCGGGCACGAAGCGCTCCGCTGTCAGCGACGGCCGTCCGAGATAGCCGCGCGCGAGTCCCGCACCGCCGAGATAGAGTTCGCCGATGCCGCCCGCGGCCACCGGATGAAGCGCTGCATCGAGCACATGCAGTTGCAGGTTCGCGATCGGATGACCGATAGGTACGGAAGCGGATTCGATATCGCCCGCGCTGCACGTCCAGTGCGATACGTCGATGGCGGCTTCGGTCGGACCATAGAGGTTGTGGAGCCGCGCGTTCGGCAAGAGCCTCGCGACGCGCGCGACGAGCTCGGGCGCAAGCGCTTCACCGCTCGCGACGATTCGCTCGATGCTCGCGCAGCGCTTCCCATCGCCGAACTCGTCGATATGCGCGACGAACGCCGCGAGCATCGACGGCACGAAATGCAGCGTGCTAACGCGATGCGCCTCAATGGCTGCGACGAGCCGCGCCGGATCGCGATGATCGCCGGGCGCGGCGATAGCGAGCTTCGCGCCCGTCGCGAGCGGCCATACGAACTCCCATACGGAAACGTCGAAACCGAACGGCGTCTTGTGAAACACGACGTCGTCGCGCGTCAGGCGATAGGCGTCCTGCATCCACGCAATACGGTTCGCCAGCGCGCCATGCGTGTTGCCCGCGCCTTTGGGCTTGCCGGTCGAGCCGGACGTGTAGATGAGATACGCGAGATGCGCGTCGGTGACGTCGATGGACGCAGTGAGCGTCGCGTCGCCTTGCATGAGCGCATCGACATCGAACACGCGCGCCGTCGAAGCAACCGACTCCACGCGCGCACGCAAGTGCGTTTGCGTCAACACGACAGCGGGTTTCGCATCGTCGAGCAGATAGGCGATGCGATCCGCCGGGTAATCTGGATCGATCGGCAGATACGCCGCGCCCGCCTTCAACACGCCGAACAGTGCAACGACCATGTCGAACGAACGCTCGACGCACAGCGCGACCGCCGTGTCGTGCGCGACGCCCGCTGCAAGCAACGCAGCGGCAACGCGATTCGCGCGCTCGTTCAACTGCGCATACGTGATGCGATTCACAATGCCGTCGACCGCGATCATCTCAAGCGCGATGGCATCGGGCGCGGCGTTCGCCATGCGTTCGAATTGCCGATGCAGTGGCAGGCTTTCGATATCGCTCCATGCGCGCGCTGTCGCATTGAAACGCGCGACGTCATCCGCGAGCGCGATCGTGCCGAGCGGCACATCGGGGTTCGTCGCAAATGCGTCGAGACATGTGGATAGCGCGCGATGCAGTGCCGCCACACGCGATTCATCCAGACGCGCCGCGTCGTATCCATAGTCGATGACGATAGCTTCGCCCGCCTCCACGACGAGCGTCAACGCGAAGTCGGTCGCTTCGATGTTGCGCAACGCGCGCATTTTTAGCGCGCGTTCGTCGCGGCCGGCCCATGCTTCATCGACGGGATAGTTCTCGAATACGACGAGCGTGTCGAACAACGCACCGCCGCCTTGACCTGCCCAGCGTTGAATATCCGCGAGCGGCGTGTGAGCGTGTTCGTGGGCTGCGGCGTTATCCGCTTGCAATTCGCGCAGCCATGCGGACGCGGCGCGTTGCGGCAGCGGCTCGGCGATCACCGGCAACGTGTTGATGAAGAGTCCCAGTACGCCGTCGATATCGGCGAGCGAGTCCGGGCGGCCTGCGACCGTCGCGCCGTACGCCACGCTCGCCTGATGCGTCTTGCGCTGCAACACGAGCGCCCACGCGCCTTGCACGAGCGTGTTGAGCGTCACGCGCAGACGGCGCGCGGCGTCGGTGAGACGCGCGGTCATCGCAGGGTCGAGCGACGCGCGCCACGAGCGATGATCGTCGAGTGTCGGCGCCTTGCTCGCTTCGCGCTGCGCGATGCGCGTCGGTTCGCCGAGGCGTGCGAGACGGTCGGTCCAGAACGCTTGGTCGGCTTGCGCATCGCGTGTCGCGAGCCATTCGATGAAGTCGCGATAACGCTTCTTCGCGTGCGCGACGAACGGCTGCGCGCGCGGCGGCTCGATGTAGTCGCGCAGGACATCCGCAAACATGCGGGCCGTGCTCCAGCCATCGAGCAGCAGATGATGACGCGTCCACACGATGCGCCATTCATCGTCGGTGACGCGAATCAGCGTGACGCGCATCAGGGGCGGCGCGGCAAGATCGAAGCCGCGCGCGCGATCGTCGGCGAGCCACGTTTCGAAGGCGGCGGATGCATCGCTACGTTCGCGCCAGTCGATTACATCGAAAGGCAAGCGCGCCTGGCGATGCACGATCTGCATCGGCGCGGATTCATCGGCGGTGAAGCCTGTGCGCAGGATGTCGTGACGCGGCACGGAAGCCTCGAAGGCCGCGCGCAGGCGGTCTACATCGGGAGCGATCAACGTTGCGGCAAACTGATTCACATACGTCGACTGCCCAGGCGCGAACAGCGAGTGGAACAGGATGCCCTGCTGCATCGGCGAGAGGGGATAGATATCGGCGATGCTGCGCAGATCCACAGGCAGGCGTTCGAGCGCCGCTTGCGTCAAACCGCCGTCGCGGGCGAGCGGGAAATCGCCCGGCGTCGCGCCTGCGCCTTTCATCGCGATGCGCCCGGCGCATGCAGCGACGATATCGGCGAGCGTGCCCTCGAATCGCTGCGCAAGCGCCTCGATCGTCGCGCGTTCGAATTGCGTCGCGCCGTAGACCCAATGCAGCCTGAGCGTGCGCTCCGCTCCATCGGCGACATAAGCGTGAATCGCGAGCGCGTTGCCGAGCGGACCGGAAGGATCGCGCTCGCAACCCGCGCCGCCGAAGCGCGGCGTGAACGCTGCGTCGCGCGAATCGAGCGAATCGAACTGACCGAGGTAGTTGAAGGTCACGCGCGGCCGCGGCAATGCTTCGAGCGAAGCGCGCGTCGCATCGTCGCCGAAATGGCGCAGCACGCCGAAGCCGAGACCTTTGTTCGGCACTGCGCGCAGCGTGTCTTTCGCGGCTGCGAGCGTTTCGATCGGCGATGCCAGCACCGGAATCGAAACCGGATAGTGACTCGTCAGCCATCCGAGCGTGCGGCTTGCGTCGATATCGTCGAAGAGCGGTTCGCGGCCATGTCCTTCCAGCTCCATGCGGCACGTCGCGCCGGTCGCATGAGCAAGCGCCGCGATCAGCAGTTCGATCGTCTGCGTGCGATAGGCGAGGTTGGCATCGGCGAGCACGGCACGCGTGAGATCGACTTCGAGCGTCTGTTCGATGACCGCGGCGTCTGCGTTCGTTGCCTTCGCTTGCGGATGATCGAGACGCAGGTCATCGCCCGCAGCGAGTGTGGTGATCCAGTATTTCGCCTCGTCTGCGAAGGGAGAGTGTGTGTCACGCGCGGCTGCCGCAAGGCGCGCGGCCCATTGCGACGCCGTCGCGCCGGTACGCGCAAGACTCGCGGTGCCGCGCGACTGCGCCGCTTGATATGCGCTCGACAGATCGTCGAGCAGGATGCGCCACGACACGCCATCGACGATCAGATGATGAATTGCCAGATAGAGCTTCGTGCGTCCGTCCGCAAGCGATGCAACGAGCGCGCATGCGAGCGGCCCGTGCGAAATGTCGAGCGTGCGCTGAATCGCATCGAACTGCGCAAGCGCATCCGTTTCATCGTTCGCGGCGACGGCTGCGAGCGGCAGCGTATCGAATGCCTTCGATGCCCGCACGATGCGCCATGCGTTAGTCGTGCCATCGCGCTCGAAGCGTTGCCTGAAGATAGCGTGATGCGTAAGCAGCGCATCCAACGCGCGCGCAAAGGCGTCGAGATCGAACGATGCATTCGCGTCGAATTCCACCGATTGATTCCAATGCCCGCGCTGCGGAATGTCGAGTGCGAAGAAGCGCAATTGCGCGGGCGTCAACGCTGCGCTTCCATCCGCCTGTTTCGTCGCGACGACAGGCGCTTTCGCTTCGTTCGTGTCGACAGGCTTCGCGACTAGCGCGAGTTGCGCGACTGTCGCGTTATCGAAAACCTGTTTCGGCGTGACGCGAAGGCCTCGCTTGCGCAGACGCGCGATTACTTGCAGCACGAGAATCGAATCGCCGCCAAGCTCGAAGAAGTTGTCATCGCGCCCGACGTGCTTCGCCTTCAACACGTCCTGCCATACCGAGGCGATGGCTTCCTCGGTGTCGCCGCGCGGCGTATCGCTCGTTACGACGGATTCGACCGGCTTCGATGCGATGCTGCGCAATGCTGCACGATCGATCTTGCCGTTGTCGGTCATCGGCAACGCGCGGAGCATGACGATCGTCGCGGGCACCATGTAGTCGGGCAGGCGCGCGCCGAGCGCATCGCGCAACGTCGAATCGTCTTGCGCGGAACCGGTCACGAACGAGACAAGCTGGAGACGCCCATCGCGATCGACGGGCAATGTTTCGGCCTGAGCCACGCCTTCGATCGCGCGCAATGCCGCGCTCACTTCGCCCGGCTCGACACGATAGCCGCGAATTTTCACCTGATCGTCAAGACGGCCGAGGAAGGCGATACGTCCATCCGCGAGCAGACGAACGCGATCGCCGGTCCGATAAAGGCGTTCGCCGCGCACGAACGGGTGCGGCATGAAGCGCTCCGCTGTCGCCGCGGCGCGTCCGAGATAACCGCGCGCAACGCCCGGCCCGCCGATATGCAACTCGCCGATGCCGCCCGGCGGCACGCACGCGCCGGATGTATCGAGAACATAAGCCTCGGCATTGGGCATTGGGCGTCCGAGCGGCACGCTCTGCGCATTGCGTTCATCGTCGGCGAATGCAGACGCTTCGCACGCAATGGCGCCGACAGTCGCTTCCGTCGGACCATAGTGATTGATGACGCGGCACGAAGGCTTCAACGCCTTCACGCGATCGACCAGCGCCCACGGCAACGACTCGCCGCCCGTCACGAGCGCATGCGACGGCAACACATCGGCAGGATGCTGCGCTTCGAGCAGCGCGTGCAGATGACTCGGCACGATCTTCAGCACGCCCACTTCGCGCACGCGCATTTCTGCGGCAAAGCGATCCGGATCGAACGCGCATCGAGCAGGCAACAGATGCAGCGTGCGTCCCGAACACAATGCGCCGAAGAGCGTCGTATGACCGAGATCGGCGGCGACCGTCGAGACCATCGCCATCGATGCGCCAGGCGCGAACGCGAGTTCATCGAGCATGCCTTGCACGTAGTCGGCGAGCGCGCGATGCGGCACCGCTACGCCCTTCGGCGTGCCCGTCGAGCCCGACGTGAAGATGGCATAAGCGGTCTGCGCAGGCGCAAGCTGCACGCGCTGCACGGCGGCATTCGCGAGCGATGCATCGTGCGCGAGCGTATCGACATCGAGCAGTTGAGCATTGCCGAGCGCGCGCGGCGCGTTGTCGTCGTTCATCGCGACGAGCGCGAAACGCGCGCCGCATGCGTCGATCGCGGCATCGATGCGCGCGTGCGGCATCGACGGATCGAGCGGCACCGCATAGGCACCCGACTTCATCGCGCCGATCAACGCAACGACGAAGCGCACCGAACGTTCGATGCACACCGCGACCGCCTGCTCCGCCTTCGCGCCTTTATGACGCAACGCGAGCGCGATGCGGTTCGATGCGTCGTCGAGTTCGGCGTAACTGATCTGCGTATGCGCGTCCGCAAGCGCGATGCGATGAGGCGTCGCGCTCGCGTGATGCGCGATCAACGCGAGGATATCGTCGGCTTCGAAGTTCAGTGCGCGGCCTCGTTGCACGTCGCGCTGGGGCATGCAATCGAGCGATGTGATCGGGCGCGACGGATCGCGCACCGCATCCGCGACGAGCGTCGCGAAGCTCGCAAGCCATGCGCGCGCGGTGGCTTCATCGATGCAATCGCACGCGTAAGCCGCGACGAGTTCGATGCCGCGAACATCGTCGGTGAAGTCGAGCGCGAAATCGAAACGCGCCGCGAGATCGGGGCCGGGCGTTGCAATCGCCGATGCGTTCGGCAACGTCGATGTCAACGCTGCATCGAACTGCTGCGCGAGCTTCACGCGCAGCCACTCGTCGCCACGCGCGACGGGCGGCTTCACTGCATCGAGCACGCGATCGAACGGCACGTCCTGATGCGCGAACGCATCGAGCGCATGAATGCGCGTCGCTTCCATCAGATCGGAAAACGTTTGAGCCGCATCGACGCGCGCACGCAACGCCAGCGTGTTCAGGCACAGGCCGATGAGCGCCGCCGTCTCGGGCCGCTGCCGATGCGCGACCGGCGTCGCAACAACGAAATCGTTTGCGCCCGTAAGCCGATGAAGCCACGCGTCGAACGCGCTCAGCAACACGACGAACGGCGACGCGTGCTTCGTGCGTGCAAGCTGACGCAATGCGTTCGACGTATCGGCGGACAAGCGCAACGTTACGCGTTGCCCGCGATGATCGCGTTCGGCTGGACGCGCGCGATCCAAAGGAAGCGCGAGCGGTTCAGGCGCGGCATCGAGCGCCTTGCGCCAGAAGCGAAGCTGACGCGCGCCCTCTTCACCCGCGACGAGTTCGCGCTGCCACTGCGCGTAATCCGCGTATTGAATCGGCAACGCGGCAAGCGAAGGCGTTTGGCCTTGCGCGTACGCGCTATAAACATGCGCGAGTTCATCGAAGACGATGCGCGAGCTATAGCCATCCGTGATCGCGTGGTGCGCCGCCAGCATCAGCCGGTGCGATTCATCGCCGGACGATGCGAGCGTCGCGCGCAACAGCGGACCATTCGACAAGTCGAACGCTTCGCTCGCGTGACGTTCTTCATCAGCATTCGAACTGTGATTCACACGCTGAATCGTCACCGGCAAGGACTTGTGAATGCGCTGCATGACGACGCCGTCTTCGTTCTCGACGAGCGTCGTGCGCCATGCCTCGTGGCGTTCGATCAAATGATCCAGCGCGCGTTGCAATGCGTTTGCATCCAGCCTGCCGCTGATGTCCCAACGACCCGCGACGTGATACGCCGCGCCCGCGTCGCGCGTTTGCGCGAGCACCCAGAAGCGCTGCTGCGCGAACGATGCCGCGCGATCGACATAAGGCGCATCCGACGAAACCACGCTTCTCACGATGACCGGGTCGCTCGCCTCCTTCTCGCTCGCATCGATCGATGCGGCCAGTGCTTGCAGCGGCGGATCGTCGAAGATCGTATCGAGCCGCAGATTCACGCGCCAGTCGATGCGGATCGCCGCCTGCAACTGCATCGCCGCGAGCGAATCGCCGCCGCGTTCGAAGAAGCGATCAGCACGTCCGATGGGCGCGGCATGGTCGAGAATGCGCTGCCAAGTTTGCGCGAGACGGCGTTCGGTATCGGTCGCCGGCTCGATGTAATCCGCGTCGCGCGACATCGACGTTGCGCGATCCGCCTGCTTCTTCAACGCATCGCGATCGAGCTTGCCGTTCAACGTATAGGGCAGGCGCGCGAGCCTCACATACCGATGCGGCTGCCAGGCTGCGGGCAAATGTTCCGCGAGATATGCCTTCAACGCGGCATCGCTTACAGCTTCATGTGCGGGCGTGAAACAGGCGGTTAGTTGCACGCGTCCGTTCGTCGAATCGGCGAGCACGGCTGCGTCGCGAATGGATGGATGCGCGCGCAAACACGCGGCGATTTCCGCAGGCTCGACGCGCACGCCGCGAATCTGCACTTGGTCATCGATGCGGCCGAGATAGTCGTAGGCGCCATCGGCACGTTCGCGCGCGAGGTCGCCCGTGCGATAGATGCGCGCGCCCGGCTCGCCGGAAGCATCGGGCACGAAACGCTCCGCCGTGAGCGCAGCGCGACCGTGATAGCCGCGCGCGATGCACGCGCCGCCGAGCAGCAACTCGCCATCGTCGATGCGCGCGACACGCGGACCGATCACGCGTCCGATGGGCAGCGACGCATACGCATCGGCATCGTCGAGATCGGGCGTGACGTGCGGCTCGACGGGCCAGAGCATCGGCGAGATGACGGCTTCCGTCGGACCATATCCGTTGATGAGGCGCTGCGCCGCGAATACACGACGCACGCGCGCGAACGCTTCACGCGGCAGCGCCTCGCCGCCGAACGCGAGCACGCGCAACGAGGCCGGCACGCCTTTGCGCTCGGCAACGGAAGCGAATTCGCGCAGATAAGCAGGCGGAAACGCGGCCACATTCACGCGTTCACGTTCGATCAACGTATGCGCTGCTTCGGGCGCGAACGGCGGCGGCGCCGTGATGACGACGCGCGCGCCCACGGCCAGCGGCGCGAGCCAGCATTCGTGCGCCGCATCGAAGTTCACCGATGCGAAGTGCAGCAAGCTGTCGCCCTCGCCGATGCCGAGCGCCGCCACAAGTGCATCGCAATGCGCGGCGAGCGGGCCATGTTCGACGACGACGGCCTTCGGCGTGCCCGTCGATCCCGACGTGTAAATCATGTACGCGGCTGCGCGCGGATGCACGGGCGCAGCGTCGTTGAGCGCGGGCGCATCGGCGATGTCTTGCTCTACGTCGAAGCATCGCGTGAAGCGCGCGCGCATCGCATCGTCGGCGTGTCGATCGACGATGCCGTGCGCGAGGCGCGCATCGTTCGCGATCCAGTCGAGACGCGCGGCAGGATGATGCGGATCGAGCGGCACGAATACGCCGCCGGCCTTCAGCACGGCAAGCAGCGCGACGAACAATTCACAAGAACGCTCGACGCATACGCCGACGCGCACTTCAGCGCCGACGCCCGCAGCGCGCAGGCGCGCCGCGAGCCGCGACGCGCGGGCATCCAGTTCGCCGCGTGTGAGACGTGCGTCGTCATGTGCATTGAATGCGAGGGCGGGCGCATCCGGTTGAAGGCGCGCGAGTGCCTTGATACGAAGATGCAGCGCGGTCGGAAAACTCGTCATCGGCATGAATTCCTTCGGGTTCCGGCCGCATCCGGAAAAGCTGCGGCACGAACGTGGGCCGCTGAAAATGCGGCTTCATTCGGGATGACGATTCGCGCGAAAAAATTTTTACCGCTTTTCATGCGCTAAAGATTCGTCGTGCTGAAACGTCTCTATGTAGAGGTGCGTTCAGCGCCGCTTTCCGACTTCAGTTCAGTGATGCCCTGCCAATGACTGCTATCCACGAGCCTTTAGATTCTTCCGCCACGCAGAAGCCCGCTGCGCGCCTCATCCTCGCGCTGCTCAAGCGCTCGCGCGGCGCATTCGCGGTGGCGCTCGTCGCCTGCGTGATGAACGGCATCGCGAGCGTGATGCTCGTCGCGACGCTCAATCGCGCGCTATCGACGCCTTCATCCGCCGATGGCGCGCTCGCCTGGCGCTTTGCGTTGTGCGCAGTCATCGCGCTCTTCACGCGCGTCGTATCGGGCGTGCTGTTCGCGCGGCTCTCGCAGGACACGATGGCGCAACTGCGAGAGCATGTCGCGCGGCGCGTGGCGGCGGCGGAGTTGCGCGATGTCGAGCGCATCGGCGCGGCGCCCGTTCAGTCCGTATTGACCGACGACGCCACCAATGTCTCCATGCTCTTCTTCGCGTTGCCGAACATCGTGATGCACGGATCGATCGTGTTCGGCTGCCTCGGCTGTCTCGCGTGGCTGTCGTGGCCGGTTTGCCTGCTCGCGCTCGCGGCGATCATCACGGGATCGCTCGGCTATCACCTCGGCGACAAGCGCGCGATCGCTTCGCTCGAAGCGGCCGGGCAATCGCAGGACAAGCTGTTCGGCTATCTCGGCGCGCTCTTTGCGGGCGCGAAGGAATTGAAGCTGCATCGCGCGCGCTCGCAGCAGTTCGTCGATGGACAACTCGGCGCGGCAATCGGCGAAGTGCGCGATCATCGGCGGCGCGCGTTCAGCGCCTATGCGATCGGCGTGGGCTGGATCATCTTTCTGTTCTACGGCTTTCTCGGTGCTGCGGCGTTCTGGCCATCGCTCGGCGTGCGCGCGGATGCGGGCGCGACAGCAGGCTACGTTGTCGTGTTTCTGTTCATGCTGGTGCCGCTCGATGGTCTGCTCAACAACATTCCCACGCTGAACGCGGCGCGCGTTTCGCTGGCGCGCATCGAGAAGGTGATGGCGGAATTCGGCAGTCTGCGCGTGTCTTCTGTTTCTGTTTCCTCCGCCGATGATGCGGGCTTTCACACGCTCACCATGCGCGGCGTCGCGCACTCGTATTTCCATGAACGCGACGAGCGCATGTTCCGCATCGGTCCCGTCGATCTGACGTTCAGGCCGGGTGAACTCGTGTTCATCGTCGGCGGAAACGGCAGCGGCAAGACCACGCTTGCGAAAGTGCTTACAGGCCTTTATGAGCCTGAATCGGGCGTGATCGAAGTCGATGGCGTCGCGGTCGATGCAACGAATCGCGCTGCATATCGCGAGCGTTTCACTGCCGTGTTCAACGACTTCCATCTGTTCGATGCGCTGCTCGGCATCGTCGATCCGAACGATGCGTCGCGCGCGGCCGCGGATGCCCGCGCGAATGCGCTCGTCGCGAAGCTGTCGCTGGATCACAAGGTGAAGGTCGTCGATGGCGCGTTCTCGACGCGCTCGCTTTCCACAGGTCAGCGCAAACGGCTTGCGCTGGTGGTCGCGTATCTCGAAGACCGTCCGCTCTATCTCTTCGATGAATGGGCCGCCGATCAGGACCCGGCATTCAAAGCGGTGTTCTACGAGCAGTTGTTGCCGGAGTTGCGTGCGCGTGGCAAGACTGTCATCGTCGTGACGCATGACGACCGCTATTTCTCCATCGCGGATCGCGTGCTGAAGCTGGAGAACGGAATGGTCGTGAACGAGACGCGCGGCGGCGGCGTGAGAGCGGCAACGCTCGACGTTCAGGCGAATGGCACATCGGGTTGAACGATGAACGGGGCGCAAGGCCCCGTTTTTTCAATGCTTCGGCAACGCAAGCAGCTTTTCGGTAATCATGTCGCCGAGCTTCAACGCCGACATCGGCCCGCCGAATCCCCAGATATTCGGTTCGACGAGCGTCACGCGCTGTGCCTTCTTCGCGGGCACGAAGCGCCATATCGGCGAATCGAGTGTGGCATCGACGGACGTCGCCGCATTCGATGTCGTCACGAACAGCACGGCCACATCCGGCCGCTTCAGGAAGTCCGCCGACGTCACATACACCGTGCCTTCGCGCGTGGGCTTTTCAGGCCACAGATGAACGCCGAGCGCACGCGCGACGCCCGCCGCCGTGCTGTTACCCGTATAAGCCCAGTATCGGTCGGGCAGGCCGAGGTCTTGCAACAGCGCGAAGCGCGTGCCCGTCAAACCCGCTTCCTTCAGACGCGCGGCATCGCGAGCCAGTCCCGCATCGAGCTTGGCATCGGCGATGCGCGCCTGCTCTTCGCGTCCTGTCATGCACGCGATCGTGTGAAAGATGCTGCGCGTCCATTCGAGCTGCGTGCGCGCGCCATCGGCTTTGCCGCTCTGCACATCCGGGCTGAATTGAAACAGCACCGTCGGCGCGATGCGATCCAGCGCCACGAAAATCGGCGCATGTCGATAACCCACGCCGATGATCAGATCCGGCCGCGTCGATGCGATCGCTTCCAGACTCGGTTCCTGACGCGTGCCGACCGTCGGCACGCCTTCGAAGCGCGCGCTGTCGTATCCGATCCAGCCGTCGTAATACTCGGGATCGACGACACCGACGGGCGTCATGTCGAGCGCGGCCACGTCTTCGGCGAACATGAATTCGAGCACGACGATGCGCAACGGGCGCGCAGGCATCGTCTTGCTGAATTGCGACACGGTCGGATTGCCGGCGAGCGGCGCGCAGGCGAGCGCGCGCTGACCGGAGAACGCGATGCACAGACACGCTCCAAGCGCTATCGAGAGATGGCGTCTTGCAAAGCGAGTTCTTCGTCGCGCATCGTCAAAAGCAGCGGGCAGCTTGCGCACAGTTGCGTCTCTCCGGGAATCTCATAGCGCACGCAGCATACGCGGCGCGCGCGAAACGGGTTGGGCAGAAGCGTCGATCGCGGCGTCGCATCGCGGATCGGCGTGCGCAGCGGATTCGCATCGCCGGCGCGAAAGAGCCAGGCCGCGTCGATATCGGCATCGCTGAAAATCGACCGGCAATTCGCGAGCAAATAGTCCAGCACGTTGCCCGCGTTGCTCCACAGCACGCGCGGTGCGATCTTCGTCATGCCCGCGATCATGCCGATCACGCGGTCCAGATGCGCGACGAGACTCGCATAGCGGCGCGCGGGATCGGCATCGGGTGCGCGCAATGCATCGGCATCGAAATGAAGCGCGGCGGGCATGCCCTCTTTCAGCACGAGATGCGTGCGTTCGGGCGACATATCGAGCGGACGCCCGAGCAGCCTCGCCGCCGCCACGCCCGCGGGCGCCGCGAGGCCGAAGTAGTACTTGCTCCATTGCGACAGCAGCGCGCGCGCATGAAGCGCGGCATCGCCGCCATAGAGCGCGATCATCGCGGCGAGCATTGCATCGCGATGATCGGCGAGCGATGTCAGCGCGATGCGTTGTGCATCGTCGTCCGGCTTGCCGAGCCACACGTTCTGCAGATACGGCGCAAGCTCGGGCGGCGCGAATTCGGCGAAGGAACGCGCTTGCTCTGTCATCGCGCGCGGCCCTTCTCGCGACGCGTTTCGATGACGAGCAGCGCCAGCATGTAAGGCGCGCCGATCAGCGCGGTCAGCACGCCCGCCGGAATCTCACGCGGCGCGAGCAGGGTGCGCGCGGCGAGATCGGCGGCGGCGAGCACGAGCGCGCCCAGCAATGCCGCGAGCCAGAGCCGCGTGCCGTGCGTGCGCGCGCCGAGCATCGTCGCGAGATGCGGCGCCATCAGGCCGATGAAGCCGACCGGCCCGACCGCCGCCACCGCCGCGCACGCGGCGAGCGTCGCGACCGTGAGCACGAGCGGACGCAGGAGCGCGATCGGCAGGCCGAGCGCCAGCGCCTGTTCGTCGCCGAGCGCGAGCAGATCGAGCGGACGCGCGAGCAACGCCAGCACCGGCAGCGCGAGCGCGCACCACGGCAGGATCGTCGCGACTTCGCCCCAGCTTCGCCCATACGTGCCGCCGACGAGCCACACGACAAAACGCGCCGGCTGCACGCTCTGCTGCGTGATGAGCCATTGCGCGAGCGTCGTGCATAACGTGCCGATGACGATGCCCGTCAACGCCACCGCGAGCGGCGCGTATCGATGCCGCCGATTGAAAAGCAGCGTGATGCCGAGCGTCGCGCCGCCGCCGGTCAACGCGGCCGCCGCGAGAAAGAGATGCCCGGCGAGCGGCCAGATCATCAGCGCGGCGAGCGTCGCGAGACCCGCGCCTTGCGTCACGCCGAGCACTTCCGGTCCGGCGAGCGGATTGCGCACGATGCTCTGCATCAGCACGCCGCTCGATGCGAGCAGCGCGCCCGCGAGCAACGCGCACAAAAGACGCGGCACGCGCAGTTCGAGCAGCATGCGGGCGATGTCGTCGCGGTGCGCGAGCGCATCGATCCAGCGCGCGGGGCCGAGCATCGTCGGACCGATGGATGCGCCGATCGCGAGCACCGCGCATCCGATGGCGAGGAGCAAAGCGGCGAGCGCAGGCGACGGCCACGCGGACAACGCCCGCACCGCGCCCATGCCGCGCCGCGCCGATTCGCGCGCCTGGCCCGCGTGCAGCGCGCCGGACCACGCCGCGCCGCTCCTGATCATCGCGAGCATCAGCGGCGTGCCGACGAATGCGATCGCGACGCCCGTCGACAAGGTCGAATCGAGATCGAGCGCGAGCACGGCGCTGTCGGTCGCGAGCACGAGCGCGCCGCCCGCGAGCGCGGAGAGCGGCACGAGCGCCGCGAGCTTCGACGCTTTGGCGCCGCGCAGGTGACGCAGCAGATTCGGCGCGATCAGCCCGACGTACGACAGCGGGCCCGCGATCGCCACCGCGACGCTCGCGAAGCCGACCGCGACCGTCATCGCGAAGAGACGCGTCGCATCGACGTTCACGCCGGCGGCGGCAGCGGCATCGTCGCCGAGCGCGAGCGGATCGAGCGGGCGCATCACGAACGGCAGCGCGAGAAGCGGCAACACGAGCCAGCGCAGCGCCGACATCAATCCCGTCGCGCCGGGCTGATACAGACTGCCGCTCGCCCACAGCGACGCGCCGACGACCGTCTGCTCGAAGAACGCGAGCAAGAGCGTCGAGATCGCGGAAAAAAGCAGCATGCACACGCTGCCCGCGAGCACGAGGCGCAAGGGCGTCGCGCGCCAGCCGCCCGCCGCGGCCGCGACGCAACCCGCCGCCGCGAGCCCGCAGACGAACAGCAACGGCACCGACGCCGCGCCGACCACCTCCGGCGCGATCATCGCCGCGAGCAGCCCGAGCTGCGCGCCGCCGGTGATGCCGAGCAGATCGGGCGCGGCGAGCGGGTTGCGCGTCAGCGCCTGAAAGAGCGTGCCCGCGACCGCGAGACAGCCGCCCGCGACGAGCGCGGCGGCCACGCGCGGCGCGCCCAGATCGAAGAGAAAGACATGCGCGAGACGCGCGGCATCCGTGCCCGATGGCGCATCGAGCCACGCGCGCAGTTCGGGATAGAGACGCAGCGCGGCCAGCGCGAGAATCAGCGCGATCAACGCACACGCGATCGCGCCCGCGCGATTCGGCGCGGCCACGCGATGCCGCGATGCGTTTGCCGTGGCGAGCGTCGTCATGTCGTGCGGCGTCCGGCGATCAGATCGATGGCGAGCGACACGCGCGCCCAGAACGAATGCGCGCGATGCAGGCGGCGGCGAGTCGCGAGCGTCGTCATGCGGCGATGCTCCGTTCTTCGACGCCATCGTAAGCGGGCACGCACATCGGCGCGCCCGTCTGCGGATGCGTGACGCGCAGCATGCGAACGCCGAAAGTCTCCAGCAAATGACGCGGATCGATCATCGCTTCGGGCGAGCCTTGCGCGACGATACGCCCCGCGCGCATCAGCACGATTTCGTCGGAGAACGCCGCCGCCTGATTCAGGTCGTGCAGCACCCAGACGATCGTGAGTCCGCGCTCGCGATTGAGCCGCCGCAATTCCCGCAGGATGTCGAGCTGATGATGGATGTCGAGGTACGTCGTCGGCTCGTCGAGCAGCACGATCGGCGCTTCCTGCGCGAGCGCCATCGCGATCCACGCACGCTGACGCTCGCCGCCGGAAAGCGCGGCGACATCGCGCGCGGCATCGTCGACGAGTCCGCTCGCGTCGAGCGCCGCATCGATCGCCGCGTGGTCCGCGCGCGTGAGACCGCGCATCCAGCCGCCGTGCGCGTAGCGTCCGTAGGCGACGAGTTCGCGCACCGTGAGTCCCGCCGGAATCTGATTGAACTGCGCGAGCATGGTGAGCGTGCGGGCGAGCGCGCGGCGGCGCATCGATGCGAGCGGCTTGCCGTTCACGTCGACCGATCCCGCGCGCGCCGCCTGCAAACCGGCGAGCGTGCGCAACAACGTGCTCTTGCCGCAGCCGTTCGGTCCGCATAACGCGGTGACGCGCCCTTCGGCGATATCGATGTCGAGGTTTTCCAGCACGACGTCGTCGCGATAGGCGACCGTCAACGAACGCGCGCGCAGCGCCACGGGCAATGTCATCGCGCCTCGCGGTAACTCTGCGCCATCGCCACGACGACGCGGCGCGGTCCTTCGAACGGATCGCGCGCGTGCGCGGTCAGCATGTTGTCGAGCATCAGCACGTCGCCGGTGAGCCACGGAAATGCGATGCGCTTTTCGTCGAGCACCGCGCGGATCTCGGCGAGCGCATCGGCTTCGAGCGGCGCGCCGTCGCCGTAAAAGACGTTGCGCGGCACGTTTTCCAATCCGACGGCATCGACGAGCGCTTCCTGCATGTCGTCGTCGAGCGCGGAAAGATGAAAGAGATTCGCCTGATTGAACCAGACCATGTCGCCCGTGCGCGGATGCCGCGCGACCGCCTGACAACGCTCTTCCGTGCGCAGCAGCAGTTCGCCGTCGTCGCTGTCGCGCCACGCGCAGGCAATCCCGCGCGCCGCGCAGATGCGCTCGACCTCGCGCGGATCGTCCGTGCCGAACGCGTTCTGCCACGGCAGATCGAGTCCTTGCCCGAAGTTGCGCACGTACAGCAGCTCGCGCTTCGCGAAGCGTTCGACGAGCGCCGGACCGAGCGCGCGATACACCGCGCGGCTGTCGGCGATCGGCGTCGCGCCGCCCGCACGCGCCGCGAGCGCGCAGTGGAACCAGATGCGCATCGGCCATTCGCGCGTGTACGACTGCTCGTTGTGCAGCGGAATCGAGCGATGCGGCGGATATTCCGTCGACGTGTACACCGCGCCCTCGACCTGGCTGCGCGGCGTCGAGGCGAATTCGTAGCCGATCAGCGGATCGCCGAACGACGCGGCGAATTGCTGGAACGCCTCGATCGACTCGACGCGAAAGCCGGTGAAGCGCACGCCGCCCGCGCGTTCGAGCGATTCCGCGACGATCGAATGCAGCAGCGGCGCGGCATCGGCGAGCGACAGATCGACGCCCGCGCGCGGCGATACGACGACCGGCAAGCCCGGCTCGATCCGCAGATCGGCGAGCGCGGGCGCGGTCACGGAGAGCGCGCTCATCAGTTCAGGCTCGCGCGGGCTTGTGTGGCGATGGCGTCCATGTGACGGCGCAGGCTCGCGGGGCGCATGTCGGTCCAGACCTGTTCGATGTACGCGAGGCAATCGGCCTTCGCGCCGCGCTTGCCGGCCTCGCGCCATCCCGCGGGCACGTCGCGGAACGTCGGCCAGATCGAATACTGCTCTTCGTCGTTGATGACGACCGTGTAGACGAGATCGTCGGCTGCGTGGTTCTGCTGTTGCGACATGGTGATGTCTCTCTCTCTGCGAGTTGGCCTATATCGACTAGACGGATGAGCGGCGCGCTTTTTTACCGCCGACGAACGCCGGACACGCGACATTGCGTTCGCGCGCGTCGAGGCAAGCGGCGCAATGTTGCTGGGCGTCGCGCACCATGAAGTGCACGAGCGTCTGCGAGACGTTCAGCGCGCGCGCTGCGCTTTGCAGCGTCTCGTCGCGCAGCCGCACCATTTCGAAGGCGGCGCGATTGCGCTCGGGCAACTGCGCGAGCGCATCGCAGACGCGGTGCAGCGTATCGCGGGCCTGCGCGCGCGCTTCGGGCGAGAGTTCGTGCGAGGGCACGTCGAGGCCGTCCTCCTCGTCCGCGCGATAGATGTTTTCGAGGCTTTGCCGCCTGCACGCGTCGATCGACGCATTGCGCACCATGCGCGCGATGTAGCCCATCGGCTGACGCACGGCGTCCTGCTGCGGCAAGTCGATGAGACTGACGAAGACGTCATGCACCACGTCCTCGGCACGGCTCGCGCAACCGACGACGCCGCGCGCCATGTTCACGAGCATCTGCCGGTTGGCGATGGCGAGATCGAGCAGGCTGCGCCCGGTGGCTTCGCGCTCGGGCGGCGCCGGACGCGCGACGGCGGGTTCGCGCCGATGCCAGTAAGCATCGAGAGGCAGATTCGAAGGCGGCGGCGAGGTCGAAGAACGCTTCGACGATGCCGGCTGTATGTGCATGTAAGCCATAAATCGTGCTCCACTTCCGTAGGAGTCGCGAAGCTAACGTAAACGCGAATCGTTCTCAATAAAGCCCTACGTGACAGCAGGTCGTAAGGTTTCGCGCGATTCGGACGGATTCCCCGAGCGGATATGGGCGCGCGCGAAGCGGACAAAAAGTCAAGAACACGCCGCGAATAACTATTTTTTATCGCCTGTTCCCAACCGATTGCGCGACGTTGTTAAGCGGCGGCCTACTAAAGTTTCGATGCGAACGACCGTTATCCGCAGTGTGGTCCGGCCCGACCGTGACGCGAAAAGCCCGATATGGAACAACAAACTGAGGTGTTCACCCTGCCGCGCGGACGTGCGGCGACGTGGTTGCTGCACGCGGGAGCCGACATTCCCCGCGCGATCCGCGTCGCCCTCGTCGGAAGCCTGTTCGGCACGCTGCCGATATTCGCGGGCGGCGTGCTGAACACGGTCGCCGTCGCGTGGGTGCTGGACAGCCGCCATCCGACGCCCGCTTTCCACATCTGGCTCGCGCTCGAAATCGCCGTGTGTCTCGTGCGGCTCGTCGTGCTCGTCGTCGCGCGACGCCGCGCGCGCGAGCGCAAATCGACGCTGACGGATACCTACGTGCTTCTCGCGCCGCTTTGGGGCGCAACCGTCGGCTACGGCGCGCTGGTCTCCGTGCTGTCGGGCGACTGGGTCGCCGCGACGCTGTCGTTTCTGTCCGCCGCCGCGATGGTCGGCGGCATCTGCTTCCGCAATTTCGGCGCGCCGCGTCTCGTCGCGGTGATGATCTTTTTGTCGCTCGGGCCGTGCTGCATCGGCGCGGTGCTCTCGGGCGAGCCGACGCTCTGGCTCACGCTTTTGCAAATCCCGTTTTATCTTTTTGCGATGAGCGCCGCCGCGTGGCGTCTGAACGGCATGCTCGTCTCCACGATGAAAGCCGAACAGGAAAACGATCGCCGCGCGCGCCACGACGAACTGACCGGGCTCCTCAACCGCGCGGGTCTTTTCCGGGCGGTCCGATCGAGCGCGCCGGAGCACACCGCCCTGCTCTATCTCGATCTCGACGGCTTCAAGGCCATCAACGACGCCCACGGCCACGAAATCGGCGATACGCTGCTCGCGCTGGTCGCGCGCCGTTTGCGGCATCTGTCGGGCGAAGGATCGCTGGTCGCGCGGCTCGGCGGCGACGAGTTCGTGATCGTCACGCCGCCGCAGGCCGATCCGCTCGCGCTCGCGGATGTCATCGTGCGCGAGTTGTCGAAGCCCTT
The DNA here is from genome assembly GCF_023630765.1 of Caballeronia sp. ATUFL_F2_KS9A. NCBI lineage: Bacteria > Pseudomonadati > Pseudomonadota > Betaproteobacteria > Burkholderiales > Burkholderiaceae > Caballeronia > Caballeronia sp. ATUFL_F2_KS9A. The sequence goes on along the minus strand of NZ_JALQEK010000039.1, from coordinate 111,138 downwards.
CGTCACCGATGCCGGCGCGATGCTGGAGATCGGCGTGAGCATCGGCGTCGCGATGTTCGATCATCATCACGACGAACTCGACGGCGTGCTGCGCGACGCCGACAACGCGCTCTACGAAGCCAAGCGCGCAGGCAAGAGCCGCCGCGTTCTTGCGGCCGTGCGGGAATCGGCCGGTCTCGCCGTCTGAACATCAGCCGTTGAGCTCGGCGCTCAGCGCTTCCGCTTCCCTCGCGAATCGCTGGCGTTCTTCGCCGTGCAGACGATCGTCGCCGGGAAGATCGACGGTGAGCGGATCCATCGCGACGTCATCGACGTGCACTTCGTAGTGCAGATGCGGTCCGGTCGCCCAACCCGTTTCGCCGACATAGCCGATCACCTGCCCGCGCTGCACCGTTCCGCCAGTCCTGATGCCTTTCGCGAAACGCGAAAGATGCGCGTAGACGGTCGAATACGGCGGCGGATTTTCCAGCATGACGACCTTGCCGTAACCCGTCTGCCTGCCGACAAACGTCACCTTGCCCTGCGCCGTCGCGTGCACCGGCGTCCCGATGGGCGCGGCGAGATCGACGCCGTCGTGACTTTGCCAGCGATGCACGACCGGATCGAACCTTCGCAGCGAGAAGTCCGACGACACCCGCGTGAACGCAACCGGATAGCGCGAGAACGCGGGTTTCGTGCTCTTGCCGTCCTTCGCGTAATAGCGCGTTTCGCCGTTCGGATCGCGATAAAGGAACACGTCGTGCGATGACGATCCGGTCGTCAGACGCACGGCGAGCGGCGGGTCATCGGCGGTTGCGCTGCCTTGCGGACGGTCATAGACCACGCTGAGCGTGTCGCCTTTTCTGAGATCGCGCCGCATGTCGACGTTGCTCGCGAACGCTTCGGTGAGCGTCGCGATCGTCCCTTGGTCGATGCCGAGGCTTTGCGCGGCATCGGAGAACGTCTCGTCGACGGTCGCGCTTTCAGTGGTGCGTGTCGGCGCGGGCGGCGTTTTCGGCGCGGCGCGTTGGGGCAGCGAGACCGCGGGCGCCTCGTCCTTATCGGCCAAAGCCGCGGTCGGACGATGCAGCGCGTTGCAGATCACGACCGTACAGATGGAACCGATCGCGCAAGTGAAAAGCAGTCGGCCTGCCTTGCCGGGCAAGGCGTTGGAAGAAGATAAAGGCATCGGCGGGAGGCGGATCGAGCGACGCGCGCTTAGGGCGCATCGGTCGAGGGATCAGAAGGCGCGGCGCGGGCCGCGAGCGTCGGGAAAACCCGCGCGTCATTCGATCTGCCGCGAAAGCGGGTAAATCGTCGGGGATCTTTGGACAAAAAGGCGCGCTGACATGGAAAGGCGAGACGGCGGAGGCGTGTCGAGCGAGACTATGAGACTTTTCTTAAACGAAGCTTAAGCTGCCCCTTTTTACGCTTTTGTACGAAGTTTCGCTACAGTTGCACGAGGATGCCGCCACTTCACCGCTTTTCGATCTCGATCGTCTTTGCGTATCCCGTCAGTTCGAGATATCCGCGTCCTTTTCCGCCGTCGCCGTCGAGCGTGACCGCGCCTTCCCAGTACAGCGCGCCGGTCGAATCGCGCGAGTCGAGTTCCTGATCGTCGATGAGCGGAGTCAGCCGCCAGCGCATTCCGCCGACGCGCAGGTTCATCGCCACCGGATACGTCGTGTTCGTGCGTGGCGAGCGCCACTCGCGCTCGGGCGTGAATTCCACATCGCCGGGGCCGAATTGTCGGGTGCGGCCGTCGCGATCGCGCAAAGCGGCGTGCGCCCAGACCGAATGGCCGTCGCGGGCGCGGACCTTGAAGGCCATCAGCGCGGAGCCGTCGTCGAGATTCGCGCCGAGCCAGTCCCAGCCGGCCGCATCGGATGGCAGCAACGTGCTCGACCATTCGTGGTCGAGCCAGGCACGGCCCGTCACGGCGACGCCCGCGCTCTCCTTCCCCGATGCCGATGGCCGCACGACGCTGCCCGTCACCTTGAGCTGCGGCTCGCTGTAGTAATAGCTCGCCTGCTCCGGCGACGGCCCTTTGCGCGAGTAGCCGCCTTCGCCCTGGAACATCGGCGGCTGCGTCGGCGTGAAGGTGAGATGGAGCGCGAATCCGGCGGCATCGGCGATGACCGTGTAGCTGCCGTGCGCCGCGCGCGACATGCGCCATGCGTCGAGCTTGACGTCGGTGTTGCCTTCCTTCGCGTACGCCAGACCGAAGCCCTGCCGCGCGATGTTCTGATCGTGCGCGAGCCGCCCGTACGCGGGATCGGACAACGCCGCATGCGCGATGACGAGTTGCGACGGATCGAACGCGCTCTTGCCGTGCTTCTTGCCGGTGTTCGAGCGAAAGAACGTGATCTGAAACCCGAGCGGCTGGTGCTCCGCCGTCTCGAGCCAGCCGGTCGCGTACCACCATTCCGTGCGATACGGCGGATGCGCGCCGCTGTCCTTCGGCCAGTCGATGACGTGGCCGGGCGCGACGGGCGCGAACTTCGGCTCGCCGGCGAATGCGGTCATCGACATGAGCATCAACGCGAAAAGCAGCGCGCGCATCACCAGTCCTCCCGCACGGCGCGCACCGCATCGACCGACACGGCGCGCCGGCCCGACAGCACCGCCGTCGCGCACGACGACACCATCATCACGCACGCGATCGCCGCGATCATCGTCGACGGAATGTGCAGCGACATGCTCCAGTGAAACGACTGCGGATTCACGACGAACACGAGAATCAGGCTGATCGCGAAGCCGAGCACGCAGCCCATCGCGATGCCGAGCAGCGTGAGCCAGCCCGCTTCCGAAGCGAGCAGCCCGAGAATCTGCGCGCGCGTCACGCCGACGTGCCGCAGCATGCCGAATTCGCGCGAGCGCGCGAGCGTCTGCATCGAAAACGTGGCGCCGACGCCGAACAGCCCGATGACGATCGCGACCGCTTCGAGCAGATACGTCACGGCGAAACTGCGGTCGAAAATGGTCAGCGTGCGCGCGCGGATCTCGCCCGGTTGCGAGAATTCGAGCGCGCCGCCGAAGGGCAGCTTTTTGATCGCGTCGATGACCTGCGCCGCGCCCGAACCCGCGCGCAACGTAATGGCGATGTCGGTGGCGGCCGTGTCGCCGGTCAGCCGCCGATAGTCCGCGATACGCATTTGCAGCGCGCCCGTCTGCCGCACGTAGTCGCGCCATATGCCCGCGACGACGAAACGCTCGCCCGCGCCGCCGACGGGCAAGCTCACGCGCTCGCCCACGCGATAGCCATACAGATCGGCCATCGCTTCCGAGGCCCAGACCGGCGTTTCGCCCGCGCGCCACGCGGATGGCGGCAACGCATCGCCGGTCATCTGCAACGTCGCGCCGGGATCGGCGGCGTCGAGCTCGCGCGCGATCAGCGCGACCGGCGGCTTCGCGGGATCGAGCGTCAGCTTCGTCGCGCGCGTGAACGCCGCGTGCGCGACGCCATCGACTGCTGCGATCTGCGTTTGCTGATCGGGCTGCAAGCCGCCCGTGTCGCCGCTCGATGCGATCCGCACATAAAGATCCGCCGACAGCAGATGCGCGAGCCAGTCTTCGACGGACACGCGAAAGCTCGTCACCATGATCGCCATCGCGACGATCAGCGTGAAGCTCGACAGCACGCCGCCCATCGCGATCGATGCCTGCCCGGGCGCATTCGCGAGACGCGCGAGCGCGAGCGTCGCGACGGCGTTGCGCGGTTTCATCGCGCGGCGGAACACGATTGCCGTGACACGCGGCATCAGCGCGATGCCGCCGACGAGCAGCAGCGCGACGGCGAGATAACCGCCGATGGGCGCATCGAAAACGGGCGGCGCCTGCGTCAGCGCCGCGCCTGCCGCGAGGCACGCGAGCGCGGGCCACGGCGTGCCGAGCGGTGCGAGCGCGGCTTCTTCGCTGCCCGCCTTCAACGCGGGCGCGGGCCGGGCGCGCGCCGCTTCGAGCGCGGGAACGAGCGTGCCCGCGAGCGCGACGCCGATGCCCAGCGCGAGAAAGATCGCGCTCGCTAGCGGATCGAAGACGACGCGCGGCTCGACGCCCGGAAAATATCCGCCGCCGAGATCGCTGCCGAAAAAGCGCAACGCGAGCGCCGCGACCGTGAAGCCGAGCGCGATGCCGAGCACGCCGCCCACCACGCCGAGCAGCGCGCCTTCGAGCATGATCTGCCGCACGAGCGATGCGCGCGTCATGCCGAGCACGCGCAGCATCGCGAATTGCGCGCGACGGCGCACGACGCCCGCGGCTTGCGTCGAGAACACGAGAAACGCGCCGGTAAACAGCGCGACGAGCGCGAGCACGTTCATATTGATGCGATACGCGCGCGACAGCCGGTCCGTCCGGCTCTCGATATCCTGCGTGCCGGTCACGACGAGCCGCGCGCCGAGTTCGCGTTGCAGCGTCTCGCGGAACGCATCCCGATCGACGCCGCGCGCGAGTTGCACATCGACGCGCGATAGCTTGCCCGCCATGCCGAAGCGGTTCTGCACGGCGGCGATATCCATCACCGCGATGCGCTGGCCGGGACGCGTTCGCGCGATGCCGCCCGCGACGCGCAACGTCACGGGCGACGTGCCGCTTTGCAATTCGATGCGTCCGCCATCGCGCGCGCCGAGCCAGGCGAGCGCGGCGGGCGAAAGAAAGATCGCGTCATCGGCGAGAACATCGAACGATGCTTCCGGCGACGGCACGCCGGTCAGGTCCGGCGCGATGCGCTTCGCGCGGAACACGTCGATGCCGAGCACCTTGAGCGGCGCGTTCTTGCCGGGCACGGCGACATCGAGTTCGAGCACCGGACTCGCGGCGGCCACGCCCGCGCGCGTCGCGAGCCGCGGATAAACGTTCTCGTCGATGAAAGGCTGCGCGCCGCGCACTTGCAAGTCGGCTTGACCGGAAAGGCTGCGCGCGGCGGCGGAAAACTCGTTGAACGCCGCGCCGTTGATGAGCTGCACCGCATAACCGAGCCCGACGCCGAGCGCGATCGTCAGCATGGCGACGAGCGCGCGTCCGCGATGGCTGCGCCATTGCGCGCCGAGCAGCCAGCGCGTGAGCGTGTCGAAGAATCCGCATCCGGCGGCGATATCGCTCATCGGGCGAGCGTCGCGGCGTGCAAGGCGCCGTCGCGCAGAATCACGACGCGATCCGCGAACGCGGCCGCCGCTTCGGAATGCGTGACCATCACCGTCGCGGCGCGCGTCGCCTTGGTTTCGGCGCGCAGCAATTCGAGCACTTCGTGCGCGGTCTGCGGATCGAGATTGCCGGTGGGTTCATCGGCGAGAATGAGGCGCGGCCGATGCACCAGCGCGCGCGCAATCGCCACGCGCTGCAACTCGCCGCCGGAAAGCTGGCGCGGCATGTCGTCGCCGCGTCCGTCGAGGCCGACCGCCGCGAGCATGGCGCGCGCGGGCGCGGGCGGCATGCCGTTCAGCAGCAGCGGCACCGCGACGTTCTGATACAGCGTCAGATGCGGCAGGACGTGAAACGCCTGGAACACGAAGCCGAGCTTTTGCCGGCGCAGGCGCGTGGCGGCGTCGTCGGGAAGCGTCGAGATCGATGCGCCGTCGATCAGCACGTCGCCGCTATCGGCGGTGTCGAGGCCCGCGATCAGATTGAGCAGCGTCGATTTGCCGACGCCCGAGTCGCCCATGATCGCGACGAACTCGCCCGCGCCGAGCGCGAAGTCGAGCGCGTCGAGCACGATGCGGCCGCTGCCGTACGTTTTCGTCAGGCGGCGGCATTCGAGGGCGGGAGAAACGTTCGGGTCGGCGGGTCGCATGGCGCAAGGTCGTAGTTCGTGTCTGCGCAAGCATTGTGCCGAAGTCGCGCGGATTCAGCCCGATTGGGGCAGCGTGCCGGGCCGGATATACGAGAACATGTGCGCCACGTAATCCGGCTTGCCGAGCGGCACGCCGTGGTTGCGCAGGATCGCGTAAGCGGTCATCGCGTGGAAATAGAACTGCGGCAGCGACCAGTCGCGCGCGTATTGCTCGCCGGTCATGTCGAAGACGATGCCGTTCGGCAGATCGAGCGCGATCGGCTCGCCGGTTCCGGCGTCGAGCGCATCGGAAGTGAGGTTCGAGAGCAATGCGATCGCATCGGCGATGCAGGCTTGCGCATCGGCGAACGTGCCCGGCGCTTCGTTCGAATGCGCGCCTTCTTTCCGCACGCGCAGCACTGTCTGCGGCAGGTCTTCGCCGCGCAGCCGGTACACCGGTTCCTGTGCCTGAAAGCACACGAAGCGCACTTGCGCGGCGAGCGGAAACATGTCGGGCGCGAGACGCAAGGTCATCAGCGCGTCGGGATTCGCGCCTTTCTCGTGCTGAAATGCAGCGGCTTTATCCAGCCACGCCGACAGGTTCTTCAACGTCTGCACGAACGTCGGAACGAGAAGACGGGTCAGTTGCATCGGAAGCTCCATGGGTCGAGGTAACGCGATCTTATATCGATGCGGCCCCGACCCGCGCGAGTCATCCGCCGAGCAGACCGAACACCATCACGCCTGTCTTCGTGCCGACGTAGACCTTGCCGTTCGCGACCGTCGGCGAGATGAACTTGTTGTTGCCGAACTGATCGCGCGTGCCCGCCTGATTGCTGTTGTAAAGCTCGATCGCGAGATTGCTCGCGTCGTAGGCATGCAGCACGGCGGTCGGCGTGGTGTTCTCGACGCCCCATACGATGCCGTCGGTATTGCCATTCGCGGAAATGACCGGCGCGAGGCCCGGAAAATTCCAGTTGCCCGCGGGACTCGTCGTCTGGCTCGATGCGCTTGTCGCGACCATCGCGTTGACGACGGGCAGCGCCTTCAGATGATCGCCCGCCGGGCCGACGTAGATCGTGTTGTTGTAGAACGCCGGCGCGGTGAACATCGGACCGGTGATCGTCGAGTAAAGCGGCTGATAGATGTGATCCGCGTTCGAATCGAACTTGCCCATCGAATCGCGGTTCACGACGTAGAGGACGCGCGTCTTGCCGCCGCCTATCGCGAGATGCTGCACGTTGCCGTTGATGTCGGTGACATCGGGCAGCACGAGCACGCCGCCCGAGCCGAGATCCAGATCCTGGTTCGATTCCACCACGGTGTTCGACGGCTCGAAGTAATCGTTGACCTGAAGCGCGAACGTCGCGCTCGGCGTGACCTTGAGGAAGCCGTTGCCGAAGTTGTTCCTGATCGGCATGTCCTGCGCGTTGATGGTCGCGTCGAACGTGCCGTTGCCGTCGAGGAAATAGATCGACGTGCCGTCCGATGCCAGGCCCGCGCCGCCCATCCAGATGCCGCCCATCTCGCCGTTCGGCGTGACGTTGAGGATGCCCGTCTGCTTGAGCGTGTCCGCGCTGTAGCCGATGAGCCAGCCGGTATACGGCAGCGTGTCGCAATGCGAGCTCCACGCCGTATAGACGACGCCGTTCAGCAGCAGCAGCGACGCGCGCTCGATGTACTGGCCCGGCGTGAACGGCACGACGCCGTTCACGCTGCCCGATCCGGTGCCGGGATACGAGCCGGTGATTTCGGTCGGGCCGCCGAACAGTTCGCCGCCCGTTGCGATGTCGATGGCGTGGATGCGCTGGTGATACGCGCCGCCGCTGTCCTTCGACATGCCGACGACATAGATCACGCCGTTGGGCCCGCGCGAGCGGTCGATGACCGGCGTCGCCGTGATGCCGATTTTCGGCGTGGTCTGGTCGCAGCCGTGATCGTCGCTCGGCACTTCGCCCGCGCCGAGCGTCGAGACTTGCCAGAGCACGGCGCCGGTGTCGGCATCGAACGCGTAGAGGGTCGCGTTCTCGGTCGCGACGTACAGCACGTTATGCGTGCCGCCCGCGATCGGCACGTTGGCCAGAAAGAGCGGTTGCGCATCGACGGCGCCATCGACGGCATAGAAGCCGAGCTTGCCGAACGTGGACGACTTCACGCTGGCGAGCGTGAGCCGGGTCTCGGCAAGCTGCTGCGCGGTGCGGCGGATGTCGTTGTGATACGTGGTGACATCCATCGGAGTCGATGCGGACGGCGAGTTCGTCGCGGGAGCGCTTGCGCTCGCGGGCGCGCTCGCGCCGTTTGCCGACGATGCGGCCGAAGGACTGGATGCCGACGCTGGGCTCGACGCCGACGCGGGACCGGATGCCGACGCGGAGCCGCCGGATGTCGAGGACGGATCGGAGGAGCTTCCTCCGCTGCATCCACCGATGATTGCTGCGATAGCGACTGCGATCACGCCAACCGATAAATGCCCTTTCATCTGCGATCTCCGTTCAGGAGGGGCCGGCCCCGGTGCAGTCGCGATTATTGTCTGCAACGGCTTAAAAAAGCGGACGACGGTCGGCTGAACGCTAGGCTTTGGCGGAACGGTCGGCGGGCTGTATGTATGCGTCTCACGAATTCGCAGACAGCGGAAAAAAACCCGGACGATCGGGCAGCCAGCGCGGACGTGCGGGCAGGACTGCAAGCGGACGTTAAAGGCACAGTAAGGCTCAGGACGGGACCCGGTTCGTATCGCTATCGCAGCACTGTGCGGTCTTGCCCGATTTCGACAGATGTTTTCGAGGTGAGACGCAGATGAAACGCTTGACCGCTCAGGTGATGTGCCACCCGCTCGTCGCGATCGCGGCGCTTTTCGCAGCCGATCTGCTGATGCGCTCCGATTCGGGGCTCTCCGGCGCGATGTACGTCGTTGCGGCGAAGTCGGTATCGAGACTGTTCAACGCGATGCGCAGAGGCGCGACCCGATGCCCGCAGGATTGGTCGGACTTAAGCATTTGCATGGGAAAAGTAAAAAAGCTTAAATCGGATTAAGCGACAAAAATTGAACGGTTAGGCTTACTGCTTACGGAATGTAGGCAAACGTCAGAATTGCCACGCCGGCAAAACATTAGAACCTGAGAGAGCAATGAATCGACCCGACGACGTGATCTACAAAGGGCACGTACTGAGCGCGACCGCCGTCCCGGAGCAGGACAGATACGCGGCGATGCTCATCGTGCGAGAACCGGACGGCACGCGCCGTTCGAGCGGAATGCTCGGCGAATTCGCCAGCGAAACGGGCGCGGTGCGCTACGCGTTCGCTTACGGCATGGCCGAGATCGACTATCGACAGTCAGTGCAGAACCCGCGCTGATCCGCGCGCATTCGCTCTCACGCCGCGGCATGCCTGCCGCATAAGCCTTTCGATCATCTCCACCGGTCAAATCTATGATCATCTATCATCGGGGAGCGGCTTTTAAGCCCTCCGCCACTCGTGTAGGCAACGCGTTCGTCGCGACCGCGTCGATTCTCGAAGAGGACGGCCATGCCACCTCGCTCGGCAATCTCGGCGCATTCGCAAGCAAGGACGGCGCGCTCGGCTTCGCGGTGCGCTGCGCGACCGCGTTTCTCGACGGCGACGAGCTGCCCTTGCCGCCCTTTCAGATGATGAAGCAATAGCGCCGCAACGCGTCGACGTTGCAAGCGCATCCGCCCATTGCAACGATGACCGACTGCTCCGCGACCGAACCCGGCAACACGCCTTCGCTGCTGACGGACGCACCTTTCCGTCTGCTGGTCGAAGCGGTCGAGGACTACGCGATCTTCCTGCTCGACGCGCACGGCCACGTCGCGACCTGGAACAACGGCGCGCGGCGGATCAAGGGCTATGACGCGAGCGATATCGTCGGCCGTCATTTTTCCGTCTTCTATCCGGGCGACGATATCGCCGCGCGCAAGCCGCACAACGCCCTCTCGACGGCGGCGCGCGTGGGCCGCGTCGAGGACGAAGGCTGGCGCATCCGCAAAGACGGCAGCCGCTTCTGGGCGAACGTCGTCATCACCGCGTTGCACGATCCGTCGGGTAGTCTGATCGGCTTCGCCAAGGTCACGCGCGACATGACCGACCGCTTGCGGCTCACGGAATTGCAGCATGCGCGCGAGCTCTCCGCGCACGTACAGACGGCGCTGGAAAACGAGCGCGCGTCGATTGCCCGCGAGTTGCACGACGATCTCGGCCAGCAGCTTGCCGCGCTCAAAATGCAGTTGTCGATTCTCGACAGCACCGCGCCGAACGCGCGCTTCAAACAGCAGGCGCTCACGCAAATCGACACGATCATCGGTTCGCTGCGACGCATCGCGGCGGGCCTGCGTCCGCCCGTGCTCGACGATCTCGGCCTTTTCGCCGCAATCGACTGGCTCGTTTGCGATTACCGCCGCCGCTACGATCTGACGATCCATCTGGATATCGAAGGCGACGAGGACGGCTTCGAGGCGACTGCGTCCACGTCGCTCTTCCGGCTCGTGCAGGAAGCGCTGACGAACGTCGTGCGCCACGCGCGGGCATCGGAAGTTCGCATCGCGATCGTCTGCGCGTATGCGCGCTGCACGCTGACGATCGAGGATGACGGCCGCGGCGCGGATATCGAACGGCCGCGCGCGGCGGGCACGTTCGGCCTGCTCGGCATGGGCGAGCGCGTGCGGCAACTGGGCGGCGTCATCGAGTTTCGCAGCGCGCCGGGCGAAGGCTTTCGCGTCGTCGTGGACATTCCGCTTCATCGCCCCCGCCGATGACGATTCCGTTCCTTGACTTGCGTCAACCGTTTTGCATACGCCGTCCGTAGACTCGATCGCACACCCGCGACGCGCCAACACACCGGATCAGGAGATCGTCATGTACAACCGCATTCTCGTGCCCATCGACGGCAGCCCGACTTCCCTCCACGCCCTCGATGAGGCGATCAGGATCGCAAGCGCGAGCGCGGCGCAAATTCAGCCGCTCTTCGTCGTGGACATGCAGCCCGTTTCCTACGACGCCACGAGCGCGTTCTATCCTGGCCTGCGCGACGCATTGCTGGAGGAAGGCCGGCGGCTCGCTGCGACGGCCACGGAGCGCATGACGCAAGCGGGCGTCAAGGGCACGCCGCGCGTGTGCGAAGTCGAGTATCTCGGCGATGACATCCCGCAGCGCATCCGTCATTGCGCCGACGATTTCCGCGCCGATCTCGTCGTCATGGGCACGCACGGGCGGCGCGGCTTGCGGCGGATCGTGCTCGGCAGCGTCGCGGAAGGTTTCGCGCGGCTGTCGCGGTGTCCCGTTCTGCTGGTGCCGGGCCGCGAAACGGAAGAACCGAATCCATGACGACGAAAGTCCTGATCGCCGATGACCACGCGCTCGTGCGCGACGGCCTGCGCCATATCCTCGCGAACGCGCACGGCTTCGAGGTCGCCGGCGAAGCGAGCGACGGGCCGGGCACGCTCGCGCTCGTGCGCGCAACGGAGGCGGACGTGCTCGTGCTCGATCTGTCGATGCCCGGCCGCAGCGGCCTCGACCTGCTCAAGCAGATCAAGGACGAAAAGCCCGCGCTGCGCATTCTCGTGCTCACGATGCACGCCGAGCAGCAATACGCCGCGCGCGCGTTCAAGGCCGGCGCGTCGGGCTATCTGACGAAGGAAAGCGCGAGCGCGGAGCTGGTCGCGGCGGTCGCCAAGGTCGCGTCGGGCGGCGCGTACGTGAGCCTCGCGATGGCCGAACGCTTCGCGCAAAGCCTCACCGAACCTGACGATGCGCTACCGCATCAGCGATTGTCGAACCGCGAGTTCGAAGTGTTCCGGCGGCTGTGCGCGGGCGAATCCATCAGCGATATCGGCGAGGCGTTGTGCGTGAGCGCGAAGACCATCAGCACCTACAAGGCGCGCATCCTCGAAAAAATGCAGATTCCCCACGAAGCCGCGCTCGTGCGCTACGCGGTGCGCCATCAGCTTTTCGACGACGACAGCGCCTGAATCGAAGCGGCGCGTGTCGGCATTTCCCTACACGTCTTCCCGAATGCCTACGGCACGATCAGCCAGCACCGACATTTTTTCGAGACAGCGCACTCCATAATTGGACACGTGACATGCGGGATCGCGCGTCGATGCGCGATCCGGTTCGACAGGAGGCGCAGCATGATTTCCGCGAGCGCAGACAGTCCCGGCATGCACGTCGACGCGAAGCCGCCGAGCACGCGTTGCTCGACGTGTTCTATGAAGCGCATCTGCATGCCGTCCGGCTTGTCGCCGGTCGATTATCAGCGTCTCGACGCGATGATCAGCTCGACGCGCTTCGTGCGGCGCGGCGAAACGCTTTTCCGCAGCGGCGATCCCTTCCAGAGTCTCTATGCGCTGCGCAGCGGCTGCTTCAAGACCGTCGTCATGCATCGCGAAGGACACGAGCAGGTCACGGGCTTTCATCTGGCGGCCGAGCCCCTCGGGTTCGACGGCGTGAGCACCGACCGCCACGCGTGCGACGCCATCGCGCTGGAAGACAGCGTCGTCTGCATCGTTCCGTTCGATCTGCTCGAATTGCTGTGCCGCGAAGTGAAGGCGGTGCAGCATCACGTTCATCGCATGATGTGCGGCGAGATCGTGCGCGAATCCAATCTGATGATGCTGCTCGGCACGATGACGGCGGAGCAGCGCGTCGCGGCCTTCCTGCTCAATCTGTCGACGCGCATGAAGGCGCGCGGCTATTCGCCCGCGCAATTCGTGCTGCGCATGACGCGCGAGGAAATCGGCAGCTATCTCGGGCTGAAGATCGAAACCGTCAGCCGCATGTTCTCGCGGCTGCAAAAGGCCGGCGTGATCGACGCGCGCGGCAAGGACGTGCGGATCCTCGATCAGGCGCGGCTCGAAGCAGTCTGAGCGCGCGCTTCGCGAAAGCGGAAAAATCCGCTGCGCAGCATCACCGACGTGCCGCCGACGCGGCTCAGCACATGTTCGGCGGCGCCTTCTATCGACGAGCGATGGCTCTCGAACGCCTGCTGCAGATCTTCCTCACGCCACGACGCCGCGCCGAAGTGATCCTCCAGCGCTTCGGCCGAAATGGTGCACTCGATCGGCTCACCGTCCGCGAAGGCGGCGAAAGTGAGCGAAGGGACATCGCCCTGATAGACGGGCGGCTGACTCGGAAACGTAACGATCATGCCGATACCTCGTGGAACGTTGATGCGACGCGAGCCGGCGCAGCGCATATCCACTTAGTCTTGGCCACGGTTTCGGAGCGCGTATTGATCTGTATCAAATCGCATCCGGCGCGCCGCGCTGAAGCAGCAGCTGAACGGCGTCATCGAATGTATGACGCAGCGCCGCGTTCACGTCGGCGTGTGTGCTGCGTTGCACCGTGACCTGCTCGGAATCGCGCGTGAGCAGAACCAGTTGCGCGTCGAAGACGGTGCGTCCCGCGCGATCGAGCGACGCCTTGATCGTGAGCCTGCAATCGACGATGTCTTTCGCGACGCCCGCAAGCCGCACGAGTTCGACGCCCGCTTCGCGTTCGATCGCGCTCGAGCCCGCGAAGCCGAGGCAGGCGATCTGCATTCCGAGGCCCATGTCATTGTTCTCCGGTCAGGCCATCGCGCGGGCGCGCCTCACTCGTCGTGGCTCACGCGTCTTTCGCGACATGCTTCGGTGCGCGCGTGAGCAGCACCGGACACGTCGAGCGTCTGACGAACGCTTCCGCGACGCTGCCGAGCGCGAGCCTGCGCAACCCGGTCCGGCCATGCGTGCCCATCACGACGAGATCCGCGGGCATGTGCACCGCGCGGCGCTGCAGGCACTTCGCGATCGTATCGGTGACGTTGCGCGTCTCCGCGAGTTCCGTTTCGCATTCGATGCCCGCATCGATCACGCGCGCATACGCGATATCGAGCGCGTGCCCGCCTTCCTCGCGCACGTTCACGCGATACTGCGCCGGATACGACGAAAGCGCGGCCACGTCGATCACGTACACGACATTCACTCGCGCACGCGCGCCGATGCGGATCGCTTCGTCGAGCGCGCGTTGCGAGCACTCGCTGCCATCGAGCGCAACCAGGATTTTGCGGTACATCGTTTTCCGGCCCGCACGGCTTCCCGCTGAAGGCCGCCCACTTCAAATTTCGATGATGACCTTCAGCGCGTTCGTTTCCGCCGCGCGGCCAAAGGTGTCGTAAGCGTCGAGCGCGCGCGCGAGCGTGAAGCGGTGCGTGATGAGCTGCTTCGGCTGCAGCCGCCCCGCGCGCACGGTCTTGAGCAGCATCGGCGTGCTGACCGTATCGACGAGACGCGTCGTGATGCTGATGTTGCGATCCCAGAGCGATTCGAGATGCAGATCGGCCTTCACGCCATGCACGCCGACATTCGCGATGGTGCCGCCCGCCGCGACGATCTGCTGGCACAGCTCGAAGGTCGCCGGCACGCCGACCGCTTCGACGGCGCAATCGACGCCCGCGCCATCGGTCAGACGCATGATCTCGGCGACGGCCTCCGTGCGCGCGATGTCGATGCACGCGCTCGCGCCGAACGTGCGCGCGATTTCGAGCCGATGCGCGTCGCGATCGATCATGACGATCTGCGCCGGCGCGTAGAACTGCGCGGTGAGCAAGGCGGCGAGACCGACCGGCCCCGCGCCGACTATCGCGACCGTGCTGCCCGGCTGCACGCGCCCGTTGAGCACGCCGCATTCGAAGCCCGTCGGAAGAATGTCGGAGAGCATGACGAGCGCCTCTTCCTCGACATCTGCCGGAATCGGATAGAGGCTCGTATCCGCGTGCGGGATGCGCACGTATTCGGCCTGCGTGCCGTCGATCTTGTGGCCGAGAATCCAGCCGCCCGTCGCGCAGTGCGAATACATGCCGCGTCGGCACGCCTCGCACTTTCCGCACGACGAAATGCACGAGATCAGCACGCGATCGCCCGGCTTGAACGTCGACACCGCCGCGCCGACGTCCTCGACGACGCCCACGCCTTCGTGACCCAACACGCGGCCGGGCTCGCAGGTGGGAACATCGCCCTTGAGAATGTGCAGATCGGTTCCGCAGATGGTCGTGCGCGTCACGCGAACGATCGCATCGGTGGCGGCGGCGAGCGCGGGTTTCGGCCGCTCGTCGAGCGACTTGATGCCGGGGCCGTGATAGACGAGTGCTTTCATCTGCGAACTCCGTTGCGTGGCGCGTGACGTGAATCGACGCTCTCACTCTATCGGGACGCCCGCGGCTCCGATTGACTTGAATCAAGCGCACGCGCATATCGCGAGTAACATGAAACCACCTGATTGACTGCGTTTTCATTTTCAGGAGGCTGCATGAAAGCGGTGTGTCCGTTGCATGGACCGACGACCATCGTCCGCACGAACGCGTACGGCTTTCCGGTCTATGCGTGCTGCTGCCACGACGTGCCTTATGTCACGCCGCCCGATGCCTGCACGCGCGCGCCGACGCAGCGCGGCGCTCCATCCGAGCCGCAGAAGGCCCGGCAACCGAAGCCCGCGAAGGAGTGATTGCCGGGCGCACGCGTCGTTACGCCGGATCGGCGGCGGCCACGGCGATGGCGTCATTGCGCGAACGACGCGCATCGATCAGACAAACGGCAAGCATCGCGATGACGCCGGGCACCGCGATGGCGACGAAGTTCTGCTGCAGCGGCAACGCCTTGCTCACGAGAAAGCCGATCACGATAGGCGCGAGAATCGCCCCGCTGCGCCCGATGCCAGACGCCCAGCCGATGCCCGTCGAGCGGATCGCGGTCGGATAGAACTGACCGGCGAACGCATACGTGACGATCTGCGTGCCGATCGTCGATGCGCCCGCGAGACCCACCAGGAAAAACAGCACGCCGACCGGCACCTTCACGCCCAACAGGCTGATGGAAATCGCGGCGAGCGCGTACATGGCGATCAGCACGTACTTGATGTTGAAGCGGTCCGCGAGCCATCCGCCGCCGATCGCGCCGATCATCGCGCCGAAGTTCAGAACGAGCACGAATGTGAGCGCCGAGCCGAGGCTGTGCCCCGCGCCAGCCATCAGTTTCGTCAGCCACGAACTCAGCGCGTAGACCATGAAGAGGCACATGAAGAACGCGATCCACAACATGACGGTGCTCATGCCGCGTCCTTCGGCGAAGAGTCGCGCGATCGGCGAACCGGGCGCGGCTTCGCGATCGGAAAGCGCGAAGCGGTCGGCCTCTTGCGGCACATAGCGCGGATCGACGCGCGAAAGAATGTCCTTCAGGCGCGCCGCGCGTTCGTTTCGCACGAGGAATGCGAGCGACTCGGGCATGTACTTGAGGATCACAGGCGCGAGCAGCGCCGGAAGGCCCGCCGCGATGAAGACGGATTGCCAGCCGTAGCGCTCGATCATCCCCTTGCCGACGAGCGCCGCGAGCATGCCGCCGACGGAATATCCGCTGAACATCAGCGTGACCATCGTGCTGCGGATCTTGCGCGGCGAATACTCGGTCATTTGCGCGACGACATTCGGCATGACGCCGCCGATGCCCAGTCCCGCGAGAAAGCGCGCGATGCCGAACGTCACGGGATCGCGCGTCAATCCGGCCGCGGCCGTGAATACGCTGAACAGCAGCAGACAAATGACGATGGCGGGCACGCGGCCGATCCTGTCGGCAATCGTGCCGAGAAACACCGCGCCGATCATCATGCCGAGCAGCGCGGAACTGACCATGAATCCGGCGCTCGTCGGCTGAATGCCCATGTCGCTCATGATCGACGGAAGCGCGATCCCGACGACCGCGAGATCGTATCCGTCGAAGATGATGATGAGCGCGCACCAGAACAGAAGCAGCAAATGAAACTTGCTGAACCGGGCATCGTCGCATAGCTTTTGCACGTCTATTTGCCGCATGGGTGTCTCCAAGGATGTAGGACTTGCTTTGATTCCGCGATTTTTAATGTATTGATCAGGCGGAACGATGAACGCGCGCGCGTTCTCCTTGCTGCGTGCATGGCGCAGCAAGGTCGGTTCTTTTTACGTTGACGTTTCTTGCGTGTTACGACGCGCTCGCCGTCACTACGGCGACCGCCTTGATTTCGACGATATAACCCGCGGAACCACCGAGCATATGCGCGCCGATCGCGGTCCACGCCGGCAGCGGATGCGTGTTCAGATAACGCTCGCGCACCTGCATGAACAACGGCAGATCACGCATGTCGGTATGAAAGCTCGTCACGTCGACGACATCGCTCAACGAAGCACCCGCCGCTTCGAGCACGAGCTCGAGATTGTCGAAAGCCTGCACGATCTGCGCTTCGCGGTCTTCGACCAGTTGCATGTTCGCATCGCGTCCAATCTGCCCGGACACGTAGATCGTATTGCCGGCCTTGATGGCGGGCGCATAGCGGATCTTTTCGTAGACCGCTTCCATTCCCGCGGGAACGATTGCCTTGCGTTCACTCATGATTGCGTCTCCCGTGAGATCAGCCGTTATCGCCGCCGGCGACGGGCAATACCGCGCCGGTGATATAGCTCGCTTCGTCCGATGCGAGGAAGAGAATCGGCGCGATCTGTTCGTCCAGCGTGCCGTAGCGTTTGAAGAACGTCGATTCGGTGACCTGCTTCACCGCTTCGCCCATCCACACTTTTTCCTGCTCGCTGTCGCCGCTCGCATTGCGCGGCACGCGTCGCGCGGGCGCTTCGGTGCCGCCCGGCGCGGCTGCGACCACGCGGATGTTGCGCTCGCCGTATTCCATCGCGAGCGCCTGCGTCATTGCGTTGACGCCGCCTTTCGCCGCCGAATACGGCACGCGACGAATCCCGCGCGTCGCGTTCGAAGACACGTTCACGATGGTTCCGCGCCCGCGTTCGAGCATATGGGGCAACACGGCATGGCACGCGTAGAGCGTCGGCATGAGCGAGCGCCGGATTTCGGCGTCGATCTGCGCGGGTTCGAACTCGGCAAACGGACGCATGCGGATCGCGCCGCCGACGCCGTTGATCAGGATATCGATGCCGCCGAACGTGCGCGCTGCGAACGCCATCGCGGATGCCGCGCCTTCATACGTTTCCATGTCGGCGACGAAGCCGGCCGTATCCGCGCCCTGCGCTTCGGCGGCCACTTCCCCGATGAAGTCCGCGCGATCGACGAGCACCACCTTCGCGCCTTCCGCCGCCGCACGCAGCGCCACGCCGCGCCCGATGCCCTGCGCCGCGCCGGTCACGACCATCACCTTGCCGGCAAATCGTTGCGTGCTCATGCTGCCACCGGCGCGGCGTTGGGCGTGAACTTCTCGTAGTGGAAGCTGTTGGGCTTCACGCCGCTATCGTCGAAGTGCTTGCGCACGGCATCGACCATCGGTGGCGGGCCGCAGAGATACACATCGACATCGCCGTCATTCAGCGATTCGGCGGGCATGTGCTGCGTCACCCAGCCTTTGCGCGGATGGTTCGAATCCGCATCCGCGACGACGGTGCTGAACGTGAAGTTCGGCAACCGCGCCGTATAGGCTTCGATCGCTTCGACTTGCACGAGATCGAGATCGCGCGTCACGCCATAGATGAGG
Organism: Caballeronia sp. ATUFL_F2_KS9A; assembly: GCF_023630765.1. Taxonomy (NCBI): domain Bacteria; kingdom Pseudomonadati; phylum Pseudomonadota; class Betaproteobacteria; order Burkholderiales; family Burkholderiaceae; genus Caballeronia; species Caballeronia sp. ATUFL_F2_KS9A. The sequence continues at coordinate 92,878 of NZ_JALQEK010000039.1, read as the reverse complement.
TGAATCTTCTGCTGCGAGTTCGCGCGTGCGAGCACTTCGAGCATCGAGAGGAATGGCGCGAGACCCGTGCCGCCCGCGAGGAACAGCAGCGGACGCTCCACCCCGCGCAGATAGAAACTGCCGAGCGGACCGGTCAGCTCGACCGTGTGACCGGCCTGCGCGGATTCGAGCCATGTGCTCATCACGCCGCCGGGAATCTTCTTGATGAGAAAGCTGATCTTCGTCCCGCCCGGCGCCGACGAGAACGAATACGAACGATGCTGTCCGCTACCCGGGACATCGATATTCACGTACTGGCCCGGCAGAAAAACCGGCGCGGGCGTAGCGGCATCCACATCCAGTTCGAGCACGACGGCGGCGTCGTTGTGCGGCTCGATCTTCGTGACCGTCGCGGCGAACTTGCTCTGCGCGGTCTTGCATGCCGTCGACGATGCCGGGACCGCGATCACGCAATCGCTCGATGGCACCATCTGGCAGGTGAGCACGAGACCGCTTTCCTTTTCGTCGTCGGAAAGCGCGTCTTCGATGTAGTCGTCGCCGAGATCATAGTTGCCGCTTTCGGCGCGGCATTTGCAGGTGCCGCAGACGCCGTCGGAGCAATCCATCGGCAGATTGATCTTGGCGCGGAATGCGGCGTCGAGAACTTTCTCGCCCGCCTTGCATTCGACAAAACGCGTCACGCCGTCTTCGAAATTCAGTGCAATGTTGTAGCTGGACATGGCGCCTCCTACTTCCTGTCTCGTCACCGCGAGTGTCAGACGTGATAGACGTCGAGCACCTGGCGGATATAGTCGTTCTTCAGCACAATCTTCTTGTGCGCAATCACCAGAATGTCGTCGACCTTGCGCAGCGTCACGAAGATCGTGCCGAAGAAATGATCGGTGATCTTGTAGCGGTGATTGAGCGTGTCGAAGTTGTAGCGCACATCCACTTCGTTCTCGCGCTCGGCCAGCACTTCCACGTTGGTGACGTTGTGGCTCGTGCGCGGCTCGGGCATCGAAGCGCCACTGCGCTCGGTCTTGATGCGGAACACGCGATCTTCGAGGCCGCCGCGATCCGGGTAATACATCAACGAGATCTGACTTTCGTGGTCATCGGTGATCTGATCGTCGTCGTCCCATGCGGGCATCCAGTACGTGACGTCTTCCGCATAGCAGCCGAGCCATTCGTCCCATTGACGATCGTCGAGCAGACGCGCTTCGCGATACAGCGTCGCGCAGATTTTCAGGTAGTCGAAGCTCATGCCAGTGCCTCCCCTTGTTCCTTCTTCAACGCGTCGCGCATCACGTTGACCCAGTATTCGTGCTGCACGACGAAGAGTCCTTCGTCTTCGCTGCGCTCGCCCGAAATGAGCGGCTTGATACCCATGTTCTGCGCGTTCTCGTCAGGACCGTGGACCCAAAGCGGCGCGCCGCGCGAGAGGTCGTTCCACATCGCCGTGATGCCCGCATAACCCGACTGGCACGCGCGAAATTCCTCGAGGTCGTCGCTCGTGCCCATGCCGGTCACGTTGAAGAAGTCTTCGTACTGACGGATGCGCGTCGCGCGATCTTCGGCGCTCTCGCCCTTCGGCGCGAAGCAGAAGATGCTGACCTCGGTCTTGTCGACGCCAAGCGGGCGCACCACGCGAATCTGCGTGCTGAACTGATCCATCAGAAAGACGTTCGGATAGAGGCACAGATTGCGCGTCTGATTGACGATGTAATCCGCCTGCACTTCGCCCACGCGCGCCTTGATCTCTTCGCGATGCTGATATACCGGCCGCACTTCCGGATTCATCGTCTTCGTCCACAACAGGATGTGGCCATGATCGAATCCGTACACGCCCGCGACCGACTTGCTCCAGCTATTCGCATCGACGGCCTTGGTGCCTTCGATCTTGCGGCGGCCCATCGTCGCGGCGTAATTCCAATGCACGGTGCTGACGTGATAACCGTCGCAGCCGTTTTCCATCTGCATCTTCCAGTTGCCGTCGTAGATGTACGAGGAATTGCCGCGCAAGACTTCGAGGCCGTTCGGCGCCTGATCGACGATCTGATCGATGATGACCTTCGTCTCGCCGAGATAGTCTTCGAGCGGCATCGAATCCGCATTCAGGCTGCCGAAGAGAAAGCCGCGATAGTTCTGGAAACGCGGCACGCGGCGCAGATCGTGCGAGCCGTGCGTGTTGAACTGGATCGGGTATTCGGTCGTCTTCTCGTCCTTCACCTTCAGCAGCTTGCCGGTGTTGGAGAACGTCCAGCCATGGAACGGACAGGTGAAGCTGCCCTTGTTGCCGTGCTTGCGGCGGCAGAGCATCGCCCCCTTGTGCGCGCATGCATTGATGACCGCGTGCAACTCGCCGGTCTTGTCGCGCGTCACCACGATGGGCTGACGGCCGATCCACGTCGTGTAGTAATCGTTGTTGTTCGGGATCTGGCTTTCGTGCGCGAGATACACCCAGTTGCTCTCGAAGATGTGTTTCATCTCGAGATCGAACAGATCGGCGTTCGTGAAGATGTCGCGGCGGCAACGGAAGATGCCACTCTCCTTGTCGTCCTGGACGGCGTTTTGCAGCAGTTCATCGAGCTGCGTGGCTTTGTCGGTGATGGCGGACATATGAGTTCTCCCTATGCGCGTTCCGGCGACGGAGCGCATGCATCGGTATCGAAGGGGTCGTACGGAGATTCGGGCGGCGGCGGGCTGACCGCCGCTGTTGCGTAATTACGCGGTGACGGATGCGCGCGGGCGCTGGACGAACTGGTTGTCCTTGCCCTGCACGAGCGGCGTCAACTGGATGTCGAACACGATTTCGTTGTACGCGTCGGCCTTCAGCCCCAGCGCCGTGCCGCCCGTCTTTTCGACGACATGCGGAACGAGTTCTTCGCGAGTCGCATAAGCGAAGTCATCCCAGATCAGCGGATCGCCTTCGATGTTGATCTGCGTCGTCAGCTTGCGATGCTTCTCGCTCGTCGCGAAGAAGTGCACGTGCGCCGGACGATTGCCATGACGCGCGAGCGAGTTCAGCAGTTGCTGCGTCGCGCCGTGCGGCGGGCAGCCGTAGCCGACCGGCATCAGCGTGCGGAATTCGTACTTGCCGTCCGCGCCCGTTTTCACTGCGCCGCGCAGATTGAAATCGCTTTGCGCGCCGGTCGGGTCGAAGTGCGAGTAGAAGCCGTTCGAGTTGGCGTGCCAGCATTCGACGACCGCATTCGCAACCGGCTTGCCATCGTGACCCGTGACCGTGCCGCGAATGACGAGCGGGCCGGCGTTCGCATCGGGATCGAGATCGATCTTCGACACGCCCTCGCGCACCGGCGCACCGGCCACATACAGCGGGCCTTCGATGGTGCGCGGCGTGCCGCCGTGGATATCGGCTTCGCGGTCTGCGGCATCCATGCGGATGTCGAGATACTTCTCCAGACCGAGGCCGGCGGCGAGCAACGCCGCTTCGCCATCCTGACCGAGCTTGTTGAAGTAATTGACGCCGGCCCAGATTTCATCGGGCGTCATGTCGAGGTCGTCGATCGCCTTGAAGAGGTCGCTCAACAGGCGATGCGTGATCTCTTTGGCGCGAGCATTGCCGTCCTGACTCCCGATGTTCGCAGCGGCCTTCAGCAGGTCCTGCACTTCCTTCGTATCGAACACTTTGATGCTCATGTCTTCTCCTGAATCTCGCAATTTTCTGGTGGGGGTTAACCCTCGCTTCATCACCTGTGCAGATATGCTCGGAAGGTATAGTCGGGTGTTGAAACAGAGCGTGAAGGCAGGATAATGGACGTAAAGAAGCCCAGTCCAACACTGATTTAGTATCGGGCCATATCCAGGAGGTATTGAATGGAGTTGCGACACCTGCGTTACTTCGTGGCGGTGGCGGAAGAAAGAAACTTCACGCGCGCGGCCGAAAGGCTGCATATCGCACAACCGCCTTTGAGCCGTCAAATACAGCAACTCGAAGAAACGCTCGGCGTGCAACTCTTCGAACGCAACTCGCGGCCGCTCAAGCTCACGGAGACCGGCAAGTTCTTTTATTCGCATGCGGTGCAGTTGCTCGCGCAGACCGCCGAACTCGAATCGATGACGCGCCGCGTAGGCAATATCGAGCGCAGTCTTTCGGTGGGATTCGTCGGCTCGACGCTCTACGGCATGCTGCCGAAGATCATCCGGCGCTTTCGCGACGAGAACGCGACCGTCGAACTGAGCCTGCACGAAATGTCGACGATGGACCAGATCCGCGCGCTCAAGGATGGCCGCATCGATGTGGGCTTCGGGCGCATTCGTCATGAGGATGCCAACATCCGTCGCGTGATCTTGCGCGAAGAGCAACTGATCGTCGCGCTTCCGCTCGGGCACCCGCTCTCGCTCGCGAAGCCCATTCTCTCGCTGCGCGATCTCGTCAACGAGACGCTCATCATCTTTCCGAAGTCGCCGCGCCCGAGTTATGCGGATCAGGTGCTCGCGGCGTTTCAGGATCGCGGGCTCGCGCCGCGCAAGATCTACGAAGTGCGCGAATTGCAGATCGCGCTGGGGCTCGTCGCGGCGGGCGAAGGCATTTCCGTCGTGCCGAGCAGCGTCCACGGCCTGAAGCGCGACGACGTGAGCTACAAGGAACTCGACGATCCCACGCTCGTTTCGCCGGTCATCATGAGCATGCGCGCGCTCGACGAATCGCGCGACATCAAGGAAATGCTCGAACTCATTTACCGGCTGTATGACGAGGAGAAGATTCCTTACACGGCGCGCACGGATCGGGGGCGATGACGCGCGTCATACCTGGGGGGTATCGCACTAGACGCGAATGGTCTTGGACAGGCGGCAAACGGGCGCGCAATACTGCATCAACCTCTCCATTCCGACATTTCAGGTATGAACGCCCAAATCACCTCCGTCGAAGCGATTCTGGTTGATCTCCCGACCATTCGCGCGCATCAACTCGCGATGGCGACGATGCAGCAGCAAACCCTCGTCATCGTCCGTCTGCGCACGAGCGACGGCATCGAGGGCATTGGCGAAGCCACGACCATCGGCGGCCTGTCTTACGGCGATGAAAGCCCCGAAGGCATCAAGCTGACGATCGATACCTATCTCGCGCCCGCGCTCATCGGACAGGATGCGAGCAACATCAACGCGGCGATGCTGAAGCTCAACAAGGTCGCGCGCGGCAATCGCTTCGCGAAGTGCGCGCTCGAAACGGCGCTGCTCGACGCGCAAGGCAAGCGGTTGAACGTGCCGGTGTCGGAGTTGCTCGGCGGCGCGGTGCGCAAGACGCTTCCGGTACTCTGGACGCTCGCGAGCGGCGACACGCAGCGCGATATCGAAGAAGCGGAAATGCTGCTGGCCGAACGCCGTCATAACACATTCAAGCTGAAGATCGGCCGGCGCGGCGTGCGCGATGACGTCGCGCATGTATCGAAGATCAAGGCCGCGCTCGGCGATCGCGCGAAAGTCACCGTCGACGTGAATCAGGCATGGAGCGAGACCGATGCGTCGCTCGGCATCGAAGCACTTCAGGCAGCGGGCATCGATCTCATCGAACAGCCGACTCCGCGCGAGCAGCGCGGCACGCTCGCGCGGCTCGCGGCGCGCTTCATCGTGCCGATCATGGCCGACGAAGCGGTGACGGGCCCCGAGGACGCGCTCGAACTCGTGCGTCACGCATGCGCCGATGTGTTCGCGCTGAAGATCGCGAAGTCCGGCGGCATCTACGGAATGATGCGCACGGCCGCCATCGCCGATGCGGCGGGCGTCTCGCTCTACGGCGGCACGATGCTCGAAGGCAGCATCGGCTCGATTGCATCGGCGCATGGTTTCAGCGCGTTGCCGCAGCTCGCGTGGGGCACGGAACTGTTCGGGCCGCTGCTGTTGAAGGACGACATCGTCACGGCGCGTCCGCAGTATCGCGACTTCGATCTGCACTTGCCGGAAGGACCGGGCCTCGGGCTTCAGATCGATGAAGCGAAGCTCGCGTTTTATCGTCGCGACAAGCGCGCTTGAATCATCGAATCAACGCATCAACAACGATTGGGGACATCATGCTTTATCTCGTCAGAATGGACGTTCATCTGCCGCACGACATGCCCGCCGCCAAAGCCGATGAAATCAAGGCCCGCGAGAAGGAATACTCGCAGGAACTGCAGCGGCAAGGCAAATGGCAGCAGTTGCATCGCGTGGTCGGCGAATATGCGAACTACAGCGTCTTCGATGTCGATTCGCACGATGAACTGCACACGATCTTGTCCGGCCTGCCGCTCTTCCCGTACATGACGATGCAAGTGACGGCGCTCGCGCATCATCCGTCGTCGATTCGCTGAAGCCGCGCATGTCGATTCCGGTATCGCGGGAAGGAAGCGGGTCGGTATCGGCGGTGAGCGCCGGGTTGCTTGCCGTCATCATCTCGTATGCCGGACCGCTCGCGATTCTCTTCCAGGCCGCGCACGCGGCACATGTCGGCAACGACGTGATCGCGTCGTGGGTCTGGTCCATCTCGATGGGCGCGGCCGTTTCGGGCATCGCGCTGAGTGTGTGGCTGAAGCAGCCGATCATCACCGCGTGGTCGGCGCCCGGTTCGGCGCTGCTCGTCACGCTGTTTCCGGGCATGCCGGTGAGCGAGGCGATCGGCGCGTATATCGTCGCGGGCGCGTGCATCTTCGTGCTCGGCTTGTCGGGATGGTTCGATGAGATCGTCAAGCGCATACCGAAGGGCATCGCCTGCGCGATGATGGCCGGCATTCTCTTTCAGTTCGGCACGAACGTATTCAAGTCGATTGCCGTTACGCCGTGGCTCGCGTTGGGCATGATCGCGAGCTTCCTCGTTTTTCGCCGATGGGCGCCGCGCTACTGCCTCATTCTGGTTCTCGCGTCCGGCTGTGCGCTGGCGATGGCACTCGGCCTGACGCATCTCGAGTCGGTCAGCCTTCATCTCACGCGCCCCGTATTCACGATGCCGACTTGGTCCTGGCAATCGACCGTGAGTCTTGCGTTGCCGCTCGTCATCGTCAGTCTGACGGGGCAATTCCTGCCTGGCTTTTCGATCTTGCGCGTGTCGGGTTATCAGACGCCGACGCGTCCCGTGCTCATGACGACGGGCCTCGCATCGATGCTCGTCGCGTTTTCGGGCGGCATCACGATCGTCATCGCGGCGATTACGGCGGCGCTATGCACCGGGCCCGATGCGCATCGCGACCCGGCGAATCGTTATGTTGCGGGCATCGCCAATGGCGTCTTCTATCTGATCGGCGGATGCTTTGCGGGGACGGTCGTCATGCTGTTCGCCGCGCTGCCGAATGCGTTCGTTGCGGTGCTCGCCGGTCTCGCGCTGCTCGGCGCGATCGCGGCGAACGTCGTGGGGCTGGTGCAGGATGAGGCGCATCGGGAAGCTTCGTTTATCGCGTTTATCGCGACGGCTTCGAATATGAGTTTTCTCGGGTTGGGGTCGGCGTTTTGGGGGATCGTGCTGGGGACGATGGCGCATTTGGTGTTGGGGCGGGCGAGGGACAGGGGCTAATTCGGACTTTGCGTGTATGCCTTCAAAACGCACGGTTATCCCGAGAGCCATCCTCACGATGCGCAAGTCAGGCGGGACGCCGCTCGACTTCCAGAAGTTCACGCTTGAAGACGTGCGTATTAGCGGCGTCGATCCTATTGGATCGGGTGGCTACCATGCCGAGAATGTTTAACTCCCGTTCGCGAGCGTTAAACAGGAATACACCACTCAAAACGCGCAGGGCGGTAGCAATGGTGTCATTACGGCTGCGTTCGATCTTCGGGCACGCTCAATTCGGCAAATGCCTTGATCGTGCTCCGAGGCATGAGTGAGGGACTTGTCGATGGCGGTAGCTTTACGTCGTCGATCGGCGTGCTTACTTACCAAGGACAATATTTCAACTGACTGCAGCCGGCATCGCACCCGCTTGGCCGAATGTACACCTGGTACTTAAGGCCTCCCGACACCAGAACCCAATCGCCGCCCGATTCACCTTCCCTTGCTCGGTAAGCGGCACGCGCTGCACGGCAGCCATCCGCACAACCTTCGCCACTGCGACCCCACACGCCGATTCAAGCGCCCGCATGCAACGCGCGACATCCACACGCCTTCCTGTCCACGGCACCACTACGACATCCCACACATAACCGCGCGCAGCATCGGCCGATGCAACAGCGCGCGCATAGCGCACATCGGGCAACGCACAAAGCGGCGTTTCGATCTGCGCCGGACCGACGACGGCACCATCGATTTCGGCGACATCCCCTCCACGTCCGATCGCATGCAGATAACCCCTCCCGTCGATGAAGCCGATATCGCCCGTCATGCACCAGCCATCGCGAAACTTCTGCGCCGCTTCGATCGGCTGCCGGTAATAGCCCTGCGCCACCGCCTTCGATTTCACCTCGATTGCGCCGTGCTCGCCATGACGCGCGAACGTGCCGTCGGCGCGGCGAATCCGCACCTCGACGCCCGGCCGGATACGCCCGGCGCTCTCGAGCAGACTCGCATCGACGAGATAGTCCGACGGCGTCAACACGCTCACGAGCCCCGCTTCGCTCGCGCCGTACATGTGCGTGAGCACCGGGCCGAGGCGCTCGATCGCGCGCCGCCGCAAAATCGCGGGCGCCGATCCGCCGATATGCGCGACCGAGCGCAACGAAGACAGATTGCGCCGATGAACGTCCGGATGATCCATCGTTTCGAACAGTTGCGGTTCGACGAGCAAGGCGTCCGTGATGCGCTCGGCTTCGATCGTCGCGAGCGTTTCGGCGGGATCGTAGCCAGGCTTCAGCACGACGATGCCGCCGCCCATCAACGTGTTATCGACGAGCACTTGCGACAGATACGCAAGCGCGCCGTTGACGAGCTGCCGCCGATCCTCGGGGCTCGGCGCGCTCACCATCGTCGAATATGCGGCGAAGCTGCGGCGGCTCGCTTTCGGCACGCCGGTCGAGCCGCCCGATGACACCACCACGGCGAGATCGTCGGGTCGTGCGCGGCTCTCAACCGGCAGATCGTGCTGCACGCGCGCCCGGATATCCAGCCGCAAACGCGCCGGCCCCGTTCCGACATACGCGAGACGCGCGCCGCTATGCGCCGGCACGAGATGCTTCGTCTGTTCGAAGGCGATGAGCAACGTCGGCTGCATGCGCGTGACGAACGCGGCGCGCTGTTCCGCGCGCGTGATCGCGGGCAGGAACATCGTCGTCGCGCCGAGCAGGCCGGTCGCGTAGCGGATCGCGAGCGCATCGGGGCAGTTCGGCGCGAACATCGCGACGAACCCGCCGCGCGTGACGCCGAACGACGCAAGCGCCCGCGCATATCGATAGATCGATGCGCGAAACGCCGCGCCGGTCACGTCGTCGTCGAGATAGCGCAGCACCGTGCGATCGGCGTGCGCGTCGAGTTGGTCGAGCAGCCCATCGACATAAGAGCGAAACGTTTCCATGACTGCATCCCTCCTTCATCAGCGATGGATGCAGTGTGCCCGCGCACAATGAGGCGAAAATGAGCGGCTACGCGATCGCTTTCGACAGCACTTCGCCGATGGCGCTTGCGGTCGCATCGACGTTGCGCTCGTTCAGCGCCGCGACGCACATGCGGCCCGAGCGGATCAGATAGACGCCGTGCCGTTCGCGCAGCACATCGACCTGCGCGGCGGAAAGCCCCGTGTACGTGAACATGCCGCGCTGCTCGACGTAACGCGCAAGCATCGCATCGGGCACGTTGCCGGAAAGACGCGCGTGAATCGCGCTACGCATGCGCGCGATGCGCGTGCACATCGACGCCAGTTCTTCCTGCCACGATTGCCGCAACGCGGGCGTCGTCAAGACGCGCGCGACGATCCTCGCGCCATGCGTCGGCGGATTGCTGTAGTTCGCGCGCACGGCGCTCGTCAGTTGACCGAGCACGCGCGCCGCTATCTCCGCCGATTCGCAGATCACCGACAACGCGCCGCAACGCTCGCCGTAGAGCGAAAAGTTCTTCGAGAACGAATTGGCGATCAGCGCGGGCACGTTGCGGCGAACCAGCTCGCGAATCGCGAACGCATCCGCATCGAGTCCCGCGCCGAAGCCCTGATACGCCATGTCGATGAACGGAAGCAAGTCGCGCGCTTTGATGGCATCGATGAGCATCGCCCATTGCGCATCGTTCAGATCGACGCCCGTGGGGTTATGACAGCACGCGTGCAGCAGCACGACGCTCTTCGCAGGCAGATCGAGGATCGCCGAGAGCATCGCGTCGAACTTCAGGCCGCCGCTCGCTTCGTCGTAGTACGGATACGTGCCGACCGTGAAGCCCGCGCGCTCGAAGATGAAGCGATGATTATCCCACGTCGGATCGCTCACCCAGACGTGCGACGCCGGGAAATAGCGCTTGATGAAGTCCGCGCCGACCTTGAGCGCGCCGGAGCCGCCGAGCGTCTGCACGGTCGCGATGCGGCCTTCGATGCGCGCTGCGGAATCGTCGCCGAATACGAGCGACTGCACGGCATCGCGATACGCCGCGAAGCCCGCCATCGGCAGATACGGTTTCGCAGCGGGTTCCGCGAGCAACTGCGCTTCCGCTTCGCGCACGGCGCGCATCACCGGCAGACGGCCTTCGTCGTCGTAGTAGATGCCGATGCTCAGATTGACCTTGTCCGCGCGCGGATCGTTCGCGAAGTCTTCGTTGAGCGAAAGGATCGGATCGCCGGGATAGGCATCGATGTGTTCGAACATGACCGTCTCCTTCAGACGCGCGACAAGGCCGCACTCGCGCGACGGCGATTGCGAATCGCATAGCCGACGCCGAGCACCGCGAGCCACACGGGAATCAGATAGACCGAGATGCGCAGATCGGGGATCAGGCACATCACCACGAGAATGCCCGCGAGGAACGCGAGGCACAGATAGTTGGTGAGCGGATAGCCGAGGCTCTTGAACACGGTCGTTTCGCCATTGCGCGCCTTCACGCGTCGGAATTGCAGATGGATGAGCGAGATCATCGCCCAGTTGATGATGAGCGCCGACACGACGAGCCCCATCAGCAACTCAAACGCCTTGCCCGGCATCAGATAGTTGATGAGCACGCAGACGGCCGTCGCGAGCGCGGAGACGCCGAGCGCGGCGAGCGGAATGCCGCGCCGGTTGACCTTGAGCAGCGCGCGCGGCGCATTGCCCTGCTGCGCGAGACCATAGAGCATGCGGCTGTTGCAATACACGCCGCTGTTATAGACCGAGAGCGCCGCAGTGAGCACCACGGCATTGAGCACATGCGCGACGAAGTTGCTGTTCATCGCATGGAAGATGAGCACGAACGGGCTGCCGCCGGTCACCACCTTCTGCCACGGATACAGCGAAAGGAGCACGCCGAGCGCGCCTACGTAGAAAATCAGAATGCGATAGATCACCTGATTGGTCGCGCGCGGAATCGTGTGCGAGGGATCGTCCGCTTCGGCCGCGGTGATGCCGACCAGCTCCAGCCCGCCGAACGAGAACATGATGACGGCCATCGCCATGACGAGACCGGAGACGCCGTTCGGGAAGAAGCCGCCGTGACGCCAGAGATTGGTCACGCTCGCGTCCGGCCCGGCGCTGCCCGAGAACAGCAGCCAGCCGCCGAAGCCGATCATGCCGACGATCGCGACGACCTTCACGATCGCGAACCAGAACTCCAGCTCGCCATACGATTTCACGCTCGTCAGATTGATCGCGTTGATGATGCAGAAGCAGACGAGCGCGGAGATCCACGTCGGGATGCCCGGCCACCAGTACTGCACGTAGATGCCGACGGCGGACAGCTCGGCCATCGACACGAGAATGTAGAGCACCCAGTAATTCCAGCCCGACAGAAAGCCCGCGTACTGTCCGCAGTATTTGTCCGCGAAGTGGCTGAACGAACCCGCGACCGGCTCGTCGACGACCATCTCGCCCAGTTGCCGCATGATGAAAAAGGCGACGATGCCCGCGATCGCGTAGCCGAGCAGCACCGATGGTCCCGCCGACTTGATCGTCTGCGCGATGCCGAGAAAAAGCCCGGTGCCGATCGCCCCGCCGAGCGCGATCAGCTGAATGTGACGGTTCTTCAGGCCGCGCTTGAGCGTGCCGTGTCCCTCATGTGTCACGTGTCTCTCTCCTTGTGCTCGATTTAGGGGAATCAGTGTAAATTTGTTACGGCACAATATGATTTCCTAACGCGCGCAGACAAACCCTAGTTTGCGCGTCCGGATTTCATCGATTGGTTCATCGGAGAAAGAAAATTGCAGACTATCGAGATCGATCGTATCGACCTGCGTTTGCTCGGGATACTGCAGTCGCGCGGACGCATCTCCAATCTCGAACTGGCGGAAGCGATCAACCTGTCGCCGGCGCAGACGTTGCGGCGGCATCGGCGGCTGGAAGAAACGGGTGTCATCAAGGGCTACGAGACGCGGCTCGATGCGCAGGCGCTGGGCTTCGGCGTCGTCGCCTTCATTCAGGTGACGATGGAGCGCGGGCACGTGCGCGACCTCGCGAAGTTCAAGGGCGTCGTCGGCAAGCTCGCGGAGATTCAGGAATGCTTCGCCGTGACCGGCGATATCGATTACATGCTGAAGGTGATCGCGCGGGACCTGAAGGGCTTGTCGGAGTTTCTGCTCGACACGCTGATGCGTATTCCCGGCGTGAGCGGCGTGAAGTCGAGCGTATGTCTCGACGAGTTGAAGTGCGTGAGCGCGGTGCCGCTGGAGGGATAGTGAGGGCGGCGCTCACGCCAGGATCACGTCGAACCTCGCTGAAGCACCCGCGAAAGCACCTGTTCCTCGAGTTCGGCAAACCCCGGCGCCGTGCGCGTGCGCGGCCTCGGCAGCGGGACGTCGGTATCGAGCGTGATGCGCCCCGCATCGATCAGCACAATGCGATCGCCGAGCGACACCGCTTCCTGCACATCGTGCGTGACCAGCAGCGCGGTGAGCCGATGTTCACGCCACAAACGCTCGATCAAGCCCTGCATTTCGATGCGCGTCAACGCATCGAGCGCGCCGAGCGGTTCATCGAGCAAAAGCAGATCCGGCCGATGCACGAGCGCGCGCGCCAGCGCCACACGCTGACGCTGCCCGCCCGACAGACGCGACGGCCAGTCCTTCTCGCGTTCCGCGAGGCCGACCTCGGCAAGCGTCGCGCGGGCTTCGTCGCGCTTCTCGCGCGGCAGGCCGATCATCACGTTGTCGAGCACGCTCTTCCACGGCAAGAGACGCGCGTCCTGAAACATGATCCGCACTTGCAGTTCGTCCGATCGCGCGGCGGCGTTGCGCTGCAGAATGCCGCCGGTCGGTTGATCGAGACCGGCGATGAGCCGCAGCAACGTCGACTTGCCGCAGCCGCTGCGCCCGACGATCGATACGAAACTGCCGCGCTCGATCGACAAGTCCAGCCGATCCAGCACCGTGCGCTCGCCGAAGCGCTTCTCCACGCCGCGCAGCGACACGGCGATATCGCGCCCGCCGAGCGGCGCGCGCGCATGTGTTTCGACGCGCCTGAACGCGGGCGTCAGCGTGTCGATATCGATCAGATTCATGATTGCGCCTTCGTTTGATACGCCGGATGCCAGCGCAAGGTCGCGCGTTCGATCGCGCGCGCGGCCATGTCGGCGAGTTTGCCGAGCAGCGCGTACAGCAGGATGCCGACGACCACGACATCGGTTTGCAGGAACTCTCGCGCGTTCATCGTCATATAGCCGATGCCCGACTGCGCGGAAATGGTCTCGGCGACGATCAGCATCACCCACATCAGCCCGAAGGCGAAGCGCACGCCGACGAGTATCGACGGCAACGCGCCCGGCAAAATCACATCGCGATACAGCGCGAAGCCGGACAAGCCGTAGCTTCTCGCCATCTCGATCAGGTCGCGATCGACCGAGCGGATGCCGTGATACGTGTTGACGTAGACCGGAAAGAACACGCCCAGCGCGACGAGCACGAGCTTCGCTTCCTCGCCGATGCCGAACCACAGGATCAAGAGCGGAATCATCGCGAGCGCGGGGATGTTGCGGATCATCTGCACGGTCGAGTCGAGCGCGATTTCGGCGGGCTTAAAAAGACCCGTCGCGAGACCGAGCACGAAGCCGATTCCGCCGCCCATCGCGAAGCCCGCGAGCGCGCGGCCCGCGCTGACCTTGACGTTGGCCCACAGATCGCCGGATTCGATCAGTGCCCACGCCGCCTTCACCACCGCGAGCGGTTCGGGCAGCACGCGCGACGACAGTCCGCCCGTGCGCGCGGCGCTTTCCCAAGCGATGAGGATCATCAACGGCACGAGCCACGGCAGCGCGCGGCGAGCAATGAATGCCAGTTTCATGATGCCGATGCGCGCGGCAATTCCGACGTGCCGATGACTTCGCCGAACGGCCCCGAGAGCGGCCCGCTCGCCTGCTCGCGCTGCTTGCGCGGCAGAAGCGGAAACACCAGTTCGGCGAAACGATACGACTCTTCCAGATGCGGATAACCCGACAGGATGAACGTATCGATGCCGAGTTCCGCGTACTGTTTCATCAGCCCGGCGACCTGCTCCGGATTGCCGACGAGCGCGGTGCCCGCTCCGCCGCGCACGAGCCCGACGCCCGCCCACAGATGCGGATACACCTCCAGCTTGTCGCGGCTGCCGCCGTGCAACGCGGCCATGCGTCGCTGGCCTTCGGAATCCATCTTCGCGAACGAGGCCTGCGCGCGGCGGATGGTTTCATCGTCGAGCTTGCTGATGAGTTTGTCGGCGTCGGCCCATGCTTCCTCTTCGGTCTCGCGCACGATCACATGCAGGCGAATGCCGAACTTGATGTCGCGCCCTTGCGCTTTCGCGCGGCTGCGGATATCGGCGAGCTTCTTCTCGACGTCCGCGGGCGGCTCGCCCCACGTGAGATACGTGTCGATGTGCTTCGCCGCGATATCGTGCGCCGCCGCCGACGAACCGCCGAACCACAGCGGCGGATGCTGCTTCTGCACCGGCGGATACAGCACCTTGCCGCCCTGCGATTGCAGATGCTTGCCGTCGAAATCGAAGCTGCCGTTGTCGTGCGACTGTTCGAGCAGGCCGCGCCAGATCGTGAGGAATTCGTCGGTGATTTCGTAGCGCGTGTCGTGATCGTGAAAGACGCCGTCGCCCGCGAGTTCGGTCGGATCGCCGCCCGTCACGACGTTGATGAGCAGACGCCCGTGCGAGAGCCGGTCGAACGTCGATGCCATGCGCGCCGACAATCCCGGCGAGCTCAGGCCAGGGCGAATCGCGACGAGAAACTTGAGGCGCTTCGTCGCGGGAATGAGGCTCGACGCGACCACCCACGCGTCCTCGCAGGAACGGCCCGTGGGCAGCAGCACGCCTTCGTAGCCGAGCGTATCGGCGGCTACCGCGATCTGACGGAAGTAATCGTAATTCGCGGCGCGCGCGCCTTGCGACGTGCCGAGATAGCGGCTGTCGCCGTGCGTGGGGATGAACCAGAAAACATTCATGTTCGTCGTGTCTGAGAGAGGGCTTGCCGCGCGCAGGAATGCAGCGGCGCTCGAACGAGTCTAACGACGCGTCGCGCGCGGCTGAACCATCGATTCGCGCTAAGGATGTGCGTGATCGTGCTAACGCCGGTCGCCGCGTCAGGCAACGTTCCAGCGCGCTTCGGTCACGTCGAGCTTCTTCGGGATGAGCTTGAGGCTCGTGAAGGTATCGGCGATCTGCTGCTGGTACGCGAGCGTGGCTGGATCGATCGGCTGCACGCCGTACGACGTGCGTTTCAACGCCGTTTCGAGGATGCCGGTATCGAGCCCGACGAGCGGCGACAATTGCGCCGCCACGGCGGAGACGTTGTCGCGCGCCCAGCGATCGACCTGATCCAGCTCTTCGAGCACCGCATGCACGAGTTGCGGCTGCGCCGTCGCGATCCTGCGCGTCGCGAGGTAGTACTGCACGTTGCGCACAATGCCTTCTGCGTCGGTCAGTTGACGCGCGTTCGCCTGCTTTTCGGCGGCGGCGAGATACGGATCCCAGATCGCCCATGCGTCGATGCTGCCCTGCACGAACGCGGCGCGCGCATCGGCGGGCGCGAGATAGACCGGTTGAATATCCGACCACGTGAGATTCGCTTTTTTGAGCGCCTCGACGAGCAGATAGTGAACATTCGATCCTTTATTCAGCGCCACTTTCTTGCCGCGCAATTCCGCGACCGAACGGATAGTCGAATCCTTCGGCACGACGATCGCCTCGGCGTGCGGCGCGGGCGGCTCGTGGCCGATATACACGAAGTCGACGCCCGCCGCCTGCGCGAAGATCGGCGGCGTCTCGCCTACCGTGCCGATATCGACCGCGCCCGCATTGAGTCCCTCGAGCAGTTGCGGCCCGGCCGGGAATTCGAGCCATTGCACCGTGACGCCTTGCGCCGCAAGGCGTTTGTCGAGCGATCCGCGCGCCTTGAGCACGACGAAGTTGCCGTACTTCTGATAGCCGATACGCAAGGTCTTCGGCGCATCGGCGGCTTGCGCGATGCGCGTGGCGAGCCCGCCCGACAGCCCCGCACCGAGCGCGGCGAGCGTGAAGAGCGTGCGACGGCGCGCGGGAATGGAAGGCGTGTTCTTGCGGTCGGACATGCGTGTTTCCTCGTTGAGCGAAGGCATCTTTACCGATGCCAATGCTAACAACGCATGCCTCGCGGGCTAAACGAGAAATCGTGATATCGATAGTGCGGTCAGGCCGATGCGTACCGACGTGACTCAGTACGTCTGCACACGTCCCGACGACTCAGTGAGTGCGCCGCACGGCGCGCAGCAGCCAATCGCCATCTTCCGTGATGCGCGGCAGTTGCGCGCCGCTCACGAGTTGTTCCATCGCGATCAGTTGACGTTCGAGAAGCGTGTCGAGCTCGTGCCGGTCGATGATCTGATCGGCGGCATCCTTGACGAGCATGAGGGTTGCGAATTCGTGTGCGCTGAGCATACCTGTCTCCCCATCGTTTGATTAGCTGATGTAGGCATGCGCTTCGGACGCATGACCCGGGGGTACCTCTGGCCGCGATAGCAGCGGGATTCGATAGTAGGACCGGATGCCCGTTCGCGGCAATTCGGGTCGTCCCGGATAGTGGGAGAAATCGGCCGATCGAGACGACTTACGCCGCGACGCGCCTGTCGTTGATCGGCTTCGGACTTTCACAGCCCCGGCATGATCGGATAAGGAATCGTGTGATCCTCGACGCGCTTCACGCCCGGAATGCTTTGCGACGCGATACGCATGGCATCGAGCTGATCTCTCGACCACACCGTGCCCCACAAATGCACGATGCCATCGCGCACGACGATATTGCGCCCCGGAAACGCCCAGCCGCGTCCCGCGAGATCGCCCATCAGCATGGCGCGGATTTCGGCATCGCTGGCGAGCGCCTCGGGCGCGGCTTCGACGGCGAGCGCCGACGCCAGCGCCTGCACCAGATTCGAGCGGCTGACGATGCCGACGAGGCGGCTATCGCGCAGCACCGGCACGCGCTTGATGTGATGGCTTTCGAGCACCGCGGCGATATCGGCCAGCGACGTGTCCTCTTTCACGCAGATGGGTTCGCGCGTCATGATCTCGCCGACCGTCGGGGCATGCGACTTGATGTAGTCGGCCGCGCCGCCATCGGAGCCGAGCATGTCGAGCCACCACGAGCGGCGGTTGCGTTTCTCGGTGCCGATTTCCTCGCGATGAAGCAGATCGCCTTCGCTGATCATGCCGACGACGCGCTCATCCTGATCGACGACGGGCGCAGCGCTGATGCGGTGCTGCACCAGGAGCCGCGCCAGGTCATGCACTCTCGTTTCGGGCGTGACGGAAACGACAGGGGAAGTCATTACATCGCGTGCTTGCATCATGTGCTCCGGAGGTCGATGAATAAGGTCGCGCATACGCGTCCTGAATCACTCTAAGGAGCGCTGCGCGATCCTCGATTGACTTGCATCAAGCAATCCACCGGAGCACGCGTGCGGCGAACCGACGCGGCCTCGTTCAATGCGCGCCGATGAACGCGACGACGTCGGCGAGAACGGGCGAATCCTTGCGGCGCGACGCCGAGAACGTGTCGATGATCGTGTCGTGGCCGTATCCCGCGTATTTCTTCAGCACGACGGCGTCATGATGCGCGCGCAGCGCTTCCGCGAAGCGATCGCTGTTGCGCGGATCGACATCGGTGTCGGCCGTGCCTGCGGCGAGCAGCATCGGCGGCTCGTCTCCCGATATGAACGCGATCGGCAACGCACCCGCGCGCAACGCCGCCGGAAAGATCTCGTCCATGTGGGGATCGCTCGTCGGGATCGCGGCGTACGGACCGGCGAGTCCGATCATCCCGCGCAGCGAAGTATTCGCGATGCCTTGCGTGGCGAGATAGCGCGGATCGGTTGCGAGCATGGACGCCAAGTGCGCGCCGGAGGAATGCCCCATCAGAAAGATGCGATTGGGATCGCCGCCGTATTCGTGCGCGTGATCGCGTGCCCAGCGCACGGCGGCGGCGGCGTCATCGAGAAAGCCGGGAAAAACGGCTTGCGGATAAATGCGGTAATCCGGCGCGACGGTCACGATGCCGTGCGCGGCGAGCGCCTCGGCAATATTGCGCGAGTCCTTGCGATGGCCGCTTTGCCAGCCTCCGCCGTAGAAATACACGACGACCGGGCGATTCCCCGGCGTGCCCGAATCGGGTGCATAGACGTCGAGCCGCTCGCGCGGATCCGTGCCGTACGCGATACCGTCGGCTCGTTCGCTATCGTGTTCGAGCGCGCGCGCCGCTATGACGCCGCCCACGCATGCCGCCAGCGCGAGGGCAATGAACTTTCTTCTTGCCGGAAAATGCATGTTGCGTTCGGAGTATTTTTTCAGGCGACATGACATGATGCACGACGCTTATTGTCCGTGCTGGAAATATCGTTGCGTGCATCATCTTAGAGCAGCAGGAACCGCACACACTTACGACGGCCTGACGAATAGCATCACGAATCTTTCATAATCTTTCCAATTAGGAATGCCACGCATACCGGTTATTCGATGTTTATAAGCGTGTCGAATTCACGCATCGCAAATCGCATTGTTTCGGTCGCGCGAGGTCGCGAATTAACTCTTCAGCCCCTGATTAAATAATATGGCATGACCAGCCGGCGATTCGCGTCATTCCTACCGACTCCCAACGCGCTTCATTAATCAGCGAACGACTTGTGTTTCTCTCCGCACATTACCGGGCGATCTGTCTGGATACGCTTAATCGTCGATGGCACATGTCCGCCGGAATCGGACCTATTCGAGAGCGCGAAAAAGCGCCGCAGACAATCCAGAGATTTAAAAAAAGAAGGCAAACCGAGTGCCCAAAGGTATTGCCATAACTGCTGAGGGAGCCACTTCATGGATCGTTCGGAATCGCCCGGCGAGGCGAAGTCGCGTCTGCCGATTTTTGTCCAGGAAACCGTCCAAACCACACCATCGCAGATATCCGCATTCACCGCGGCGCTGCGAGCGCAATCCGGCCAGCCATTAAAAGACTTTAGCGAGTTACACGACTTCTCGATCCGCGATTACCGCGGCTTCTGGAAGTCCTTTCTGCAATGGACGCCGGGATTGACGTGGTCGGGCAAAGCCGAGCCGGTATGCGTCGGCGATAGTTGCGAACACGCGCGGTTCTTTCCCGACGTCACGCTGAATTACGCTGAGAATCTGCTCGGCTTCTCGATTGCGCCCGCGGATTCGCCAGCGCTCACCGCCTGTCACGCCGATGGCCGCCGCGTGCGCTTTACGCGCGGCGACTTGCGTGCGCGCGTGGCTCGTCTCGCCGACGCGCTCACGCAACTCGGCCTGCGCGAAGGCGACCGCGTCGCGGGCGTGATGCGCAACGACGCCGATGCGATCGTCACCGCGCTCGCCGTGACCGCGATCGGCGCGACGCTGTCCACCGCCGCGCCGGAAATGGGCAT
The DNA here is from genome assembly GCF_023630765.1 of Caballeronia sp. ATUFL_F2_KS9A. NCBI lineage: Bacteria > Pseudomonadati > Pseudomonadota > Betaproteobacteria > Burkholderiales > Burkholderiaceae > Caballeronia > Caballeronia sp. ATUFL_F2_KS9A. Next base: position 72,995 of record NZ_JALQEK010000039.1, on the reverse strand, counting down.
CGAAACGCTGCTCGACCGCTTCACGCAACTCGAACCGCGCTTCCTGTTCGCGCATACCGCCGCCAAGCCGTTCGACACCGGCACGCCGCTCGACAAGAAAATATCGATGCTCGCCGACGCGCTCCCAACGCTTGCGGGCATCGTCAGTCTCGATGGCGATCCGTCGGCCGTGCACGCCGCGCCGCCCGTCAACTCGCTGGACGCGCTGCTCGCAGCCGGCGATCCGGCGCGGGTCGAATGGAAGCGCTTCAACTTCAATCACCCGCTCTTCGTGATGTTCTCGTCCGGCACGACCGGCAAGCCCAAATGCATCGTGCACGGCGCGGGCGGGAGCCTCATCGAGCATCTGAAGGAGCATCGGCTGCATTGCGATCTCCGGCCGGGCGACCGCATGTTCTTCCACACGAGTTGCGCGTGGATGATGTGGAACTGGCAGTTGTCGGCGCTCGCGTCGGGCGTCGAAATCGTTACCTATGACGGGCCGATCGCATCGGTCGATACGTTGTGGCGGCTCGTCGCCGAAGAACGCGTCAACGTGTTCGGCACGAGTCCCGCGTATCTGAAGATGTGCGAGGACGCCGGGCTCGTGCCGTCGCGCGAATTCGATCTTGGCGGCCTTCACGCGATGATGTCCACCGGCGCGATCCTCTTCGACGCGCAGTTCGAATGGGTCCGCGACAACGTGAAGCCGCTGCGATTGCAGTCGATTTCCGGCGGCACCGACATCCTCGGCTGCTTCGTGCTCGGCAACCCGGACCTGCCGGTTTATGCGGGCGAGGCGCAATGCAAGAGCCTCGCGTTCGATGTGCAGGCGTGGCGCGACGGCGCGCGCACGCAAGGCGTCGGCGATCTGGTGTGCGTGAACCCGTTCCCGTCGCGCCCGCTCGGATTTCTCAACGATCCGGACGGCGAGCGCTTTCACAAGGCGTATTTCAGCGCCAATGCGGGCGTGTGGACGCACGGCGATCAGATCGAGTTTCCGCCGGAAGGCACGGCGCGTCTGCACGGACGCAGCGACGGCGTGCTCGTCGTGCGCGGCATCAATGTCGGGCCGGGCGAGATCTATCGCGTGCTCAACGACATTCCCGAGATTCGCGAGGGCATCGTCGTTCAGCAGCGCGTGCGCGCCGCCGATGCCGATGCCGATGCGCCCGGCAATCCGGTCGGCGAACGGCTCGTGCTGCTCGTGACGCTGAAAGCCGGCGCGCGGCTCACCGGCACGCTGATCGCGCGCATCCGGCGCGATCTCGTGAGCCGCACGTCCGCCGCCCATGTCCCCGACGTGATCGCGGCCGTCGACGATCTGCCGGTCACGCATAGCGGCAAGCTGACGGAAGCCGCAGTGCGCAATGCCGTCAACGGGCTCGATGTGACCAACGCCGCCGCGCTGCGCAATCCGGCATCGCTCGATGCGATCCGTCATCATCCCGCGTTGCAGCCGCGATCCGGCGACGTGCCGCAGAGCTACGCGACGCGCGAGGAACTGGAGCGGCTGTTGCAGACGAAATGGGAGCAGCTCTTCGCGTTCGCCCCGATCGCTCGCGACGACAATTTCTTCGAACTCGGCGGACATTCGCTGCTTGCGGCGCGTCTGCTGGCGGAACTGCAACCGATCATCGGACGGCCAATCCCGCTCTCGACGATGTTGCGCGCGCCGACCATCGCGAAGCTCGCCGATGTCATCGACAACGGCGCGCTGCCGCAGACATCGGAAGTGCTCGTGCCGATGCGCGAAGGCGAAGGCGTCCCGCTCTTCCTCGTGCATAGCGTGACGGGATCGGTGCTCGAATGCACGCGCCTGATCGGCAATATGCGCAAGGAGCGCCCGGTGTACGGCCTTCAGGCGCTCGGGCTCGATGGCGAGACGGCGCCGCAACGCCGCGTCGAGGACATGGCGAAGACTTACGTCGAGCAGATTCGCAAGGTTCAGCCGAACGGCCCGTATGCGCTCGCCGGATTCTCGTTCGGCGGACTGGTCGCGCTCGAAATCGCGCAGCAGTTGTTCGGCGCAGGCGAGCAGACAGAGTTCGTGTGTCTGCTCGACACCTACGTGCAGGAACGCTGGCTGCCGTGGTTCGCGCTGCTCGAATTCCGCCGCGATTACGCGAGCCGTCTATGGAAGACGCTCGCGGGGATGTCGCCGCGCGAACGCGTCGGTTTTGCGGGCGCGAAGTTGTCGGCCGCCGGGAACAAGCTGGCGATGCGCCTCGGCCGCGTGCCGCAGACGCCGGCGCAAGTCGCATCCGCCGATCCGATGCCGCCGGTTTTGCGGCGCATGCGCGACACGTTCCGCGCCGCGATGAACAACTATCGGCCGAAGCCGTACGAAGGCGGCCCGATCGTCTACGTACGGGCCGCGTCGCGCGAGGAAGACCGGGGCGATCCGCTGCCGCTCTGGCGCAAGATTGCGCGCCGTGGGCTGACGGTCGCGGAAGTGCCGGGCAACCATGCGGGCGTCATCGAGGAACCGGGCGTGTATGCGGCGGCTGCCGCGCTCGACCGCGACTACAGCGCCGAGGACGACACCGAAATGCAGCGTCGCGGTCATGGCGTGATGGTGCGGGGCGCGTAGGACTTGGACCGGGTCAGCCGCTCGCGCGAACGGAGCGGCTGACTGCCGATGAATCACTGGCTATCGGAACGCGGTGCGGTAGCGGTCGGCGCGAAGCTGGTGAGGAAGAAGTAGCAGATGAAGACGCTCGCCGCGCCCACGCCGGTCCCGAGCAGCACGCCCTGCGATCCGAAAAAGCGGATCAGAATCGCGGTGGCCGCTAGCTTGGTCGCGAATCCCAGCACGGAAATGACCGTGATCGCCTTGTAGCGCGCCTCGCTCGCGAACGACTGAATGAGCACGCACATCCCGAACGAAAACGGAATCTGCGAAAGCCCGCAGCGGAACAGGCTCGTGACCGCGATCGTGTCCTCGCTCGTGAACGCGCCCTTCTGGAACAGCAGCTTGATCGCGTACGGCGCAAGCGCATAGGCGATCATCGCGCCGACCGTTCCCACGCCCAGCATCACGAACGACCATTTGCGCGCCGTGCTGCGCGCCCGCGCGTGATCGCCGCGATGCAGGATTTCCGAAAGAATCGGCAAGGTCGCCCGACTGATCGCGATCGCGCCCATGCTCACGAGCAGCGACAGCAGCCGGTTCGCGTAGCCGAGCGTCGCGATGGCGCCATCGCCCATATGCGCCATGAAGTATTGATCGACGGGAAGCCACAGGTTCGCCACCACCGAGCCGATCAGCAACATGCCGAGCGAGCGCGTCATGCCCGGCCAATGCGGCGCGCGCACGGAGAGACGCGGGCGCGCGGGCACGCCATCGGCGCGCCGGGCGAGGATGCGCAGCCACACGGCCTGAATCACGATGCCGATCGTCGTGCCGACGATGAGCGGCATGATCGACGTGTTGTTGCGCGCGCTCAGCACGAACACCAGCAGCGCGATGGCCGGCACGCATTCCAGCAGCGTGTTGATGTGCCTTTCGGATGCCTGGAGCCGCGCCGCCGAAATGCAGATCGTGAAGGCCAGCACGCCGACCGGCGTCATCCCGACGACCATCTGCCGGCACATTTCGCGCGTCGATTCGGAGAGCGTTCCGGCGAAGAGACCGACCATGTGCGGCCACAAAAAATACAGCAGCAGCGATACCACGATGCCGATGGCAAGCCCCGCGCCCTCGAGCTCGCTGAGAAGCTGGTTCTGCCGGTGCTTGTCGTTCCTGAGCGCGACGAGCGCGGGCACGAGCAGCACGCTCAACTGATTCGTGATCGTCGCGGGCAGCCAGGTGATGATCGTGAGCGCGAGCTGATAGGCATCGACGGTGCCGCTGACGCCGTATCGATACGCGATCGCCATTTCCTTCGATGCGCCGATCAGCTTCCCGGCAAGAACGAACAGCAGCAGGACGAAGGCGCTCCTCGCGATGCGCTTGTGATCCTGATGAACCCCGAGCAGACGTTCTCTTAGCGATTGCACTGTTGCGGTCAGCACTCTCCCTCCGGCAAATTGACCTCGATCCGCGCAAGACGGATGCTTGCTTGCGCACCGGGGGAGAGTGCATCAAACGGCATGCGCGAACTGTTCGCCACAGCACGGCGCGCGCCGATGCCATGCGCGAACCCCGCGATTCTGCACGGTCATGCTGGCACGCCCGGGCAGTTTGCGCGCTTGCCGGGTGCGCTACCGTGCAGAAGTCCACGTTCATAACGTGCGAGAGTGGCGGCTGCGCGCGGCGTCATCGGAGCCTCGTCATCGTGAATCTCAATGCGCGTACGGAAGGCAAATGAAGAAATCCATTTGGGTTGTTGTAATAATGATTGTTGTTTCCGTGCTCGCGATAAACACGCCACGCGTGACGCAGCATGTGCAGACGGTCTACGCAGTCTGGGACGATGGCCGGGTTCTGAACCGGCTGAACTGGCAAACCTTCGTGCGCTGGTGGCATCGGCTGAGGAACGAGAACTACGGCGGCGCGCATCGCGCCACGCTCACGAGTTCGCCGGTCCCGGCGACGCCGAGTTGCCCGCTGACGTCGTTCACGCCGCCGAAGCTCGTCGATCCGCGCAGCCCGAAGGATTTCGGCGCGGCCGGCGACGGCAAGACCGACGACACCAAGGCGTTCCAGGCCGCCATCGATGCCGGCGATGTGCTCGTGCCCGCCGGCACGTATCTGCTCAATCACACGGTCGTCGTCACGGCCAGCAACCGGCATCTACAGTGCGAGCCGGGCGTGACGCTCAGGAAGACGATCCGCAACAACGGCAACATGTTCAATTACGAAGGGCCGTCGACGGGCAACAGTCTCGTCGGCTGCAACTTCGTGGGCGCGAATCCGACGCGTATCCGCGAATGGGATCGCCCCGGCGAATACGACATTCCCGTCCAGACCAATGGCGCGGTCGACAACTTCGTCCTCGCGGGCAACAGCTTCCGCGATTTCTTCGGCCAGTCTATGTTCCAGACCGAAGGCCAGGGCGGCGGCACCGGCGCCGTGCTGATGTTCAACTCGTTCGCCAACTGCCCGCTGTACGGCATCGCGCTCGTCGGCTCGGTGAACGGGCGCGTGGCCTATAACCTCGCCGACAACTGCCGCATGGGCCCCGAGAACAACGACGCCACGCAGGACACCGGCGGCAACGTGCTCGAATGCAACCGCATGGTCAACGGGGGCAACATCACGGGCGGGGCGAATGGCGAAGGCGGCGTCGACTATAGCGGGAACGTCGTGCGTCACAACATCCTGGATGGCGGCTATATGCAGATCAGCCCGCCCACGCACGGCAAACCGGCGAGGTACATCGACAACACCTGCAACGACTGCGGGACGGAATAAGCGGGTTACTGACGCTGGAGTGGGAAGCGCATCTTTCTTGCTTGACGTTGCCATCGATACCCGGAGCCGCGACTTCTTCCTCGCCGGACGACATTACGTCGACGCGCGCGAAGCCGCCCCGGACAAGGATGAGACGGAGGAGCGATGCGCCAGATCGGAATCACGCCCGGCATTCGCCGCGCAATTTCTGCCGTGCTGATTGCACTGCTTACCTCATGCGGCGGCGGCAGCGGCAGCGATAGCGACTCGGGCGGAACGAGTCCGTCCGCGCCGGCGGGCGGCGTGAAGCTGCAGGTCGTCGCGTTCGGCGACAGCTTGTCGGATGTCGGCACGTACGCGCCCATCGCGAGCGCGGTCAAAGGTGGGCGCTTCACGACCAATCCGGGCCAGGTCTGGACGCAGAATGTCGCGCAGTATTACGGCGACACGCTGACGGCGGCATTCACGATCGACCTCGGACACGAGTTGAAGCCGCAAAGCGGTTTGGGCTACGCGCAAGGCGGTTCCACGGTCGCCACGCCGGCCGATCAGAACCAGTTCCTGACCGATGTGATCGGCGATATTGAAATGCCGGTCAATCAGCAGATTTCGAGCTATCTGTCGTCGCACGGAAGTTTCAATTCGAATCAGCTCGTGCTCGTTTGGGCCGGCGCGAACGATGTTCTGCGCGCGGGCACGCCGCCCGCCGCCAACACGACCGTGCAGACCGCCGCGACGACGCTCGCGCAACTCGTCGGCAAGATCGTGCAGAGCGGAGCCACGCATGTGGTGGTGGTGAACGTGCCGAATATCGGACTCTCGCCCGATGGCCTCCGCCAGTCCGATGGCGGCGGCAACCTCACGCAACTGTCGCAGCTTTTCAATGCGACGCTGACCTCGGCGTTGCAGACGAACGGGCTGCAAGGCAAGGTCATCATCGTCGATTCCTATACGTGGACGACGCAGACCATCGCGAACTATCAGGCCAACGGATTCACCGTGTCGAACACGGCGCAGGCGTGCGATCCGTCGAAGACGCCGCACGATACGTCGCTGCTGTGCTCGCCGGCGACCTACGTGACGTCGAACGCGGACCAGACGTACATGTTCGCCGACGAACTGCATCCGACGACGCGCATGCACGCGCTCTTCGCGCAGTATGTCGAGCAGCAGATCGCGGCGAGCGGGCTCGGGCGGTGAGTGGGGCGATTTTGGGCGGAATCGCGTTGCTGCGGGACTGAATATGGTCGAGATTCGGTTGTTCATTCCTTGACTGAATTGACCGTGAACATAGGCGACCCCATGAAACCGACGATCAATCCCTTGCCATCGGGCATACGCAAATCGATCGCGCTGACCACGTCGACGGCGACGAATTCTTCGCGAACCTCGGCGAACTCGACCGCCAACAGAAAATTCGCTAGCGCGTGGCCCGCACTCACCGCCGCGTCGATTTCCGCGCGCCGCGAATGTGCTGACGTTCGGAAGCGGCTATCACCCGCTATCAGCCCAGCGGCGAAATCCGCACGGGCACCTTCGAAGCCCCCCATCGACTGTGATTTAATGTGCTCCGTTCGGGTCCACGGAGCGCATCCGATGACGAGCACCTGGTTGCACAACCTTCCGCTTTGGCAGATGACGCTCGTGGTATTCGGCGCGACGGGCGTCGCGGGGGCGGCGATCCACTTCGTAACGGGCCGGCTCGCGGCCAGCGCGCATCGGCGCGCCTTCACGACGCTTTCGCCGGGCCTGCTTTCGCCGATCGGCGTCATCTTCGGCTTGCTCATCGCGTTCACCGCCGCGCAGGTCTGGAACGACACCGCGCGCGCCAACGGCGCCGTCGATGCCGAAGCCGGCGCGCTGCGATCCGTCGTCGTGCTATCCGCCGCTTTTCCGCCAGACGCGCAGATCCAGTTGCGCAAGCTGATCCGCGAATACATCGAATACACCGTCAATACGGAATGGCCGATGATGGCGCAAGGCGCGGTCACGCTGAAAATCAGTCCGCCGACGCTGAACAACGCGCTTCAGTTCGCGCTCGCCCTGCCCGCGATAACCCCCGGACAGCAGACCGCGCAGCGGCAGGTAGCGGTATCGCTGGAACGGGCGCTCGAAGCGCGCCGCGAGCGCATTCTGGTGAGCCGGTCCGAAGTCAGCGGCATCAAATGGCTGTGCCTCGGCTTTCTCGCCGTGTGTCTCGTCTTCGCGATCGCGCTCGTTCATGGCGAAAACCGGCTGACATCGGCCGTCGCGATCGGGCTCTTCTGCACGAGTCTCGCGACGACCATGCTGCTGATTCTCTCGCACGACCGCCCATTCTCCGGCGAGATCGCGGTGAAGCCCGAGCCGCTCCTGCAGGTCGTCCCCGCGTTCGGCTGATTCACTGAAGATTTTCGAAGATCGCCGCGATGCCCTGACCGCCGCCGATGCACATCGTGACGAGCGCGTAACGCCCGCCGATGCGCTTCAGTTCATAAAGCGCCTTCACCGTGATGAGCGCGCCCGTCGCGCCGACCGGATGCCCGAGCGAAATGCCCGAACCGTTCGGATTCACCTTGCGCGGATCGAGTCCGAGCTCGTTCGTCACCGCGCACGCCTGCGCGGCGAACGCTTCGTTGGCCTCGACGACATCGAGCTGATCGACGGACAGACCCGCCCGTTCCAGCGCCTTGCGCGTCGCGGGCACGGGACCGATGCCCATATACGCCGGATCGACGCCCGCGTGCGCGTAGGACACGAGCCGCGCGAGCGGTTTCGCGCCGCGCCGCTCGGCTTCGCCACGCTCCATCAGCAGCACGGCCGCCGCCGCGTCGTTGATGCCCGATGCGTTGCCGGCCGTCACCGTGCCGTTCTCCTTGACGAACACGGCCTTCAGGCTTTCGAAGTCGCTCGGGCGCGCGTCGTGGCGGACGTGCTCGTCGGTGTCGAAGACGGCATTGCCTTTTTTCGCGCGCACGGTGATCGGCAGAATCTGCTCGCCGAAACGGCCTTCCGCGATCGCACGCGCCGCACGGCGATGCGATTCGAGCGCGAGCGCATCCTGCGCCTCGCGGGAAATGCCGTATTTGCGCGCGACGTTTTCCGCCGTCACGCCCATGTGGATTGTCTGAAAGGGATCGTGCAGCGCGCCGAGCATCATGTCGACGAGCTTGCCGTCGCCCATGCGCTGCCCGAAGCGCGCGCCCGGCAACGCGTACAGCGCGCGGCTCATGGATTCCGCGCCGCCGCCGATCGCGATGTCCGCGTCGCCGAGCATGATCGTCTGCGCAGCCGATACGATGGCCTGCAAGCCCGATCCGCACAGCCGGTTCACCGTCAGCGCCGGAACGTGCTGCGCGACGCCGCCGTCGATCGCCGCGACGCGCGCGAGATACATGTCCTTCGGTTCCGTATGCACGACATTGCCGAAGACGACGTGACCGACGTCGTCGCCCGCGACGTTCGCGCGCTGAAGCGTTTCGCGCACGATCATCGCGCCGAGTTGCGTCGGAGAGAAATCCTTCAGGCTGCCGCCGAAGTCGCCGATCGCAGTTCGCACGCCGCTTGCCACCACTACTTCACGCATTGCATCGCTCCTGTTGATTTCGCGCGCAGGCGTCAGAATTGCGCCTCGCTCAATGTGAACAGCGGATCGTCGCCGTGCGCCGAGACGATCGCGGTTTCCAGCGCGCGCGCCTGCGTCAGCACGTATTCGGAGAAGCAGTGCGCGGTCGCGATCTTCGCGCCGTGGAACGCCGGATCGTCGGCCCGTCTGGCTTGCGCGACGAGCAGCGCGCGCGCCATCTGCCAGCCCGACAACACGATGCCCGCGAGCTTCAGATACAGCACGCTGCCCGCGAACACCGCGTTCGGATCGCGCTTCGCGGATTCGAGCACGTAGGCGACGACGTTCGCGAGCGCGTCGCGGCCATCGGCGAGACGGCGATGCATCGAATCGAAAACGCGCGCGGCATCGCCGGCATCGACGGATTTCAGAGCGTCGAGCGTCTCGTCGATCTGCGCGAGCAGCACCTGCGCCGTCGCGCCGCGATCGCGCAGCGTCTTGCGGCCGACGAGATCGTTCGCCTGAATCGCCGTCGTGCCTTCGTAGATCGCGAGGATGCGCGCGTCGCGATAGAGCTGCGCCGCGCCGGTCTCCTCGATGAAACCCATGCCGCCGTGAACCTGAACGCCGAGGCTCGTCACGTCGTTCGCCATTTCGGTGCTCCAGCCTTTCACGACCGGCACGAGGAATTCGTTGAGCGCGAGATGGCGGGCGCGCGTGTCGGCGTCGTCGTGATGATGGGCGATATCCGCGTGCGCGGCCGCGACGTAGGCGAGCGCACGCGCGCCTTCGGTCATCGCGCGCATCGTGCCGAGCATGCGCCGCACGTCGGGATGACGGATGATCGCGACGGAACCCGCGCTCGAACCATCGACGGGACGGCTCTGCACGCGTTCCTTCGCATAGTCGGCGGCCTTCTGATAAGCGGCGTCGGACAGCGCGATGCCCTGCAAGCCGACGCCGAAGCGCGCCGCGTTCATCATCACGAACATGTATTCGAGGCCGCGATTCTCTTCGCCGACGAGATAGCCGGTCGCGCCGCCGTTATCGCCGTACTGGAGCACGGCGGTCGGGCTCGCCTTGATGCCGAGCTTGTGCTCGATCGACACGCAATGCACGTCGTTGCGCGCGCCGAGGCTGCCGTCGTCGTTGACGAGCAACTTCGGCACGACGAACAGCGAGATGCCTTTCACGCCTTCGGGCGCGTCCGGCGTGCGCGCCAGCACGAGATGGACGATGTTCTCGGCCATGTCGTGCTCGCCCCAGGTGATGAAAATCTTGGTGCCGAACACCTTGTAGGTGCCGTCGCCCTGCCGTTCGGCGCGCGAACGCACGAGCGCGAGATCGGAGCCGGCTTGCGGCTCGGTCAGATTCATCGTGCCGGTCCAGACGCCTTCGATCAGCTTCGGCAGATAGCGCGCCTTCAGTTCGTCCGAGCCCGCGAGCAGCAACGCTTCGATGGCGCCATCGGTGAGCAGCGGGCACAGCGCGAAGGAAAGGTTCGACGCGTTCAGCATTTCGATGCACGGCGACGCGATCAGTTTCGCGAGCCCTTGTCCGCCGAATTCGGCCGGATGGCTGATGCCTTGCCAGCCGCCTTCCGTGTATTGACGGAAGGCATCGGCGAAACCGGGCGTCGCCGTCACTTCGCCGTCGCGCCACTCGCTCGGCTGCTGGTCGCCGCGCGCATTCAGCGGCGCGATGACTTCGGCGGCGAGTTTCGCGCCTTCCTCGAGAATGGCAAGCGCTGTGTCCGCGTTCGAATCGGCAAGTCCGGGAAGCTGGCTGATGCTTGCAATATCTGCCAGCTCTTCCATGACAAACATCATTTCCTTGACGGGCGGCGTGTAATTCATCGATGACTCCTGGGCCCACAGCCTTTCGACGAAACGCGCGCTGTGGCAAACAAACGTTGATGTGTTGCGATGCATGGTATCAACGCCGCCGGAATCCTTAGCTACCGGAATCTGCCCTTTCACTGACAAAATCTGCCAAACGCGCCGGCCGCTTTTGGGCGCGTCACTCGCCTTTTCTTTGCCGGTACGCCGCGGGCGTGCTGCCGGTCCAGTGACGGAACGCGCGATGAAACGCGGTCGGATTATCGAAGCCGACGTCGTATGCAATGGCCGCGATGGCATCGTTCGAACGGGTGAGACGCTGGATCGCGATGTCGCGGCGCACTTCGTCCTTGATCGCCTGAAAGGTCGTGCCCTCGGCTTCGAGACGTCGGCAGAGCGTGCGCATCGAATAGTGCAACTGCTGCGCGACGGCATCGACGGTCGGCGTCGACGGCAGGCCCGTCGCGATGCACTGCCGCACGCGATGACACACCATCTCTTCCGTGAACGACACGAAAATCCAGTCCTCCGGCGCGCGCTGAAGAAACGCGTCGAGATCGGACTTGCGCTGACGGATCGGGCGGTCGAGATAGCGCGCATCGAACGCGATGAGCGTGCGGTCGCGGCCGAAACGCACCGGCCCCGGAAACAGGTACAGCAGATCGCCGGACTGCGCGGGCCGCATGAATTCGAACGCCGCTTCGATGAGTGGAATCTTCGCGCGGATCAGCCACGACGCGACGCCGTGCACGAGCTTCAGCACGAGTTCCCGCGCGAGCGCGCTCGCGGGCGGTCCAGCGGGATTCGCGACGAATTCGACGGTCGCATACGGTCCCTCGCGGCGCGACACGAGCTGGAATTCATCGAGCACCAGATGGAAGAACTGCCCGAAGCGATGCAGCGCGACCTCCAGACGCGGCGCGTCGAGCAGGCTCAAACACAGAAATTTGAGCGTGCCGTTGCGCAGCGGACGCGCGAAGATTCCCGGCATCTCGTCGTCGAGTTCCATCGCAAGCAGGCGATAAAGCGTCGAAAACTGCTCCTGTGTGACGCGCGCGGCTGGCATGCCGAGCAGCTCGTGCGGAATGCCGGAATGCTCCGCGAGCCGGATGACCGCGGCGCGGTCGGCGCCCGAAAGGAAGCCGTTGACGACCGAGATGGGAACGGTTGGGGAAGGAGGCCTCATGAGGCCGATTTTGTCATAGCCGCCGGGCGGCGTAGCGCGGAACGCGTACGTTCGTGCTTCATCGCGAACGTCCGGACCGGTGCGGACGAATCGCTGGACCTTTCAGATTGAAACTTCTATAACGGGATGTGCAAGCGCCGTCCGAAAGGCATCCGTCTGCGACGAAGCTCGCTCGAATTAGTTAGGAACTCGAACCATATGTTCTGAAGAAAATTTTGGAGGTTGATCATGACCCGTTTCCCCTGTTCAACGAAACTCCTTGCGTTGCCGGTTCTGAGCCTGATGGCAGGCGCATCCGCCGCTTGGGCGCAGACGCTTCCGAAGCAAGGCAATATCGAAGCCACGTACACCGCATCCGGCGCGGATGTGCGCAATATCAGCGTGAGCGGCGATGACGCCGTGTATCTCTTCGAATCCACGCTCCTGATGACGAACAACAAATCGCCGCTGATGCAGAACGTCACCGCGCGCTGCGTCGAAGCCGGCTTCAGCGCGGGCACGGCGACCGGATATTGCGTCTATTCGGACAAGGACGGCGACAAGTTCATCGAGTCCTACACGTATCAGGGCGGCACGCCCAAGGGCAAGGGAACGATCGGCTCGGGCACGGGAAAATACAAGGGCATCGAAGGTCAGTTCGACTGGCAGCAAGTCGTCGCCCTGCCCTCGGACAAAGGGACATATAACTACGTCGGCAAGAAGACCGGCAGCTATCGCATTCCGTGAGCGAGATTCAAAGCTGAAAGATGGACGCCACATGATCGATGAACGCGCGGACGACAGGCGGCAGCCCGCGACGGGTCGTGAAGACGAGGTGGACGATCCCGGTTTCGGTTTTCCACGACGGAAATACATGCACGAGCTCGCCGCTCGCGACCTGCTCGCGACAGACGTGATCCGGCAGCAAGGCGACGCCGAGCCCAGCCATCGTCGCATCGCGCAGTGAGACATAGTCCACGCACGTCATGCGCGGCTCGCTGCGGATCGTATGCGACGCGCCATCCGGTCCGGTGAATTGCCATTCGATCTCGCTCATCTGATCGGTGGTCGCGAGCGTCGGCAATGTCGATAACACCGCAATGTCGCCGCTCGTGCAAAGCGACGCGACGACGGGCGCGGCCACCAGAATGCGGCTCGAATGCCCCAGCGTCCGCACGATCAACGACGCGTCCGTGTCCAGCCTGACGCGCACGCGAATGGCAATGTCGATGCGTTCCTCGATCAGATCGACGGGACGATCCACGGCGATCACCTGCAAGCGCGCCTTCGGAAAGCGCGTCAGAAACGTGTTGTATGCCTTCGACAAAGTCGGCATGAGACCGAGCGGACAACTGCAGCGGATCACGCCGCGCGGTTCGCTGAGCGCTTCGGAGACGACCGAATCGGCTTGCTGTACGTCGAGCACGATCGTCCGGCAACGCTCGTAGAACGCCTGTCCGACGTCGGTCACGCGAAAGCGGCGCGTCGAACGTTCGATCAGGCGCACGCCGAGCCGCGCTTCGAGCCCGGCGATGCGTCGGCTGATCGTCGATTTAGGCGTGCGCAGGACGCGGCTCGCCGCCGCGAAGCCTCCATGCCCGACGACTTCCGCAAATAGAACGTAATCGTTGATGTCCGCCATGCCGAATGCCTCGATTGACCCATTTTTGGAACTATCAAACCCAGTTTCGCAGTCTACCGCGCCGATTGTCTCATCGGCATGATGTCTTCAACGCGACGCAACGTGCGACGCGAAACCAACGGAGAACTCAAATGACTGGCAAATTCGAAAACAAGGTCGTGGTCGTGACGGGCGGCACCAGCGGAATCGGCTATGCAACGGCGGCGCGTTTCGCGGCGGAAGGCGCGTCGGTGTTCATCACCGGCCGTCGTCAGAAGGAGCTCGACGCGGCTGTCGAGTCGATGAAGGGCCGCGTCGTCGGCATCCGCGCGGACATGTCGAACCTCGCGGATATCGACCGCGTCTACGATGCCGTTCAGCAGAAGCATTCGCACATCGACGTGCTGTTCGCCAACGCCGGCGGCGGCTCGATGCTGCCGCTCGGCGCGATCACCGAAGAGCACTACGAAGACACGTTCGGGCGCAACGTGAAGGGCACGATCTTCACCGTTCAGAAGGCGCTTCCGCTGCTGCGCGACGGCGCGTCGGTGATCCTGACCGGGTCGACGGCGGGCAGCGTGGGCACCGCCGCGTTCAGCGTCTATAGCGCGTCGAAGGCGGCCGTGCGCAACCTCGCGCGTAGCTGGACGCTGGACCTGAAGGATCGCGGAATTCGCGTGAACGTCGTCAGCCCGGGGCCGGTGAAAACGCCTGGTCTCGTCGAGCTGGCCGGCCCCGATCAGGCGCAGCAGCAAGGCCTGCTCGACTACATGGCGTCGAACGTGCCGCTCGGACGCGTCGGCGATCCGGACGAAGTCGCGAAGGTCGTGCTGTTCCTCGGATCCGATGAATCGAGCTTCGTCGCGGGCGCGGAATTCTTCGTCGACGGCGGCATCGCTCAGGTCTGAGACCTCACTAAGGCTTGACGAACCTGAGCGTCATGCGATCCGACTCGCCGATGGCGGCGTAACGCGACCGGTCGACATCGCCGCCCCGGTAAGTGGGCGGCAAGGACCACACGCCGTTCGGATAGTCCTTCGTATCCTTTGCATTCGCGTTGATCTCGCTGCGCGCAACCAGCACGAAACCCGCTGCTTGCGCGTGCTCGATCACGAATGCTTCGGTCACGTAGCCGGAATCGATCATTTGCTGCACGGTCGTTCCCGGCCGCGCGCGATGCTCCTCCACGCCGAGCACGCCGCCATGCTTGAGCGCGTCATTGAACGCGCGCAGGTTTGCATCGATCTGGCCGTCCTTGATCCAGTTATGGATGTTCCTGAACGTGAACACGCGGTCGAACCGCTCATGCGCGTTAAAGCCGATGAAGCGCCCCGCGTGCAACGTGCCGACGACGACGTTTCCATACACCGCGGGCGCAGCCGCGAGCTTGCGCCGATAAGCGGCGTCGGTATCGCTGTCCTCGGCGGCGAGATCGGCGGATATGCTCAGATATTGCGCCTCGTAAAGCTGACCCGAATCGTGCAGATAGGGCGCGAGTATGTCCGTGTACCACCCGCCGCCCGGCGCGATTTCGAGCACCGCCTGTGTCGGAGTCAGCTCGAAGAACTGCAGCGTTTCTCTCGGATGACGATAGACGTCGCGCGCCCTCGCCTTGTCGCTGCGTTGCGATCCGTTAATCGCGGCATCGAGCGACGATTGCGCATCGCGTGAAGAAGACGCGCATCCTGTCAGCGCGAGCATGAAGCTGGCGGCGGCGATGACAATCGCGCGCCGCATGTCGAGGCGAATGAGGTTCATGAAGCACGATGCGAGTCCGAGGTATCCGACACGATACGCGTTTCTTTCGCTATTCGCTCGCCAGGAAACTGCGCACCAGCGGCCCGACTTCGCATGTTCGCGTGATGAGAAACAGATGCCCGTCCTCGATGACATGCAGCGTCGCGCGCCGGATGCGGCGTGCAAGGATTTGCGCGTTGACGAGCGGAACGATGGGATCGTCGTCGCCGTGCATGACGAGCGTCGGCTGGCGCAGGGAGCCGAGCCAGAGCAGGCTGCTCCATCCGCACGTCGCGAGCAGTTGATACATGTATCCGCGTCCGCCCGGCGCGCGAATGTGACGGCCATGTTCCGCCAGCAGCGCGGGATCGCGCCGGTAAGCGCCGCCGTAAATCTCCGCGCCCACTTCCCGCAGATAGTCCGGATCGCGGTAACGCCGCGCGCCGACGAGCTTCGACAGCACCGATAGCCGCCCCGGCACCATGATGACGCCCGGCGATGTCGCGGCCAACACCAGCCTGCGGCAGCGATACGGATACATATACGCGAACTGTTGCGCCAGCGCGCCGCCCCACGACACGCCGAGAATGTCGACCGGCCCTTCGTAGCCGAGCTTCCCGAGCAGCTTGTCGGTCATCACCGCGAGCGTCGCGAAGCGATACGGCACGAGCGGCGCGGGCGATCCGCCGACGCCGGGAACATCGAAGACGACGACTTCGACATCGCCGAGCGCATCGGCGAATGGCTGAATCAGTTCGAGATTCGCGCCGATGCCGTTGAACACGACGAGCGGCGGCGAAGTCTCGTTGCCACGCCAGATGCCCACGCGAAGCGTTTGGCCATCCAGCGAAACAGTCTGTATTTCCGGTGCGCGCACGTTTTTCATCTTTGTTTTCCGTTTGGACGCTTCGCTTCAGGCCTCGCTGACATACGTTCCGGGCGCGTCGGCCAGTCGCTTGTGACGCCGGTTGCCGAGGGCTCGCGGCGCGGGACGCAGTTCGCCCGAGCGTTGCGCAAGCCAGTCGCGCCAGTCGTTCCACCACGAATCCGCTTCGGGGCGCGCGCCGGCGAACCATGCATCGGCGTCTTCGGGCAATGCGTCGTTACGGAAGAACTTCGCCTTCGGATTGCCCGGCGGATTGATGAGACTCTGGATATGCCCGCTCGAACTCAGCACATAGCGCGTCTTGCCGCCGAACGCGCGCGCCGTGTTGTAGACGCCCTTCCACGGCGTGATGTGATCGGTCATGCCGGCGATCACATACGTGTCGCACTCGACCTTCGACAGATCGACCGGCGTGCCGAGCACCGTCAGCTTGCCCGGCTCGCTGAGCAGGCTGCGCGTGAAGATGTCGAGCAACTGGCCGTGCAGCTTCGCGGGCAGGCGCGTCGTGTCGTTGTTCCAGTAGAGGATGTCGAAGGCCGGCGGCGCCTCGCCCATCAGATAGTTGTTGACCCAGAAGCTCCAGACGAGATCGTTCGGCCGCATCCATGCGAACACGCGGCCCATTTCCTCGCCGGGCAGCACGCCCTTCGCGCGGCTGTTGCGCTTGGCGACTTCGATGGCTTCGGGCGTCGTAAAGAGACCGAGTTGCGAATCGGCGCTGCTGTCGAGCACGGCGACCATCAGCGTGGCCGCGTGGACCGTCTTGTCGCCGCGCGCCGCCAGATGGCCGAGCAGCGCGGAGATCGTCATCGCGCCGGAGCACGCGCCGTGCAGGTTCACATCCGCGTGACCGGTGATGTCGCGCACCGCGTCGATCGCTTCGATGAGCGCGGCGACATACGTGTCCATGTCCCAGTCGCGCTGCGCCTCGGTCGGATTGCGCCAGCTCACGGCGAACACCTGGAACTCGCTCTGCACCAGATATTCGACAATGCTCTTCCCCGCCGACAGATCGAAGATATAGAACTTGTTGATCTGCGGCGGCACGATGAGCTGCGGACGCGCGCGGACGTTCGGCGTCGCCGGCGCATACTGGATGAGTTCGAGCACTTCGTTGCGGAAGACGACCGCGCCCGGCGTCGTCGCGAGATTCCCGCCGACGCGAAACGCTCGCTTGTCGACCTGCGAAGGCATGCCCTTGTTGTTGAGCGTATCGGTGAGCATGTTGCGCATGCCGGCGACGACGCTCGCACCGCGCGTGTCGACGAGCTTGCGCAGCGCCGCCGGATTGCCCGCGAGCGTGTTGGTCGGCGCGAGCGCATCGGTCAGGAGCGACATCACGAACTGCGCGCGCTCCTTGCTGGCATCGTCGAGCGCGGACCGATCGATGAATCCGGCGAGCGCATCGCGCCATGCCAGATACCCCGTCAGCGTCGTGCGATACAGCGGCTGTTCGCGCCATGCCGGATCGGCGAATCGCTTGTCGCCTTGCTGCGGCGAAGGCGCGTGAGCGCCGTTGACTGCCGAGCTCAGATCGCGGACGAGCGCCGCGGTCTGTCCCATCAGCAACGCGGGATGCAGCATCGCCTGAGCGCCGATCTGTCCCGCAGCCGCAAACATGTCGACCGCGCGCAATCCGACGAACGGGTTGGGTCCGAGCATGCCGTCGGCGGCGCTGGCCGTGAGGCCTTCGTTCTCGTTGATCATTTGAAATTCCTTCCACGCGCCGCCGTTACGCGACGAGCATTGCGAGCGTTTGTGCGATCAGCGCCGGCTTCGTCTCGCCTTCGATCTGCAATTCACTGTCCGTCTTCACGAGGATGCGTCCGCCGTCCTTGCGCTCGACCGCACTGAGCACGACGCGGCATCGCACGCGCTTGCCGGATCGCACCGGCGTCATGAAGCGCACCTTGTCGAGTCCGTAATTCAGCGCGGCGGATGCATCGGGCGGAATGAGGCCGACTTCGATCGCGAGCGTCGCCAGGAGCGACAGCGTCAGATAGCCGTGCGCGATCGTTCCGCCGAACGGGCTCTCGCGTTTCGCGCGTTCCTCGTTGACGTGAATCCACTGCATGTCGCCCGTGCATTGCGCGAATGCCTCGATGCGCGCCTGATCGACGATGACCCAGTCCGACACGCCCAATTCCTGGCCGACGAATTCATCGATCGTCGCCATGCTGTATTCCATCGTTCTCATGCAATCTCCGTTATTGCGCGAAATTGCGCCGGACGGTCAGCTTGTTCGTGACAGACGTCACGCCCGGGACGCCTTTCGCCAGCGTTGCAGCCTTCTCGATCTGCGCCGCGTCGGCCGCGGTGCCCGTCAGCGTCACCGCGCCGTCTTTCGCGCTCACGCCGATATCGCCCGCATCGATGCTTTTGTCCTTCGCGAACGCCGCGTACACGAGCTTGCGCAGCGCGCGATTCTCCTTGCGCGTCGCGACAGGCGCGCTCGCGGCCGAGGCCATCGAAGGCGCGCTCGCCGCCGCGATCGACTGGCTCGATTCGAGGCCGGCGCTCATCGACGCCATCACGATCGCTGCGCCGCCCACCGCATTGCGTGACATGATTTTCTTCATGGTTGCTCCGTTTATCGTCTTAGAAGTTGTGCCGCAGGCCGATCATCGCCGCGGTGGTCGACTCGCCCGGAGCCACGGGTTGCCCGTAGACGATCGTCTGGTTCATCGTGCCGTGATTGTCGACATAGCCGACTTGCGCATAAGCGAGCGTGCGCTTCGACAGGCTGTACTCCGCGCCGAGCGCGAATTCGCTCGAATGATTCGTCGAGTTGTTGTTGTCCTTCAGGTAATAGAAGCCCGAAGTCATCTTCAACACCGGCGAGAAGCGATAGCCGAGGCCCGCCGAATAGAGGTCGTAGTCCGCGCGGCCCGCGTTCGCCGGATTCTTGCCGTGGCTGTACGAGCCGGACACCGAAATGTCGCTGAACGTGTACATCGCGCCGAAGTAGACGAGCCGGTTGTTGTTGAGGCCGGTCGCCGCGACGCCGGGCAGCGGGTTCGCATCGTGTCCGTTGTAGTAGACCGCCGCGAGGTTCAGGCCGAAGTTCGAATACTTGACCACGGCGGACTCGCGCGTGCCGCCCTGGAATTCGCCCGGTACGCCGCCCGGCGCGTATTCGAGCGCGAGCGACGCGCCATAGAATTTCGGCGATTCGTAGACGAGCGCGTTGCTGTCGTACAGCGCGCCGATCGGACCGTTCGTGCTGGTGCCCGGCCAGCCGGCGGCCTGATTCATGCCGAGCCACGCGGTGAGAATGCTGCCGAAGTACTGCGCGCCGCGCACGTCGGTATCGAACATTGCGTAGACCATCGGCACGATCTGGCGGCCCGCGTTGAACGTGCCGAACGGGCCGGAAATGCCGAGCGTCGCGAACTGGTTGAACTGCGCGGGCACGCCGGGTGTGTCGGACAGACCGAAGCGGCCGCTGCCCGAATCGAAGGTGCCCTGCAGCCTGAAGTTGACGCGATATCCGCCGCCGAGATCCTCGTAGCCTTTAAGGCCCCAGTAGCTGGCGTAGATGCCGCCGTCCTTGTAGCGATACACCTTGCCCAGATTGGGCGCGTTCGGCGCGAACGACGCGGCCGACGTGCTCTGATAAAGCAAGCCTGCATCGACGACGCCGTAAAGCGTCACCGAACCTTGTGCCGCCGCAGCGCCTGAGCACGCGAGCAACGCGGCGAAGCATGGAATTCTTCCGAGTTTCATAAGGTCTCCGTATCTTGTTGCTTCCGGGCGTCGTGATCGAAAAGGCAGCCGCGTAATCGGCCGCTTCACGGCGCGTGAAGTCATGTTGCAAGAATACGGAAAGCGCGCGGTCAAAACCCCTCTCGCGGCGGGAGGGGCAACGGCTGCAGATCGCGCCCTCAATATCGCGCCCTCCCCTCCCGACGCGAGAGGGTTGCACGAGACATCTCTCCACTACGATGGGTTCAGGTCAACGAATCCAATTCACAGGAGCGAACATGCAATTCCTCGACGATTCCCTGCACCCCGAAAACCAGGACAAGGTCGTAATCACCGTTGCGCCTTACGGTCCCGAGTGGATGCCGGAAGATTTCCCTGAAGATATCCCCGTGACGATGGAAGAGCAGGTGCAGAAAGCCGTCGACTGCTACAACGCGGGCGCGACCGTTCTCCATCTGCATGTGCGGGAACTCGATGGCAAGGGCAGCAAGCGCCTCTCGAAGTTCAACGAGCTGATCGCCGGCGTGCGCGCGGCGGTGCCGGACATGATCATCCAGGTCGGCGGTTCGATCTCGTTCGCGCCGGAAGACGACGGTCAGGCGGCCAAGTGGCTCTCCGACGATACGCGTCACATGCTCGCCGAACTCGATCCGAAGCCCGATCAGGTGACCGTCGCGATCAACACGACGCAGATGAACATCATGGAGCTGCTGTATCCGGAGTATCTGGCGGGCACTTCGCTCTCCAACCCGGCGTTCATGGCCGCCTACGCGGAAATGACGGTTCCCGCCGGCCCCGCATGGGTCGAGGAGCATCTGCGCCGTCTGCAGGCGTCCGGCATCCAGCCGCATTTCCAGTTGACCGGCATCCACGCGCTGGAGACGCTCGAACGCCTCGTGCGCAAGGGCGTGTACAAGGGGCCGCTGAATCTGACGTGGATCGGCATCGGCGGCGGCTTCGACGGTCCGAATCCGTTCAACTTCTTCAACTTCGTGCATCGCGCGCCGGACGGCTGCACGCTCACGGCGGAGTCGCTGCTGAAGAACGTGCTGCCGTTCAACATGATGGCGATGTCGATGGGCCTGCATCCGCGCTGCGGCATCGAGGATACGATCATCGATCAGCACGGCAACCGTTTCACGTCGGTGCAGCAGATCGAGCAGTGCGTGCGCGTGGCGCGCGAACTGGGACGCGAGATCGCGAGCGGCAAGGAAGCGCGCGAGATCTATCGCATCGGCGTGCAATACGAAACCATCGACGAAACGCTCGCCGCCAACGGCATGGCGCCGAACCGCAAGGCCGGCCAGGTCAATCTGCCGCTGCGCGCGGCCTGACATCAACACTCCACGGCGATGGCGGGATGCTCACGCGTCCTGCCGGCAGCCGGACATCGGAGGAGACAATCTTGGATATTCATTGCATCGACCCGGCGAAGTGTGACGACAACACCGCCACGGCCAAATCACGCAAATACGCGTGGATCGTTTTCGCGCTGACCTTCGGTCTGCTTTTATCGGACTACATGTCCCGGCAAGTGCTGAACGCGGTGTTTCCGCTGCTCAAGCAGGCATGGGGCCTTTCCGACACGCAGTTGGGCTCGTTGAGCGGCGTCGTCGCGCTGATGGTCGGCCTACTCACCTTTCCGCTTTCCGTGCTCGCCGACCGCTGGGGCCGCGTGCGCAGCCTCGTTCTGATGGCGACGCTCTGGAGTCTCGCGACGCTCGGCTGTGCGATCGCGACCAACTACGGCGAAATGCTCGTGGCGCGCGCCTGCGTCGGTCTCGGCGAGGCGGCTTACGGCAGCGTCGGCATCGCGCTGATTCTCAGCATTTTCCCCGCGCACTTGCGCTCCACGCTCACCGGCGCGTTCATGGCCGGCGGTGCGTTCGGCTCGGTGCTCGGCATGGCGCTCGGCGGCTTCGTCGCCATGCACTTCGGATGGCGTGCCTCGTTCGCGGCGATGGCGATCTTCGGCATCGTGCTTGTGATCGTCTATCGTCTGACGGTTTCCGACAAGCGCATCGCCGCGCGATATGGCGACGCGCAACCCGCCACGCGACAGGCGGACGGCATCCGCACGAGTCTGCGCGCGCTGCTGGCCGGACTCTTCTCGACGGTTTCCGTCGTCTGCGCGTACGTCGGCAGCGGCTTGCAGCTTTTCATCATGGGCGCGGTGATCGCGTGGATGCCGAGCTTCCTCAACCGCTACTACGCGATGCCCGCCGACAAGGCCGCGGCAGGCGCCGCCGTCTTCGTGCTGCTCGGCGGCATCGGCATGGTCGCGTGCGGTGTCGTCACGGACAAGATTTGCCGCAACGCGCCGTCGCGCAAGTGGATCACGGCGCTGGCCTATTGCCTGATCTCGATCGTGCTGCTGTCCATCGGCTTCCGCGTTGCTCCCGGCGCATTGCAGCTCGTGCTGCTCGGCGCGGGCATTCTGGTCGTCGCGGGTACGTCGGGGCCGGCGGGCGCGATGGTGGCCAACCTCACGCCATCGACGATCCACGCCTCCGCATTCGCGACGCTCACGCTCGCCAACAACCTGCTCGGCCTCGCGCCCGGCCCGCTCGTGACGGGCGCGATCGCCGACCGCATCGGTCTGTTGGGCGCGTTACAGGTGATTCCGCTCGTCGGCGTGGCGGCAATGGTCGCATTCGCGCTCGGCAGAGCGAGATATGCACGCGATCTCGACAAGATCGACGCGCTGCGCGGACGTGCATCAGAGCAGCAAGCAACCGAAATCAGCAGATAAATTCACGCCACTTCAAGGAGAAACAGCAATGACCGATCGTCTGCACACGGCTTCGTCGACCGAAACCGCCGACACCGTCGAACAATCGAAACCGGAGGTCCCGTCGACCTCGACGTCCACGCGGACATGGGCGTGGGGAGCGTCATACGGCCCCTACGACTGGATGGACGCGCACACGCCGTGCGATG
Organism: Caballeronia sp. ATUFL_F2_KS9A; assembly: GCF_023630765.1. Lineage (NCBI taxonomy): Bacteria > Pseudomonadati > Pseudomonadota > Betaproteobacteria > Burkholderiales > Burkholderiaceae > Caballeronia > Caballeronia sp. ATUFL_F2_KS9A. The sequence continues at coordinate 50,242 of NZ_JALQEK010000039.1, read as the reverse complement.
ACCTGAGTCCGTGGCATTGAATCCGCGATGACACACAAACTATCGATTGCGCCGGAGAACGTGCCGCAGACCGGCGCGCGCACGCTCACGTTCGTCGATGGACGCAGCGTCGTGCTCTTCAATATCGAAGGCGTCGTTCACGCGATCGACAATTCATGTCCGCACAACGGCGCTTCGCTCGCGAACGGCCGGCTCGACGGACATATCCTTCAATGCCCCGCGCACGGCCTGCGTTTCGATGTCGTGACGGGCTGTGTCGTCGGGGCGAAAGGAATGTGTCTGACGAAACTCGTTATCGAATGACGTCGGACGTTTCATTGCTTCACGCTCTGCGCCAATGCGCGCAGCAACGCAGCGCCGTCACCGCTCCACGCGCTGCCGTGCATGCAGGCGAGCGTGGTCGGAGCGAGTTGCGCGAGGCGCTCGAACATCGCGTCGGCGTTACGCGTGTGAGAGAAGTAATCCATGCTGCGCCGGAACGCTTCGCTCGGGCCCAGAATATCCCCGGTGGTCAACGCGGGCAGCGTCGCGCCGCCTTGCGTGAACAGATCGCCGCATAACAGCGTGCGCGTGCTGTCTTCCATCATGAAGCCGCACTCCCAGGCGTGCGGCAGATGCGGCGTGTCGATCCATCGCACGCGATGACGTCCGAGCGGGATCGATTCTCCGTCGCCGAGCGCGACGGGCGCGCGATCGGCGAGATCGGTGATCGACACCATCGCCGCAACCGTGCCGCACAGCGGCGTGGCATCGGGCGACGCCGCAAGCCACTCGTTGAGCGAACCGCACTCGTCCGCTTCGACGTGCGAGAACGCGATGTGCCGCAAGCGCGCCGGATCGATCACGCTCGCGAGCGCTTCACGCACGAGCGGGAACATCTTGCGCGGACCGGTATGAAAGAGCAGCGGATCGTCATCGACGATCAGATACTGGTTGAAGGAAAAACCGCCCGCATCGCCGGGCAGCGTCACGGGCGTGTTGATGCGATACACGCCAGCGGCGATTTCCTCGACGTTCGTGCCGGACTGCGAGTTCGTGATGACCATGGATGCCTCCTTGGTTGATCGTTTAGCGCCGCACGCGATTCCTGCGAACCGGTCGCGTTTTCGGATGACGGCGTCACCTCATACTTCGCCCGCGGACGCAGCAGGAAAGTCTGCGTGCGCTGCTCCATCACATGCGCGGCTCAGCCGCGCGTGCGGCTGACGATCCAGATCGCCGTCGCCGATCCGAGCGAATCAGATGTACGAGCCGATCGCCCGCCGCCACGCAATTGAATATATCCGCATTCGTCGATGCCGCCACGCGCGCATATTGCACGCTGCGGCCCGAGCCAGCCGACGCAACCCGTCATGCTTTGCTGCACGAGACGCGCCGATCTAGGGGTAAACATCCAGTTCGTCGGAATCGCTTTGATATAGTTGGTGTACGGAGTATATTTCAGGCCATCGAGACATCCAGTCAAAGAGGGAGACACCATGCAATTTCATCTCGACGGTTTCCGCGTCGGCGATCCGACGATCGAACCTGCCGCCAGCGACGCGCCTCGCGTCGACATGCCCGAAACGGTCGATGTCCTGATCGTCGGCAGCGGGCCTGCGGGACTCGTGCTGGCCGCGCAACTCTCGCAGTTTCCGACGATCGATACGCGCATCGTCGAGCGCCGTTCCGGACCGCTCTTGATGGGCCAGGCGGACGGCGTCGCGTGCCGCACCGTCGAGATGTTCAATGCGTTCGGCCTGAGCGATCGCCTGCAGCGCGAGGCGTACTGGGTCAACGAAACGGCTTTCTGGCGGCCCGATGCCGAAGATCGCGGCGCGATCAGGCGTACCGGCCGCGTTCAGGATACCGAAACAGGTTTGTCGGAGTTTCCGCACGTCATCGTCAATCAGGCGCGCGTGCAGGACTATCTGCTGGGTGTGATGCGGCGTTCCGCCTTGCGTCTCGAACCGGACTACGATCTCGAAGTCGTCGATGTCGAGCGCGACGGCGACGGCGACGGCGACGGCGACGGCGATCATCCGGTGAAAGTCACGCTGCGGCGCACCGATGCGGCGCGGCTCGACGAGACCGTCACCGTGCGCGCGCGTTATGTCGTGGGTTGCGATGGCGCGCGCAGCCGCGTGCGGACGGCCATCGGGCAAACGCTGCGTGGCGATGCGGCCAATCACGCGTGGGGCGTGATGGATGCGCTCGCTGTCACGGACTTCCCCGACATTCGTCTGAAGGTCGCGATTCAATCCGCGAGCGAAGGCAATCTGCTCATCATTCCGCGCGAAGGCGGGTATCTGGTGCGCTTTTACGTCGATCTGGGCGAGGTCACGGCGGACAATCGCGACACCATCAAGCAGATCAAGGTCGATCGCATCATTCAGACCGCGCAACGTATCCTTCATCCCTATTCGCTCGACGTGAAGGAAGTCGCGTGGTTCTCCGTGTACGAGGTCGGGCAGCGTCTGACGGACCGTTTCGACGATGCCATCGCCGCCGATGGCACGAGTCGCGAGCCGCGCGTGTTCATCGCGGGCGATGCCTGCCACACGCATAGCGCGAAGGCCGGCCAGGGCATGAACGTCTCGATGCAGGACGGCTTCAATCTCGGCTGGAAACTCGGCGCGGTGCTGCGCGGACTCGGCGACGCCGACCTGCTGCGCACCTATTCCGACGAACGTCAGCCGATCGCGCAGGAGCTCATCGATTTCGACAAGGAATGGTCGGCCATGATGGCCGCACCGCCCAAAGACCCGAACCGGCCCGAAGCGGGCGGCGTCGATCCCGCCGAGCTTCAGGCGTACTTCGTGCGCGCGGGCCGCTACACAGCGGGCGTCGCGACGCGCTACCGTCCGGCCATGCTGACGGGCGAGCCGACGCATCAGGCGCTCGCGAGCGGCTTCGCGATCGGCACGCGCTTTCACTCGTCGCCCGTGATTCGTCTGGCCGATGCCAAGCCGATGCATCTCGGACACGTCGCGCGCGCCGATGGCCGCTGGCGTCTGTATGCGTTTTCTGATGCGAACGGCCGCGCGCTGCATGCGCTGTGCGAACATCTTTGCGCTTCGCCCGATTCCGTTCTGCGGCGCGTGACGCCGGAAGGCGCCGATCCGGACAGCGTTCTCGATCTGCGCGCGGTGTTGCAGCGGGATCATCGGGACGTCGCGTTGAATGAACTGCCGGGCATTCTCCTGCCGCGCAAGGGGCGCTATGGTCTGGTCGACTACGAGAAAGCATTTACCAACGATGCGGCGACTGATATTTTCCACGAGCGCGGCATCGATCGCGAACGGGGCGCGATCGTCGTGGTCCGTCCGGATCAATACGTCGCGCATGTCCTGCCCCTGGACGCGTACGCGGAACTGAACGCCTTTTTCGATCCGATCTTTCCGCGTGCTTCAACCCGCTCATGAACTGATCAAATTGCCGAATAAAGAAGATGACCGCGCGCTGTCGCGATACACGGGCAGCCTCGTGCGTCGCGCGCAGCAGCGCCATGTCGCGGTGTGGCTCGCCGAGGTTTCCGCCGAGATTACGAGCGTGCAGTACGCGGCGCTCGAGGTCCTGCACGAAACGCCAGGCGTCAATCAGCGCCAGCTCGGCGATGAACTCGATGTGGACCGTTCGACGATCGCCGATCTCGTCGCGCGCATGGTTCGCAACGGTCTCATCGAACGCTCGGACGATCCCGTCGACAAGCGCAGTTACGTGCTCTTCCTGACGCCGGCCGGAAAGAAGCAACTGGCGGCGCTGCGTCCGCGCGTCGAGGAAGTCGAGCGCATTCTCACCGCGCGGCTGACGAAAAAGGAATGTCTGGAGTTACGGCGGCTGCTTGCGGCGTTGCTGCCCGATCGCGAAGTTTGAGTAAGCAGCTAGTCCGAACGCGACATGCGGATGCGCGCGCCGGACAGGTTCCAGGCCGACAAGGTCTTGGCGATTTCCGTCCGGCCGGCATGTCCCCGGTTTCATGACAGTACCCTCGCAGGCAATGACAACGACGTCCAGTCGACTTGGGGGAGACATGAACCGGATTCAGGCACGCTTGGCGGCATTGGCCGCCACTTCGTTGCTGGCGGCTTGCGGCGGCGGCGGCGACAGTTCTTCGGGCGTTCAAAGCACGTCCACCGCGACCGCGCCTACGCCGGCTTCAGAGCCTGCTCCCGCTGCCACGCCCGCGGGTTCGTCGCCGAATATCGTTGCCATCGGCGATAGCCTGACGCAGGGAGTCGGATCGGATATCGGCGGCTACCCGGCAATTTTGTCCGGCATACTAAATAATCGGACCTTTGCGAATCTCGGCATCGGCGGGCAGACATCGACGCAGATCGCGGCGCGCGTCGGAGCATTGCCATCGACGGTCACGGTCGATGGCGACGCCGTGCCGGCGAGCAACACGGCGGTCCATCTTTCGAGCGTGTCGATCGACATGCTGTCGACACCCGCCGATGACGTCGCTCGGAGCAAGCCGGGCACGCTCTGCTCGGTGCATGGCGCGCTCCAGCGCACAGCGGACGGCGGGCCGCCATCGACGACCGAAACCTATACGTTCGTGCGGGACAGCGCCGGATCGGCAGTGCCTTGCGCCGCCGGATCCGCATTTCTCGGCGATTCGGAAGGCTATGACACATGGACCGCGATCATCTGGGTCGGCCGCAACAATGGCTATGACGCACAGACCGTCCTCGCGGACGTGAAGTCCATCGTACAGTGGCTCAAGCCCGCGGGCGCGCACTTCGCGGTGCTTTCCATCATCAAGGGCGATTTCACCGGCGAGTATGCGGGCGGAGAAGTCGCGAAATATCTCGACGATCTCAACGCGTCCCTGAAGGCGGCGTATCCCGACAATTTCATCGACGTCGAGTCTGCGCTCGTCAATGCCTACAATCCGAGCCTTCCTCAGGACGTCATCGATCACAGCCACGACATTCCGCCGTCTTCACTGCGCTCCGACGCGATCCATCTCAACGACGCCGGCTATACCATCGTCGCCGGACAGGTGAAGGCGCTGCTCGCATCGAAGAACTGGTAACGGCGATCGGGACTTCTAGTCGCGGACAGCAGGACGAACACGCGCCGGATTCCCGACCGCCGTGGCGCCGGCGGGCACATCGCGCGTCACGATGCTGCCTGCGCCGATCAAAGCGTCATCGCCGATCGTCACGCCCGGCAGGATGATCGCGCCCGCGCCGATCCACACATTGCGGCCGATCCGCACGGGACGCCCCAGTTCGAGGCCCGTCGCGCGCACGGCAGGATCGCGCGGATGATCGGCGGTCAGAATCTGCACGCCCGTCGCGATCTGCGTCATGTCGCCGATCTCCACGGCGACGACATCGAGAATCGTGCAGTTGTAGTTCAAGAACACGCCCGCGCCGAGCGTGATGTTGTAGCCGTAGTCGCAATGAAACGGCGGCCGGACCATCGAGTCCGGACCGATGGCGGCGAACCGTTCGCCGAGCAACCCGTACCGCTGTGCGAGCGGCATGTCCATCGCGCCATTGAAGCGCGCCATCCATGCGCGCGCTGCTGCCTGATCGGCCTGAATTTCTGCGTCGTTGGCCGTGTACAGCTCGCCAGCCAGCATCTTTTCTTTCTCTGTCCGATTCATCTGCAAATCCTCGACTCATGATGGGCGCGCCGCAGAACAATCGTTCGCTCGCGGAGAAATCAGTATTTTCCCCCGAATACGAACCGCCGGAATTCGACAGAAAATAAGTCCCGAAACGATACGACAAGCCGAATGACGGCCTTCGCCCGCGTTAAGCGAACGCCCGAACCGCGTATGACCTTCACTTGATGGAGTGCCCTGTCATGAAAACGTTCGTTTCCCTCTTCGCGGCGTCCGCGCTCTGCCTGGCTCCGCTCATTGCAAGCGCGCAGCAGACCGTCAAGATCGGCCTGTCCGCGCCGCTCACCGGCATCAGCGCCGCGAACGGCAAGGATCTGGAAAACGGCGTGCGGCTCGCGATCGAAGAAGCCAACGCCCAGCACATCAGCATCGACGGACAGCCGGTCCAGTTCGAGCTCGCATCCGTCGACGATCAGGGCGATCCGCGCATCGGCGTTCAGGTGGCGCAGAAGCTCGTGGACGATGGCGTCGTTGCGGTCGTCGGCTATTACAACTCCGGCGTCGCGCTGCCTTCCGCGCCCATCTTCGGGAAGGCCGGCATTCCGCTGCTCGATCCCGCGGCGACGAATCCCGCGATTACGCGTCAGGGCTTGAACCACGTGTTCCGCATCATCGCCACCGACACGCAGAATTCCGGCAACGCCGGCACGTATGCCGTGAAGGTCACGAAGGCGAAGCGGATCGCGGTCATGGACGACCGGACCGCCTTCGGGCAAGGCGCGGTCGAAGAGTTCAGGAAGGCGGTGCAGGCGGCCGGCGGCCAGGTCGTGTCGGAGGAATACACCAACGACAAGGCCGTCGAATTCAATGCGCAACTGACGAACATCAAGGCCGCCAACGCCGATCTTCTGTACTTCGGCGGACTCGATGGTCAGGCCGGGCTGATCGTCAAGCGCATGAAGCAGCTCGGCATCCGCGCGCAGTTCGTCGGCAGCGGCGGGATCGCCGACAGCGTGTTCATCAGTTCGGCGGGAAACGCGGCTGAAGGCGCGATGGCGTGGGAATACGGCCGGCCCGTCGATTCATTGCCCGAAGGCCGCGCGTTCGCCGCGAAATTCAAGAAGCGCTTCGGCGCGGAGACGCTCACCTACGCGCCGTTCGCGTATGACTGCGCGTGGCTCGCCATCACCGCGATGAAGAAAGCAAATTCCGTGAAGCCCGCCGCGATCATCGAGACGCTGCGCACGATCCAGTACAACGGCATCACCGGAAATATCTCGTTCGACAAGTTCGGCGATCTGAACAACCCGACATCGACGCTGTATCAGGTCAAGTCGATGAAATGGCAGCCCGTGACGACCATCGGCGCGGAGAAATAGACGCGCTCGCGGAACGTCATCGGGCAACCGATTCAGGCCGCGTTAGCCGCCTGCTTGTCGACCAGCGCGCAGACGGCGGCGGTGACTTGCGCCGTCGTCGCGGTTCCGCCGAGATCGCCGGTGTGCAGCGACTTGTCGGATGTCACGGCTTCGATCGCCTGCATGACGCGTTTGGCCGCGTCGAACTCGCCGAGATGTTCGAGCAGCATCACGACCGACCAGAACGTGCCGACGGGATTCGCCAGGCCCTTGCCCATGATGTCGAACGCGGAGCCGTGAATCGGTTCGAACATCGACGGATAGCGGCGCTCCGGATCGATATTGCCCGTCGGCGCGATGCCGAGACTGCCCGCGAGCGCGGCGGCGAGATCGCTGAGAATGTCGGCGTGAAGATTGGTGGCGACGATCGTATCGAGCGTCTGCGGACGATTGACCATGCGCGCGGTGGCGGCGTCGACGAGTTCCTTGTCCCATTTGACATCGGGGAATTCGGCGGCGACTTCGTTCGCGATCTCGTCCCACATGACCATTGCGTGACGTTGCGCGTTGCTCTTCGTGATGACGGTCAGCAGCTTGCGCGGACGCGACTGCGCGAGGCGGAACGCGAACCGCAGAATGCGCTCGACGCCCGCGCGCGTCATGATCGACACATCGGTCGCGGCTTCGATCGGATGACCTTGATGCACGCGCCCGCCCACGCCGGAATATTCGCCTTCCGAGTTTTCGCGCACGATCACCCAGTTCAGGTCTTCGGGCTTGCAGCGCTTCAGCGGCGCGTCGATGCCCGGCAGGATGCGCGTCGGACGCACGTTCGCGTACTGGTCGAATCCCTGGCAAATCTTGAGACGCAGGCCCCACAGCGTGATGTGATCGGGCACGTCCGGATCGCCCGCCGAGCCGAAGAGAATGGCGTCCTTGTCCCGGATCGCATCGAGTCCGTTCGCGGGCATCATCACGCCATGCTGACGGTAATAGTCCGCGCCCCAGTCGAAATTCTCGAATTCGAAAGCGAATGCCTGCGTGGACTTGGCGAGCGCTTCGAGCACTTGCTGGCCCGCCGGAACCACTTCCTTGCCGATGCCGTCGCCGGGAATCGTTGCAATGCGATAGGTCTTCATGTCTCCGTCCTTCGATGTTGTCGGGTATGGGCGAACTTTAACCGCATTCCGGCTCCAAAACCGGTGCTAGACTCAAAGCATCTTTAACCTGAAGTTACGAATGAACCGATGCCCGATGCCGTCCAGCCCGCCGATCTGAGCTTCTTCTCCACGCTGTCGGCGGCAGGCAGTCTGAGCGCGGCCGCGCGCGAGCTCGGCCTCACGGCGGCGGCCGTCAGCAAGCGTCTTTCGCAGATGGAAGCGCGCGCCGGCGTGGCGCTCGTCAATCGCACGACGCGGCGGATGATGCTCACGCCGGAAGGCGAGCTGTATCTGGAACACGCGCGCCGGATTCTCGACGAGATCGACGAACTCTCCGAACTGCTCGGCGCCGCCAAGCAAAGCCCGAAAGGTCTGCTGCGCGTGAACGCGACGCTCGGTTTCGGGCGCAGTCACGTCGCGCCGCTGATTTCGCGTTTCAGCAGGATGTATCCGCAAGTGTCGGTGCAGTTGCAGTTGTCGGTCACGCCGCCGCCGCTCACCGACGACAAGTTCGACGTCTGCATCCGGTTCGGCGAACCGCCCGATACGCGCGTGATCGCGCGGCGTCTCGCGGGAAACCGGCGGCTGTTGTGCGCCGCGCCGTCGTATATCGAGGCGCATGGCATGCCGCTCGTCCCGCACGATCTGACGCGGCATAACTGCATCGGCATTCGTCAGGGCGACGAAGCCTACGGCGTGTGGCGGCTCACGTCCGGACGCGGCGCGTCGCGCAAGACGGAAGCGGTGCGGATCGACGGCACGCTCACGACGAACGACGGCGAAATAGCCGTGAAATGGGCGCTCGAAGGCCACGGCATCCTGATGCGCGCCGAATGGGATTTGAAGCCGTATCTGGCCGATGGTTCGCTCGTGCGCGTGCTGCCCGACCACGAAACGCCCAACGCCGATATCTTCGCGGTCTACTCGCAGCGGCATCAGATGTCGAACCGCATTCGCACGTTCGTCGACTTCATCGCGCAGGAGCTGAAGGGCGACGCGTGAAGCGCCGCTACCACGGCGAGCCGGCGGGCGACGGACCATCGGCGTGCTGGCCGAGATAGTGACGCAGATGATCGACGAAAACCGCGACCTTCGGCGACAGATTCAGCCGTTCGGGATAGACCGCGTAGATATCGGCGGGCGGCGTGTCGTATTCGCTCAACACCTGAACCAGCCTTCCGCTGCGCAGATACTTCGCGACGTCCCATTCCGCGCGCATGAGAATGCCGCGCCCTTCGAGCGCCCAGTTCAGCGCCACTTCGCCGTCGTTGGTGCTGAGCTTGCCGTGCACTTTCACGGTCTCCGTGCGCCCGCTGCGCGTCAGACGCCAGTTGCCATAGGCGGCCTCGTTCTGACGCAGCACGATGCATTGATGCGAAGTCAGATCATGCGGATGCGCCGGCTCACCGGCCACACGCAAATATCCCGGCGACGACACCAGAAGCCGCCGATTCGACGCGATCTTCTTCGCGATCAGCCGTGAATCCGGCATCTCGCCGAAGCGCACGGACACGTCGATGCTCTCGTCCGGCAGGCTGATCGGCCGATCGGTCAGATGCAGTTGCACTTCGACATCGGGAAACGCCTCGCTGAATTCCGAGATCGCCGGACCGATATACGACCGCCCGAATCCCAACGGCGCATTGACGCGCAACAGTCCTTTCGGCGCGGCCCGGCTGCTGGAGACCGTCCGCTCCATGTCGTCGATGTCGCTCAATATTCGCTGGGCGTTCGCGAAATACACCTCGCCTTCGCTCGTCAGGCTGATGCGCCGCGTCGTGCGGTTGAGCAGGCGCACGCCGAGCCGGTCTTCGAGCGAAGAGAGCCGCCGCGAGACCGCCGGCGGCGTCAGATTCAGCTCTCGCGCGGTCGCGGCCAGACTGCCTTGCTTCACCAGCAGGCAGAAGAATCCCAGTTCCGAGTCGGTGCCCATTCGTGATTTTTTTGCAATGATGAATTAAGTTTAAGTCGATTCATACGCGATTCCAACGGTTTTAACCTAGGCGTCAGCTCACGTAAAGGGCGACCGCTTCGAGCCGACGTTCGAAGACGGCATCAAAACCGCACCAGACGGTTTCGAACCCTATCAATCGGAATCAGGAGACGTTCCATGGAAATGGACATCGAGAAGCGCACTCTGCGCAAGGTCAGCTGGCGCATCGTGCCGTTCATCATGCTGCTGTACTTCATCGCGTATATCGACCGGGTGAATATCGGCTTCGCGGCGCTCACGATGAAGACCGACCTCGGCTTCACCGCGTCGATTCTCGGCTTCGGCGCGGGCATCTTCTTCTGGGGCTATTTCCTGTTCGAAGTGCCGTCGAACATCGTGCTGCACAAGGTCGGCGCGCGCATCTGGATTGCGCGGGTCATGGTGACGTGGGCGATCATCTCGGCGGCGATGGCGTTCGTCACCGGGCCGACGAGCTTCTACATCATCCGCTTCCTGCTGGGCGCGGCCGAAGCGGGCTTCTTCCCCGGCATCATCCTGTATCTCAGCTACTGGTTTCCCGCGCGGCATCGCGCTGGCGTCGTCGCGTTCTTCATGGCCGCCGCGCCGCTTTCCACCGCGCTCGGCTCGCCGCTGTCCGCCGCGCTGCTCGAAATGGACGGCGTAATGGGACTGCACGGATGGCAATGGCTCTTCATCCTCGAAGCCGTGCCGGCGCTCATTCTCGGCGTGGTCGTCTTCTTCTACATGACCGACAAGCCCGAGAAGGCCAAATGGCTGAAGGACGACGAGCGCAACTGGCTGGTCGATGTCATGAACGCCGAAACCGCCAGCCGCGCGACCACGGCGAAGCACGGCATCATCAGCGGCCTTGCGAATCCCCGCGTAATCGCGCTGTCGCTGATTTACTTCGGCACGTCGGCGGGGCTGTACACGCTCGGCATCTGGGCGCCGCAGATCATCAAGCAACTGGGCGTGTCGTCGATGACCGTCGGCCTGCTCAACGCGATTCCGCCGATCGTGTCCGTCATCGCGATGGTGCTGTGGTCGCGCCATTCGGATCGCACCGGCGAGCGAACCTGGCACGTCGTGCTGGCGTGCGTCGCGGCGGCGGTCGGCCTGATCGTGGCGGCGATGGCCAATAGCGTCGTCGGTCTGATCGCCTCGCTGACGCTGGTGAACATCGGCATCAGTTGCGCGAAGCCGCCGCTCTGGACCATGCCGACGATGTTTCTCTCCGGCGCGGCGGCCGCCACCGGCATCGCGACGATCAACTCGATCGGCAATCTGGGCGGCTTCGCCGGTCCGGTCGTCATCGGCTGGCTCAAGGAATCGACGGGCAGCTATGCGGGCGGCCTCTATTTCGTCGCCGGTCTTCTCGTGATGTCCGCCGTGCTGACCTTGCTTCTCGCCCGCTCGCAGAAGCCTTCGGTATCGACCAGCAACGCCGCCGCACACTGAAAAAGCACGCGCGCGTCCCCCAACTCAACACGTCGTAGAGGAATCAAGATGGAAAAGGAAGCGGCCATTCAGTCCGTCACGGACACCATGGCGAAGTTCACCGCCTATATCGGCAAGCGCCTGCCGAAGGATGTCAAGGCGAAGCTCGCGGAATTGCGCACGATGGAAACCAATCCGCTCGCCAAGTCGATTTACGATTCGATGGACAGCAACCAGGACGCCGCCGACAAGCTGAACCGTCCGAGCTGTCAGGACACGGGCGTGATCCAGTATTTCGTCGAGGCGGGCGCGAATTTTCCGCTGCTCGGCGAGCTCGAGGAAATCCTTCAGGAAGCCACCGCCGGCGCGACGAAGCTCGGGCCTTTGCGTCACAACGCCGTCGAAACGTTCGACGAGAAGAACACGGGCACGAACACCGGCACGCAGATTCCGTGGCTCGACTGGCGCATCGTGCCGGAGAAGGACAGCTGCACGATCGACGTCTACATGGCGGGCGGCGGCTGCACGCTTCCCGGCGCGGCGAAGGTTCTGATGCCGGGGCAAGGCTATGAAGGCGTCGCCGAATTCGTGATGGACGTCATCACCGAGCGCGGCGTGAATGCGTGCCCGCCGCTGCTCGTCGGCGTCGGCGTATCCACTTCGGTCGAGACTGCCGCGCGACTGTCGAAGCTGGCGATCCTTCGTCCGGTCGATTCGAAGAGCGCGAATCCGCGCGCCGCGCTGATGGAAGAGCTGCTCGAACAAGGGCTCAACGAAGTCGGCATCGGCCCTCAGGGGCTCACCGGAAACAATAGCGTGATGGGCGTCAATATCGAATCGTCGGCGCGGCATCCGTCGACCATCGGCGTGGCCATCAACACCGGATGCTGGGCGCATCGCCGCGGCAAGATCCGCATCAACGCAGACATGTCCTACGAAGTGCTCTCGCATGAAGGAGTCGTACTGTGAAGAAGGTTCTGACAACCCCCATCAAAAGCGAAGACCTCGAGGATCTGAAGGTCGGCGACGTCGTCTATCTGACGGGGCGCCTGGTGACGTGCCGCGATGTCGCGCATCGTCGATTGATCGAGCAAGGGCGCGAGCTGCCCGTCGATCTCAACGGCGGCGCGATCTTTCATGCGGGCCCGATCGTGCGCAAGAAGGACGACGGCGCGTTCGAGATGGTGTCCATCGGACCGACGACGAGCATGCGCATGGAGAAATTCGAGCGCGAGTTCATCGAGCAGACCGGCGTGAAGCTGATCGTCGGCAAAGGCGGCATGGGACCGGAAACGGCCGCGGGCTGCATGGAGCACAAGGCGGTTCATGCGATCTTCCCGGGCGGATGCGCGGTGCTCGCGGCGACGCTCGTCGAGGAAATCGAAGGCGCCGAATGGCAGGATCTCGGCATGCCCGAAACCTTGTGGATCAACCGCGTGAAGGAGTTCGGCCCGCTGATCATCTCGATCGATACCAAGGGCAACAATCTCATCCAGGAAAACAAGGCGGTCTTCAACGAGAGAAAGAAGCCGATCCTCGAAAAGATCAGCAAGGAACTCAGCTTCATCAAGTAGCGGCTTTAGACGAGCGCCTCGCGTTGCCGTCTTCGGAATTCGGGGTTCGGGCATACTACTCGGCGGCAGGTTTGCCGAACAGCGTCGATCTGCGACGCCCCTATCCCGAACCACGGACAGAGAGATGAACGCAAGCAACCGCAGCGCCGGCGAACGCTACGTCGTTGGCGTCGACGTCGGCACCGGCAGCGCACGCGCCGGAATTTTCGATACCGCCGGCAACATGGCCGCATCGGCGAAAAAGGACATCACGCTGTTTCACGAAAGCGGCGGCATCGTCGAGCAATCGAGCGGCGAAATCTGGAGCGCCGTCTGCCACGCTGTGAACGCGGCGCTCGCGCAGGCGGCAATCGCGCCGGAGTCCGTCGCGGGCATCAGCTTCGATGCAACCTGCTCGCTCGTCGTGCTCGGCGATGGCGGCAAACCGCTGCCCGTGGGACCGTCGGAGCAGGCGGAACGCGACATCGTCGTCTGGATGGATCATCGCGCGATCGGGCAGGCGGAGCGCATCAACGCGACCGGCCACGCGGTGCTGAAATACGTCGGCGGCAGGATCTCACCGGAAATGGAGACGCCGAAGCTGTTGTGGCTTCTGGAAAACCGTCCGCGCGTCTTCGACGCCGCATGGCAATTCTTCGATCTCACCGACTTCCTGACATGGCGCGCGACCGGCGATACGTCGAGGTCGGTCTGCACCGTGACCTGCAAGTGGACCTATCTCGCGCATGAACGGCGCTGGGACGAGAGCTATTTCCGGACCATCGGTCTCGGCGCGCTGGCGGACGAGGGCTTCGCGCGCATCGGCCAGCAGGTGGTCGAACCGGGCACGCGGCTCGGCAACGGGCTGACCGAACGCGCCGCCGCGGAACTCGGGCTGATCGCGGGCACGCCGGTCGGCGCGGGCGTGATCGATGCCCATGCGGGCGGCATCGGCACCGTGGGCGCACAGGGCGATCCGGAGTCGTGCCTCGCCTATGTGTTCGGCACGTCGTCATGCACGATGACGACGACCGCCGAGCCGGTCTTCGTGCCCGGCGTCTGGGGCCCGTACTTCTCGGCGATGGTGCCGCAGGCGTGGCTCAACGAAGGCGGTCAATCGGTCGCCGGCGCGGCGATCGAGCGCCTGCTCGCGATGCAGCCCGCCGCCGCCGAAGCCACGCTTCGCGCGAAAGAGCGCGGCGAATCGCTGCCGGCCATGCTCGCCGGCTTGGCGGCTCAGGCCTCCGGCAGCCTGTCGGACGCGGTGAAGCTCGCCGATGGCCTGCACGTCGTCCCGGAGTTTCTCGGCAACCGCGCGCCCTTCGCCGATCCGCACGCGCGCGCGGTCATCGCCGGTCTCGGCATGGAAGCCGGCCTCGACAATCTGGTCGCGCTGTATGTCGCCGGCGTATGCAGCATCGCTTATGGTCTGCGGCAGATCATCGAAGCGCAGGCGGACGCCGGCGCGCCGATCGAGCGCGTGATGATCAGCGGCGGCGCGGGCCGGCTCGATCTCGTCCGGCAGCTGCTCGCCGATGCGACCGGCAAGCCGGTGCTGGCCACGCAGGTCGATGAGCCGGTGCTGCTCGGCGCCGCGATGCTCGGCGCGGTGGCGGGCGGTCTGTTCGGCGACGTTCGATCGGCGATGAGCGGCATGGCGCGCGTCGAAAAAACCTACGCGCCGGCAACGGGCGATCTCGCGCGCCTTCACGACGCGCGGTATCGGGCATTCATCCGCTTGCAGCGTTGCGCACGGGAAATCCGCGAAGACTAGCGGGGAAAAGTACGGACGCGCGGTGCGCTCCGTCGTCTTTTTACTTGACATCTAAATTATCCAAACCTAAATTATCACGAGGAAAGACACGAGTCGGAGAGCAAGCATGCGTATCGTCTGCATCGGCGGAGGTCCGGCGGGCCTGTATTTCGCGCTTTTGATGAAGCGCCGCCATCCCGCTTACGACATCACCGTCGTCGAACGCAACCGTCCTTACGACACGTTCGGCTGGGGCGTCGTGTTCTCCGACCAGACGCTCGGCAACCTGCGCGCGGCGGACCCGCCAAGCGCCGATGCCATTCTCGACGCCTTCAATCACTGGGACGACATCGACGTCCACATCGGCGGGCGCACCGTGCGCTCGTCGGGTCACGGCTTCTGCGGCATCGGCCGCAAACGTCTGCTGAATATCCTGCAAGCGCGTTGCGAAGACCTCGGCGTGAAGCTCGTCTTCGAAACGCAAGTCACGAACGACGAGGACTACGACGCCGACCTCATCATCGCGAGCGACGGATTGAACAGCGCGATTCGGCAGAAATACGCGTCGACGTATCAGCCCGATATCGACATGCGCGATTGCCGCTTCGTGTGGCTCGGCACGCACAAGTGCTTCGACGCATTCACGTTCGCGTTCGAAAAAACGGAATGGGGCTGGTTTCAGGCGCATGCTTATCGCTTCGATGAAGACACGTCGACGTTCATCGTCGAGGCACCCGAACGCGTATGGCGTGCGGCCGGCCTCGCCGACATGAGCAAGGAAGACGGCATCGCGTTCTGCGAAAAGCTTTTTGCGAAGCATCTCGACGGCCACGCGCTGATCTCGAACGCCACGCACTTGCGCGGATCGGCGCAATGGATCCGCTTTCCGCGCGTCGTCAATCGCGAATGGGTGCATTGGCGCGAATCCGCGAACGGCAAACGGACGCCCGTCGTGTTGATGGGCGATGCCGCGCATACCGCGCATTTTTCGATCGGATCGGGGACGAAGCTCGCGCTCGAAGATGCGATCGAACTCGCGAACAGCATCGACACTGCGTTCGCGATGAAGAACGGCGATCTCGAAGGCGCGCTCGCGCATTACACGCAAGTACGCAGCGTCGATGTATTGCGCATTCAGAATGCCGCGCGCAATTCGACGGAGTGGTTCGAGCATGTGGATCGATACGCGTCGTTCGAGCCCGAGCAGTTTGCATACTCGTTGCTCACGCGCTCGCAGCGCATTTCGCATGAAAACCTGCGCGAGCGCGATGCAGGATATCTCGCCTCATTCGAAGACTGGCTGGCCGCGCGTGCGGGCATCGAGCGCAACGCGCGGCAACGATCCGTTCCGCCGATGTTCACGCCGTTCACATTGCGCGGCGTCACGCTGAAGAATCGCGTGGTCGTTTCGCCGATGGCGCAGTATTCCGCCGTCGATGGCATCGCGGGCGACTATCACCTGATGCATCTCGGCGCGCGCGCGATGGGCGGCGCCGCGCTCGTGATGACCGAGATGACCTGCGTGTCGCCCGAAGCGCGCATCACGCCGGGATGTCCGGGCATGTATGCGCCGGAGCATCTCGCGGCGTGGAAGCGCATCGTCGATTTCGTGCATGCGCAATCGGATGCGAAGATCGGCATGCAGCTCGGCCATGCGGGCGCGAAGGCATCGACGCGCGTGAGCTGGGAAGGCATCGATCAACCGCTTCCCGATGGCAACTGGCCGCTGGTTTCCGCATCGCCACAACAGTATCTGCAAGGCGTGAGCCAATGGTCGCGCGAGGCATCGCACGACGAATTGCGCGAGATCGAAACGCAGTTCGTGCGCGCCACGGAAATGGCCGCGCTTGCAGGCTTCGACTGGCTCGAACTGCACTGCGCGCATGGCTACTTTCTGTCGAGCTTTCTCTCGCCGCTGACGAATCATCGCACTGACGAATACGGCGGCTCGCTCGAAAATCGCCTGCGTTATCCGCTCGAAGTATTCAAGGCGATGCGCGCCGTGTGGCCGCAAGACAAGCCGATGTCCGTTCGCATTTCCGCGCACGATTGGGTCGATGGCGGGACGACGCCCGACGACGCCGTCGAGATCGCGCGCGCATTCAAGGCCGCCGGCGCGGACATGATCGACGTCTCTTCAGGGCAAGTCAGCAAGCAGGAGAAGCCTGTGTTCGGGCGCATGTTCCAGACGCCGTTCGCGGATCGCATACGCAATGAAGCGGGTATCGCGACCATCGCGGTCGGCGCGATCTCGGAAGCAGATCACGTGAACAGCATCATCGCCGCGGGACGTGCGGACTTGTGCGCGGTGGCGCGCCCGCATCTCGCGAATCCATCGTGGACATTGAACGAGGCCGCGAAGATCGGCTACTTCGATATCGCGTGGCCGAAGCAGTACGCGGCCGCCAAATCGCAACTGGAACGCAATCTCGAACGCGAGCGCGCACTGGCCGCCGACAATGCGCGCCTCACGCCGCAAGAACGCGCGCAACGCGCTGAAGGAACGGTCTGATCATGACGACTCTCGCCGACAAACACGCGGTCGTGACAGGCGGTGGCAGCGGCATCGGCGCATCGTGCGCAGAGGCGCTCGCGCATGCCGGCGCACGCATCACGCTGATGGGCCGCGATCTCGCGCGCCTCGAAGCGCAACGCGACGCGATGCGCGATTACGCCGACGTCGCGTGCATACGCGTCGATGTGACGAATGAAGCCGCCGTCGCCGAAGCCTTCTCGCGCGCCGGTCCGGCCGATATCCTCGTGAACAACGCAGGCCACGCGCAAGCCGCGCCTTTCACGCAAACCGATGCGGCACTGTGGCAACGCATGATCGACGTCAATCTCACCGGCGTGTTCTTCTGCACGCGCGCCGTGTTGCCGTCGATGCTGGAGCGTGGCTTTGGCCGCATCGTGAATGTCGCGAGCACGGCGGGACAAATCGGTTATGCGTATGTCGCGGCGTATTGCGCGGCGAAGCATGGCGTCATCGGTCTCACGCGCGCGCTCGCTCTCGAAGTCGCGACGAAGGGCATAACCGTCAACGCGGTATGCCCCGGTTATACCGAAACCGAGCTGCTGCGCGCATCGCTCGATCAGATCATGTCGAAGACCGCGCGCAGCGAACAGCACGCACGCGATGCGCTCGTGCGCAACAACCCGCAACGCCGTTTCGTGCAGCCGGAAGAAGTCGCCAACGCCGTGCTATGGCTGTGCGCGCCCGGTTCCGATGCGATGAACGGCCAGTCGATATCCGTATCAGGTGGAGAAGTAACGTGAGCAACATCGCAGGCAACAAGAAGACGAACGCCGCAACCGAGCAGAAAGCGCCGCGCAAGGGCGTGGAGAAACCGGCGGACAACGTCGTCGATCTCGAGATGAGCACCGGCGCCGACAGCCACATGGGACTGCGCTTATGGCTGCGCATGCTGACCACGACGAACCTCGTGCAAGCCGAACTGCGCAAGCGCCTGCGCACCGAGTTCGATACGACGTTGCCGCGCTTCGACCTGATGGCCCAACTCGAACGTCATCCCGAGGGCCTGAAGATGACCGAGCTATCGCGCCGCATGATGGTCACCGGCGGCAATGTGACGGGCATCACGGATCAGCTCGAAAAAGAAGGACTGGTATCGCGTTATGCCGATCCGAACGATCGCCGTTCGACGAGCGTGCGTCTCACGCCGCAAGGCCGCGCCGCGTTCGACAAGATGGCGACCGCGCATGAGCAATGGGTCGTCGAAATGTTCGGCGGTCTCGAACTGAACGAAAAATCGCAGACGCATCAGCGGCTCGGCAAGCTAAAGCAGCATCTGATGAAGACGCTGAAGGACTAAGGAGACACAGATGAGCTCATCGAGCGCCGATGCGCTTCTCGCCGGCAATCGCGTAACGCTCGCGGACTATCGCGCGACGCACTTCGGATGGTCCGTCACGAACGATGTCGCGACGATCATGCTGAACCGGCCCGAACGCAAGAACCCGCTGACGTTCGGATCGTATGCGGAGTTGCGCGATCTGTTTCGGCAACTCGCCTATGCGACCGATGTGAAAGCCGTCGTGATCCACGGCGCGGGCGACAACTTCTGCTCCGGCGGCGACGTGCATGAAATCATCGCACCGCTGATCGATCTACCGATGCCCGAGCTATTGCTCTTCACTCGCATGACGGGCGATCTCGTCAAGGCGATGCGTCATTGCCCGCAGCCGATCATAGCCGCCGTCGATGGCGTCTGCGCGGGCGCGGGCGCGATCCTCGCGATGGCGTCCGACATGCGTCTCGGCACCGCGCGCAGCAAGCTCGCATTTCTCTTTGCGCGCGTCGGTCTCGCGGGCTGCGACATGGGCGCCTGTTCGATTCTGCCGCGCATCATCGGTCAGGGACGCGCTGCCGAATTGCTCTTCACGGGCCGCTCGGCAAGCGGCGACGAAGGCTATCACTGGGGCTTCTACAACCGCCTTTGCGCACCCGAAACCTTGCTCGACGAAGCCGCGAAGCTCGCGTCCGAACTCGTCGCCGGGCCGACCTTCGCGCACGGCATCACGAAGAAGATGCTGCATCAGGAATGGAGGATGAGCATCGACGAAGCGATCGAATCGGAAGCGCAGGCGCAAGCCATCTGCATGAGCACGCGCGATTTCGAGCGCGCCTATCGCGCGTTCGCGGGGAAGACGCGTCCCGTGTTCGAAGGAGACTGAATGAACGCCGATCCACACAGCGCGCTCGCATGGCCCTTCTTCGATGAGAGACATCGCGAACTCGCACGCGATGCCGATGCATGGGCGAACGAGCATCTGAAGCATGTCGATCACGCCGATACCGACGCGGCCTGCAAGCGCCTCGTGCGCATGCTCGGCGATGCCGGATGGCTCAGGCATTGCATCGGCGGCACCCGATACGGCGCATCGAACGATACGATCGACACGCGCGCCGTGTGCCTGCTGCGCGAAACGCTCGCGAAACACGACGGCCTCGCGGACTTCGCCTTCGCGATGCAAGGGCTCGGCTCGGGCGCCATATCGCTCGCCGGCACCGATGCGCAGAAAGAGCGCTATTTGCCGCGCGTCGCGAACGGCACTGCATTGGCGGCGTTCGCGTTGTCGGAACCGGAAGCGGGATCGGATGTCGCGGCGATGTCGCTCGATGCGCGCGCCGATGGCGACGCCTACGTGCTGAACGGCGACAAGACGTGGATATCGAACGGCGGCATCGCGGACTTCCATGTCGTGTTCGCGCGCACAGGCGAAGCGCCGGGCTCGCGCGGCATCAGCGCGTTCATCGTCGATGCGGATACGCCCGGCTTGCAGATCGCCGAACGCATCGACGTGATCGCGCCGCATCCGCTCGCGCGCCTGCACTTCGAGAACGCGCGCGTGCCGCGCAGTCAGATGCTGGGCGCCGCGGGCGAAGGCTTCAAGATCGCGATGCGCACGCTCGATATCTTCCGCACGTCGGTGGCGGCGGCATCGCTCGGCTTCGCGCGTCACGCGATGCAGGAAGGGCTCGAACGCGCCGCATCGCGCAAGATGTTCGGCCAGACGCTCGGCGACTTTCAGCTCACGCAGGCGAAGCTCGCGCAGATGGCGTTGACCATCGACACGAGCGCGCTGCTCGTGTATCGCGCCGCGTGGCTGCGCGATCAGGGCGAGAGCGTGACGCGCGAAGCCGCGATGGCGAAATGGCACGCGAGCGAAGGCGCGCAACAGGTCATCGATGCAGCCGTGCAGTTGTGGGGCGGCCTCGGCGTGAAGAGCGGTACGGCGGTCGAATCGCTGTATCGCGAGATACGCGCGCTGCGCATCTATGAAGGCGCGACGGAAGTGCAGCAGTTGATCGTCGGACGCGACTTGCTCAAGGCGCACGGAGCACATCAACGATGACACAACGCTTCGACATGCCGATGCGAATCCGCTTCGCGCACTGCGATCCGGCGGGCATCGTGTACTTTCCGCAATACCTGGTGATGACGAACATGCTCGTCGAAGACTGGTTCGACGATGCGCTCGGCATCGACTACGCGCACATGATCTCGCGGCGCCGCGTCGGACTTCCCATCGTCAAGCTCAATTGCGAGTTCTCGCGACCGAGCCGCATGGGCGAAACGGTGACGCTGTCGCTCGCGGTCGATTCCGTCGGACAGCGCTCGATCCGCATCGACATCGTCTGTCATTGCGACGGCGAAGTGCGCTTTCGCGCGAAGCAGGTCCTCGTGACGACATCGCTCGACGATGGCCGCTCGATCGCCATTCCCGGCGACATCGCCCTCGCGATCGAACGGTTCGCGCCGGGCACGAGCCGCGCACTTCAAGAGGAATCACGCTCATGAAAAAGACCCTTCAGCCTTCGGACTGGATCAAGCCGCGCGGTTACGCGAACGGCGTCGCGGTGCGCGGCACGCAGGTGTTCATCGCGGGGCAGATCGGCTGGGACGAAGAGGCGCGCTTCGTCAGCAACGCATTCGGCGCTCAGGCCGCGCAGGCGCTGCGCAATATCGTGGCCGTGCTGCGCGAAGCGGGCGGCAAGCCGGAGCATCTCGTTCGCATGACGTGGTACGTGACCGACAAGCGCGCGTATCTCGCGGCGGCGAAGGAAATCGGCGCGGCATTCCGCGAGCTGATCGGCGATTACGACATCGCGATGAGTGCGGTGCAAGTCGTCGCGCTCATCGAAGACGATGCGCTGGTGGAGATCGAAGCCACGGCTGTTATCCCCGACTAAGCGGAGGACACGATGGAACGCTCGGCACACATCGATACTTTCGCGCGCGATCATCTGCCGCCGCAGGAACAATGGCCGGTGCTCATGCTCGACAATGCGGACGTCGCTTATCCGGCGCGCGTGAATTGCGCGACCGAATTGCTGGATCGCGCGATCGAAAGCGGACATGGCGATCGCACGGCAATCTGGTCCGATGCGAACGGCGAGCCGCACGCAACGACGTATCGCGAGTTGCGCACGCTCGTGAATCGCAGCGCGCATGTGCTCGTCGATGAAATGGGTTTGCGTCCGGGCAATCGCGTGTTGTTGCGCGGGCCGAATACGTTGCAGATGGCCGTCGCGTTCTTCGCGGCGCTGAAGGCCGGTCTCGTCGTCGTGCCGACGATGCCGCTGCTGCGCGCGAAAGAACTGAAGCAGATCATCGAGAAGGCGCGGATATCGGCGGCGCTATGCGATGTGCGTCTCATGGAAGAACTGCAGCGCTGCACGACGAAAGGCGACGACTTCCATTGCGAAGCGCTCGCGCAGGTGCTGACGTTTCACGACGATGCACCCGCGTCGCTCGAATCGCTGGCTCGAAGCAAGCCCGACCATTTCGATGCCTGCGACACTGCCGCCGACGACGTGTGCCTCATCGCATTCACGAGCGGCACGACCGGCGCGCCGAAAGGCTGCATGCACTTTCATCGCGACGTCCTTGCGATGTGCGATCTGTTCCCGCGACACATCCTGAAGCCCACGGCCGACGATGTGTTCTGCGGCACGCCGCCGCTCGCGTTCACGTTCGGCCTCGGCGGCCTGCTGTGCTTTCCATTGCGCGTGGGCGCGTCGACGATCCTGCTCGAAAAGCTCACGCCCGAAACGCTCCTGCAAACCGTGCAGCGCTTTCGCGCGACGATCATGTTCACTGCGCCGACGTTCTATCGGCAGATGGCGCCGCTCATCGAAGGCTTCGATGTGTCGAGCCTGAAGAAGACCGTGTCGGCGGGCGAAGCGTTGCCCGATTCCACGCGCGCGTCATGGCGCGAAGCGAGCGGCATCGAAATGATCGACGGCATCGGCGGCACGGAGATGATCCATATCTTCGTTTCGTCGGCGGGTGCGGACGTGCGCGAGCACGCGATCGGACGCGCGGTGCCGGGCTATATCGTGCAGGCCGTCGACGATGCGATGCAGCCGGTGCCGCCCGGAACCATCGGCAAGCTCGCGGTGCGCGGCCCGACGGGTTGCCGCTATCTCGCCGATGAACGTCAGTCGAAATTCGTGCGCGACGGCTGGAACTTGCCCGGCGATTCCGTCGTGATCGATGATGACGGTTACGTGTTCTATCAGGCGCGCGCCGACGACATGATCGTATCGGCGGGCTACAACATCTCCGGGCCGGAAGTGGAAAGCGTGCTGATGCAGCATGAAGCGG
Source organism: Caballeronia sp. ATUFL_F2_KS9A (assembly GCF_023630765.1). Taxonomy (NCBI): domain Bacteria; kingdom Pseudomonadati; phylum Pseudomonadota; class Betaproteobacteria; order Burkholderiales; family Burkholderiaceae; genus Caballeronia; species Caballeronia sp. ATUFL_F2_KS9A. The sequence continues at coordinate 27,335 of NZ_JALQEK010000039.1, read as the reverse complement.
TGGCGGAATGCGGCGTGATCGGCGTGCCCGATGAAACGCGCGGGCAAGCGGTAAAGGCGTTCGTCGTGCTCAATCCCGGTTTCACCGGCGACGATGCGCTCATCGCTGAATTGCAGGCGTTCGTCAAGCGCATTGTCGCGCCTTACAAGTATCCGCGCATCGTGACGTTTCTAACGGCGTTGCCGCGCACCGAGACGGGCAAGCTCAAGCGCTTCGCGTTGCGCTCGATGTAGCAAGCTCGAAAAACGTTTGCTTGGTAGAGTATGGCTCACGCCCGCCGCGAGGCGGCTTGCCCACTCTTCCGAGCAAACAAGAAAAATGGTTCTGACGCATCGACTCCTTGCCGTTTCCCTCTTTGCCGCATTCGCATTGACGTCGCAAGCCGCATCGGCGGCGAACAAGACGCTCGTGTTCTGTTCCGAAGGCAGCCCCGCCGGTTTCGATTCCGCGCAATACACGACGAGCACCGACTTCGATGCGGGCGCGCATGCGGTCTACGATCAGCTCGTCGAATTCAAGCGCGGCACGCTCGATCTCGTGCCGGGTCTCGCCGAGAAGTGGGATGAGTCCGCGGATGCGAAGACCTTCACGTTTCATCTTCGGCGCGGCGTGAAGTTTCAGTCGACCGCCTGGTTCAAGCCGACGCGCGACTTCGACGCGGACGATGTCGTATTCACGTTCAAGCGCATGATCGATCCGAACGAGCCGTTTCAGAAGGCGCATCCCGTCAGCTTCCCGTATCTGACCGATCTCGGCTACGACAAGAACATTGCATCCGTCGACAAGCTCGACGACTACACCGTGCGCTTCACGTTGAAGACGCCTGATGTCGTGTTCGTGCGCAACATCGCGATGGAGTTCGCATCGATCGTATCGGCGGAATATGCCGCGCAACTGCTGAAGCAGGGCAAGCCGGAAGACCTCAATCAGAAGCCAGTGGGCACGGGCGCGTTCGCGTTCCGCGACTATCAGAAGGACGCGACGATCCGCTACGACGCCAATCCGACTTACTGGAACCGCAAGGACGTGCATATCGACAAGCTGGTTTTCTCGATCACGCCCGATGCCGCCGTGCGTCAGCAGAAGCTATCGAGCGGAGAATGCCAGGTGACGTCGTTTCCGCGTCCCGCCGACATTGCCGCAGCGAAGCAGGATCCGAAGCTCACGGTGCTGTCGGGCGTCGGCTTCAACGTCGCGTATGTGGGCTACAACACGACGCACAAGCCGCTCGATAACGTGAACGTGCGCCGCGCGCTCGACATGGCGATCGACAAGCAGGCGATCATCAAGACGGTCTACGAAGGCGCAGCGACCATCGCGACGAATCCGATGCCGCCGTCGCAATGGTCGTATAACAAGGCGCTGAAGGACGCACCGCGCGACCCCGCGAAGGCGAAGGAACTGCTGAAGGAAGCGGGCTTTGCAAACGGCTTCACGATCACGCTATGGGCGATGCCGGTGCAGCGCGGCTATAACCCGAACGCGCGTCTGATGGCGCAACTGATTCAATCGGACTGGGCGAAGATCGGCGTGAAGGCGAACATCGTCACTTACGAATGGGCCGAGTACAACAAGCGCGCGAAGACGAACGGCGAGCACGACGCGATTCTTTACGGCTGGCTCGGCGACAACGGCGATCCAGACAACTGGCTCGGCACGACGCTCGGTTGCGACGCGGTTCACGGCAGCAACATGGCGAAGTGGTGCAACAGGCAGTTCGACGATCTGCTCGCGAAAGCGCGTCTCGTCACCGATCAGAACGCGCGCACGAAGCTCTATGAAGAAGCGCAAGTGGTGTTCAAGGATCAGGTGCCGTACACGCCGCTCGCGCACGCCAACATCTTCCAGCCGATATCGAAACGCGTGCATGGCTATCTGATCAGTCCGCTCGGCGGACATCGTTTCGACGGCATCACGTTCGATTGAGCGATCAGCCACCGCGATACCACGCATCGATGCTGTCGTGCTGCTCGTGTTCGATTGGCGGCGTCTTGGCAGCGTCGGGCATTTCGTGTCCGGTGCTCTTCGCGCGCATCCCATGAACCACCCGCGCGCTGTTCTCCTTGTGCGATACATGCTTCACCGCGCTTTCGCACTGCATGTTCGCCGCGCCGCAATCGTGCGCGAACGCAGGCACGGCCGACGACGCCGCGCTCGCGGCGAGAAGAACGGCGATGGTCTTCGCTTTCATGGCAACCCCGTGAATCCGTCGATAAAAAGAGGCGCGATCCGTCGACACGGTTCCCGGAATGAAATCATCGTGCCGACGGCATCGCGCCCGCTTCATCAAATGCATGGCTCGTGCCAATGACGCGCTGAATCGCCGTGAGCGTTGCGTGTAAAGGGATTGGCGCGTTGAGCGATGATCGCGTCAAGGCGCTCCTGTCGGACCGAGGCCAACGCTTGCGCGTCGCGTGTGCGATGCAATCCGACATTGCAATGATGCGAGTGTCGTTTTCTGCCGATTCAAGGACGCGTGAGCGAAGGCATGCACGCGCCGCGACCCGCACACTCTGATCATTCATCGTGCCGAGGGCCCCGCGCCCCATCGGCGGCCTTCCGCGCGAACGCAACGCAGTCCCTCGCGTTCGCCGCGAAATCAGGAGTGAGACAATTGAGCCTCTCGCACGAGCGCAACGCCCGAAGCAAAACGTCGCCGCATCTCACGCTGGGCGATATCACGGTAGTCGACCATGCCTTGCTGAAACGTGCCGTCGGCGCGATGGCGCTCGGCAACGCCATGGAATGGTTCGACTTTGGCGTGTATAGCTATATCGCCGTCGTGCTGGGGAAAGTATTTTTTCCGTCGAGCAGTCCGTCCGCGCAGTTGATCGCGACCTTCGGCACGTTCGCCGCTGCGTTTCTCGTGCGTCCTGTCGGCGGGATGGTCTTCGGGCCGCTCGGCGACAGGATCGGCCGCCAGCGCGTGCTCGCAATGACGATGATCATGATGGCCGTCGGCACGTTCTGCATCGGCCTGATTCCGAGCTATCACTCGATCGGCATTCTCGCGCCCGTTCTCCTGCTCGTCGCGCGTCTCGTGCAAGGCTTCTCGACGGGCGGCGAATACGGCGGCGCGGCGACGTTCATCGCTGAGTTCTCGACCGATGCGCGGCGCGGCTTCTATGGCAGCTTTCTGGAGGTCGGCACGCTCGCGGGCTATATCCTCGGCGCGGGCACGGTCGCGTTGCTGACCGCCCTGCTCCCGCACGACGCGCTGCTTTCATGGGGATGGCGCGTGCCGTTCATGATCGCGGGTCCGCTCGGGCTGGTCGGCTTGTATATCCGCATGAAGCTCGAAGAGACGCCCGCGTTCAAGAAGGAAGCCGAGACGCGCGAGGCGCATGAACGGTCGCGACCGAAACAATCGTTGGCCGAACTGCTGTCGCGGCAATTCAAGCCGATGATGCAATGCGTCGGCCTCGTGCTGATCTTCAACGTTACCGACTATATGGCGCTGTCGTATCTGCCGAGCTTTCTTTCGGCGACGCTGCACTTCGATGAAACGCACGGCCTGTTTCTCGTGTTGCTCGTGATGATGCTGATGATCCCGATGACGCTCTTCGCGGGCCATCTCTCCGATCTCATCGGCCGCAAGCCGGTGATGATAATCGGCTGCATCGGGCTTTTCGCGCTGTCGATTCCCGCGTTGCTGCTCGTTCAAACGGGCGCGATGCTTCCGGTGTTTCTCGGCTTGCTGATACTCGGCGCGCTGCTATCGACGTTCACCGGCGTGATGCCTTCATCGCTGCCCGCGCTCTTTCCGACGCGCATTCGTTATGGCGCGCTCGCCATCGGTTTCAACGTATCCGTGTCGCTCTTCGGCGGCACGACGCCGCTCGTCACGGCGTGGCTCGTCGATGCGACCGGCAATCTGATGATGCCCGCGTATTACCTGATGGCGGCATCCGTGATTGGCGTGGTGTCCGTGCTCGCGTTGCGCGAGACGGCGCGTCAGCCTTTGCTCGGCTCAGGGCCGTGCGTCGCAACGAAGGCCGAAGCGCTCGCTCTTACGCGCAAGAAGTTGAAGGTGGTGCCGGCGGGCAAGCGCGAGCGTGAGGTCGTGGTGCAGAGGAAGCGAGCGTGAAGGCGTTGGCCGCGAGGACGCAGCCCGTTTTCACCTGATTGGAGCGCGCCGGTAGAGACGTAGAGCCCCCAAATGATGCCTTGGGGGCGGGGGGTTTCAGCGCGGTCAATGAATCATTGCAATCCTACCGGTTGTCTTTCGATGAAACATTCGTATAGGACGCGTCAGGTTCATGCAATCATTGCTGAACGTATTCGAACAATAGGTTCGTCGAAAGCGATCTGAAGTTCTTGCTGACGTAGAACGTGAACTTGGGCCAGGTCGTCAAGACGAGATGACCCGAGAAAGGCAGCGTCGTTCTTCCGCCGACGTTCTTCGTTTGCGATCCGAAGTAATAAGGATCCGGATAGCTTGGATCTCGCTCCAATTGATCCGGCGGGAGGTTGATATACACGCGAACCAGGTCGTTATCGCCTGTCGATGGAGCCGCGATTCCAGTGATCAGGCCGGAGACGCGGTACAAACCCTTTGTCTTTATGGCGATAGCACCATCGTTTGCGTCGATCGTGACTGGGTCACCGCCTTGGTTGTTGAGGCCCCAACGACCGTTCCAAACGTTGAAAGTCGAATCATACTCAACCATTTCATCGTCGCGCAGACCGACAAAGAAAATGCAAGACATGGTTATTATCCTTGTGTATCTAGATGTGCATATTGAGCGTCCGCCTCAACAAGACGACAGACGCGAGTAAGCTTAGATATCGATTCGCACGGCGTCGATTGTTGCGAATGAGTTTTTTACAAAAGGAGAAGAGTAACGAAACAAGAATGATCGATGTCAAGCTTTCATGCGGCGGTCAGATCACGAATGGTACACTTCGGCATCCGTAATATTTATGGCAGGGGAAATACGTGAAAAACCACCGCACCGGCATACTCGTCTACGTAGACAATGCTGCCACAATGCTCGAGGAATTCTCGTGGCTGTACAAAAGCTTGATCTTCTCGGGTGCAACTGCGACGTGTGATCTCATCGCCGTCTGCCACCCTGACGCCCTGAAGAAACTTCCTTCAAACGATCGAATTCGATACATCACCGCGCTACCCTTCGCGGACGAGCATGCCGCGTGGTCGGACTATAAGTTCATCAATTCGGTAGCAAATCTAGTCAGCCCCGCTGTATTCGACCTCTGTCGTGAGTACGAATACATCCTCAAAACAGATTGCGACACGTTTGTGACTTCTGCGTTAGTCGAGTTTGAGCCATCAGGTCTTTGCCTCGGATTCGGCGCATATGCTTATTCGGAGTCGGTCCGTCGAAAACTAGCCGAATGCAGTGAGCGATGGGGGTTCCCGCATAACGGCACGCACAACGTGGGCGCGTCGGTTCTCGGCCCTACGGAAATGGTGCTGAACTTTTTGGCTTCTCAGATGGAAAATTGCGAACGTCTTCTGCAAGAAGAGTTCGCCGACTTTACGGGCGAGTGGCCGGGCTGGAGCAAGCAGGTTTTGACCATGTACGCTGGCGAACTTGCCCTGCGCCTCACGTATCCGCAACGCTGTTCGCTTGGCTTACTTGATCACTTCACCTCGGGAGATCGAAAAATTGCAAGCGATGTCCTGCACATTCACGCGTGGCACACGGACTGTTATTGGTCGAAGCACGACTTTCGAGCGGGAAAATATGGAACGATCGAACTGGGGCACATTGATCGAACAACCTTGGGTGGCTATTGTCATTGGCTCGCCGCGGCTACATTAGACGAAGTTAAGGCCGCGGCACGAACGTTATCACGCTAGGGCGGCATTCATCCCCCGACCGCATCTCTCAACGCCTCTAGAAACCTGACATAAGCCGTCGCACCGGGATCCGCGTGCCCGATGCTGCGCTCCTGCACCCATGCAGCGCGGCCCTTCTTCGACTGCATCGTGGCAGTCGCGCTGACCTGCTCGCGTGCCTTGGCGACCATGGCATCGAGCGTGTCCGTCGCGCTGCCTTGCGATGCGGCCAGCACATCGAGACTCGGCACGAGCGCATCGAGCACGGTCTTGTCGCCGACCTGACTCTTGCCGCGTTCGATGATGCGCGCCGCCACCGCCTGACCGATCGAAAGCGCATCGTCGCGGCCGATCGCGTCCTTGTCCTTCACCGTCTTCGCCGCTGCGATCAATCCGCCGCCGACGAGCGCCGCGAACGTCGACGGATTCGCCGTCGAGAATGCCTTGGCCGCGGCCAGCATGATGTCGTTCAACGTCGCCTCGTCGGGCAATGCGTTCAACGCTTTCACGACTGCCGTCGATCCCGCCTGCACCGTGATGCCGAGATCGCCATCGCCGAGCGCCGCGTCGAGATCGCGCAGTTCATCGGCGTGTGCGGGAAGCGCGTTCAGCGCGCGCGTGAGGATATCCCGCAGTTCCTTGCTCGTCACACTCATTGCACGCTCCTTTCAGGATTCGGTGCCGTCGCGGAAGAACGGCGAACGCGCGGGCGCTTCGAGCAGCGCCTCGAGTTCGTCGTCGAGCAGCATGATCGTGATCGATGCGCCCGCCATCTCGAGACTCGTCACGTATTCGCCGACATACGAGCGCGCGATTTTCAGCCCTTCATCGGCGATGAGTTTCGCCGAATGCCGGTACAGCAGATAGAGCTCTTCGAGCGGCGTCGCGCCGAGGCCGTTGACGAGCAACGCGACGCGCGAGCCTTTCGGCGCGGCGAGATCGCCGACGATCTGCTTCGTGATGCGCTCGGCGATGGCATCGGCGGATTCGAGCTTGCCGCGATGCGTGCCGGGTTCGCCGTGTATGCCGATGCCGATTTCCATCTCGCCTTCGGGCAGCGTGAACGTCGGTTTGCCTGCGGCGGGCAGGATGGTCGGCGAGAGGCCGACGCCCATCGTGCGGCAATTCGCGTTGGCCTTGGCGCAGATGCGCGCGACGTCGTCGAGCGAATCGCCGCGTTCTGCTGCGGCGCCAGCGCATTTGAATGCGAAGACCATGCCGGCGACGCCGCGTCGGTCGGCGGCGCGGTCTTTCGGTGCGGAGGCGACATCGTCGGTCAGCACGACCGTTTTGATGTCGATGCCTTCGGCTTCCGCGAGGTCCGCGGCGAGATCGAAGTTGAGCACGTCGCCGCCGTAGTTGCCGTAGACGTAGAGCACGCCTGCATCGCCGTTGACTGCTTTCGTCGCTTCGAATATCTGTTCCGATGATGGCGATGAGAAGACGTTGCCTACTGCCACGCCGGCGCATAGGCCCTCGCCTACGTAGCCGAGGAAGCCGGGCATGTGGCCCGAGCCACCGCCGGTGACGATACCTACGCGGCCTTGCGTCGGGGCGTCAGCGCGGACGAGTGCGCGTTTGTCTTCTGTCGCGGGTTTGATCCATTTTGGATGCGCTATCAGCAGGGATTCGATGATTTCATCGACGAAGGCTTCAGGGTTGTTGATGATCTTCTTCATCTCTTTGTTTGCTCCTTGTTTCGGTTCGGTTCGGTTCTGTTCTGTTCGCTTGCGTTTGTGTGGAAGCCTGATTTCGTGTCGGTCTATTAGCACTGCCCCTGTGCGGGGCGGCACTCACTTTCTTTGCTGCTGCAAAGAAAGTAAGCAAAGAAAGCAGCTACTGATACGCCCGCGGTCACACGCAATTTGGGTCGTCCTCTCGTCCTTCGTGGGCTGCCTAAAGAGTGCCCTCATAGGCCCCATCGGACTTGGCTCGCGCACGGTCTGTCTCATCGCACCACACGCCAAACGGGTTCAGCACCAAATAGCTCCGGCCCGCTTCGCGGCCGACCGGTCAATCGGGAGTGCATGTGCTTCTCTGCTAACGTCTCCATCTCACTGCAATCGCCGCCCTTTGGTTTCCCTTGCATACCCGGCGGCAGCGCGTAGCGCTGTGCCGGAGCTGTTTCGTGCTGAACCGGCGCGCTCGAAGTTATTGGGCGGCAGACCGTGCGCGAGCCAAGCCGGATGGGGCCTATGAGGGCACTCTTTAGGCGAGTGCCGCCGTGGACGAGAGAACTACCCAAATTGCGTGTGACCGCGGGCGGTGACGAGCTGCTTTCTTTGGTTACTTTCTTTGCAGCAGCAAAGAAAGTGACTGCCGCCCCGCACAGGGGCAACGCTAATAGACCGACACGACAGCGGGATCCGGCGATAAAAAGCAGAAACCATCAAACCTTCCTCCGCTGACTAAGCGCATCGAGCAAGACCGCAGCAAAGATGACACCGCCTTGAATGAACTGCGTCCAGAACGGATTCACCCCAAGAAGAGAGAGCCCAACATTGATGACCCCAATCAGCACGACACCGATAAAAGTCCCGACGATGGACCCACGCCCGCCCGCCAGCGAAGTCCCCCCAATCACAATAGCCGCGATAACCTGCAACTCCAGCCCATTAGCCGCCGAAGGCAAAGCGGAATTCAACCGCCCGGCAAGCACGATGCCTGCAATCGCCGCCGTCGCACCGGCAAGCATGTAAGTGAAGAACACCACACGTCGAACCGGAATCCCTGCAAGCCGCGCCGCTTCCTGATTCCCGCCGACGGCGAACACCTGATGCCCGAACGTCGTCTTGCGCAGCAACACATGTCCGACGACGAACACGACGAGCATCACGACCATCGGCATAGGCAAGCCAGCAACGGTCTTCGCACCGAACATCGTGAACGCGTCAGGAAAATCGAACTTGGTGCGGCCATCGGAAATGGCGAGCGTCAGGCCACGCGCCATGGCCATCGCGGCAAGCGTGACGATGAACGGCACGAGCCTCAGCCACGAAATCACGAGCCCATTCAGCGCGCCCGCGAACGCGCCCACCGCGAGCGCCACGCACAACCCCGCAACGCCCAATCCGACCGCGCCCGGACTCGACCCCGCCATGACGGTCGCCGCGACCATCCCGCTCAACGCAACGAGCGATCCGACAGAAAGATCGATGCCGGACGTGATGATGACGAACGTCCCGCCCACCGCCGCGATGCCGACGACAGACACCTGCACCATGATGTTGGTCAGCGTGCTCGTCGTAAGAAACTCGGGCGATGCAATCGACAACGCAATACAGATGATGACGAGCGCCGCGAACAAAGGTCCGATGCCGCTCCTCAACTGACGGATCACACGGCGCGACAGCGCCTCCGTATCCGAACGATCGGCTGCCGTGGAGGTCATGCGCCTGCTCCTGTCGTTGCCCACTGAATGACCGTTTCCGAATCCGCCTTGTCGCGCGCGATCTCGGTCACGATGCTGCCGCGATACATCACCAGCACGCGATCCGACATGCCCAGCAACTCCGGCAACTCCGAACTCACCATGACGACCGCCGCGCCCGCGCGCGCCATCGTCACCATGTGCGCGTAGATCTCCGACTTCGCGCCCACGTCGATGCCGCGCGTCGGTTCATCGAGCATGATGACGACCGGACTCGTCGCCGTCGCGCGGCCAATAATCACCTTCTGCTGATTGCCGCCCGAAAGCGTTCCCGTGATCTGCAACACCGAAGACGCACGCACGCCGAAGCGCGCACTCGCTTCCTGCGCGAGCCTGCGCTTCTTCGCGCGGCTCACGAAGCCGCCGCTCGCCAGCGCCTTGAGGCTCGACAACGCGACGTTCTCTTCGATATTCGCCTCCAGCACCAGCCCTTCGAGCTTGCGATCCTCCGACGTATAGACAAGCCCATGACGCACGCCTTGCGTCGGCGAATGATTGCTGACCTTCTTCCCCTTGACGAGGATCTCGCCGCTCGTCACCGGCAACGCGCCGAAGATCGTCTTCAGCAGCTCGGTGCGCCCCGCACCCGCGATGCCCGCAATGCCGACGATCTCGCCCGCGCGCACCGTGAAGCTCGCATTGCGCAGAAGCGGCGCGCTCGCGAGATTGCGCACTTCGAGCACGACCGGACCATACTCGCGCGGCTCCCACGGATAGAACGATTCGAGATTGCGCGCGACCATCGCCTGCACGAGATCGGCTTCGGTCCATGCGGACATCGGGCGCGCGCCGACGGTCGCGCCATCGCGCATCACGACAGCGGAATCCGCAAGCTCGAACACCTCCTCCAGATGATGCGAGATGAAGATGATGCCCATGCCTTCCGCGCGCAAGCGGCGCACGACCGCATACAGATTCTCGATGTCGTGGCTTTGCAGCGCGGCAGTCGGTTCGTCCATCACGAGGATGCGCGCATCGCGTGCAATCGCCTTCGCCACTTCGACGAGTTGCCGCTTGTTCAACGGCAGATCGCCGAGCCGCATCCAGGGCGGCACGTTGTCGAGGCCGACGCGCGCGAGCGCTTCGCGCGCCATCGTGTTCGCCTCGCGCATCATCACGAAGCCGTTGCGCGAAGGCATGCGGCCGAGGAACAGATTTTCCGCGACCGTCATGTCGTTGATGAGCGAAAGCTCCTGATAAATGACGGCCACGCCCGCATCGATTGCCGCATTCGTGCCACGCGCGAGCGGCATGCCGTCGATCTCGATCGTGCCTTCGTCGGGTTCATATGCGCCCGACAACACCTTCACGAGCGACGACTTGCCCGCCCCGTTCTCGCCGACGATCGCCATCACGTGACCCGCCTGCAACTCCAGGCTTACGCCACGCAGCGCCTTCACGCCGGGGAAGCTCTTGACGATGCCCTGCATGCGCAACAACGGCTTCGCCGCGTGCGAAGCCGTGTGCCCGAGTGCTGCCGTTTCGACTGTCATGTCGCGCGTTCCGGTTGGCCTTACTGCTTCACTTCCTCGGACCACAGGCCGTACTTCTTCACTTCGTCCGAATCGATGTTCGACTTGTCGATGAGCATCGTCGGCCACGCATAGTTCGCGGGCACGTCCTTCTTCGCGTTGTAATCCGCGATGAACTGCAGCGACTTCGCCGCCATCTGGATCGGGTTCTGCGAGATCGTCGCATCCTGCTTGCCCGCGCGAATCGCGGACAGCGCCTGCGCGGTGCCGTCCGCGCCGATCACGAGAATGTGCTCCTTGTCGCCCAGCGGCTTGTAGCGGCCCGCATTGTCGATGGCCTTTTCCGCGCCCACCGTGTTGTCATCGTTGGCGCCGAACACCGCATCGATCTGCGGGAACTTCTGCAGGATGCTCGTCATCGCGTTGAGCGACTTCTCCTGGTCGAACGCGCCTTCCTGACGCGCGACGACCTTGATGTTCGGATACTTCGCGATCTCTTCGCTGAAGCCCTTTTCGCGATCCGTCGCGGCGGTCGTGCCGACAAGACCGATCAGGTCGACCACGTTGCCCTTCTCTTCGCCATAGCGCTTCTTCAGTTGCTCGGCGATCCACTTCGCTCCCGTCTGCCCGAGCGCGACGTTATCCGATGCAACGAAGGACGTGACCTTGCCGCCGTCCGAGCCGCGATCGAGCGTGAAGACGGGTATGTTCATCGAGTTGGCTTTCTCGACAGCGGGAATGATCGCCTTCGAATCGATCGGATTCAGCACGAGCGCCGTCACGCCCTGACTCAGCAGATTGATCGCATCGTTGACCTGCTGCTGCGCGTCGCCGTTCGCGTTGGTCTGCACGAGCTCGAAGCCCTGATCCTTCGCGCCGCGCTCCACGCCCGCCTTCAATCCGACGAAGAACGCGTTGTTCAAAGTCGCGATCGAAAAGCCGATCTTCGTCTTGCCGCCCGCCGAGGTTGCGGCCGGCGCACTCGCCGGCGCGCTAGCCGCCGCGTTCGCGCCCGATGCCGCGTTGGTGCTGCTTGTCGACGACGAGTTGTCGCTCTTCGAGCATCCGCTCAACGCGGCCGCCGCGCAGAGCAACGCCGCGCCCGTGGATTTGCCGAACGTTCCCCAACTGTCGAATCTTGCCGAGCTCCAGGCCATGACTGTCTCCGTTGTACGAGTTGTTCAATGCGATTTGTTCTTGCGATGAGGCATCGCTTCCCGTCACGCGCGTATCAGCGATCCTCCGTATTGCGCTTGCCGTATGTCTTGAACTTCTCCAGCACTTCTTCCATCTGTTGATCGGAAAGCAAAGGCGGTGCGCCGATCTGCAACGCCAGCAGATATTGCTTCGCGAGCACTTCCACTTCATGCGCGAGCCACACGGCGCGCGAGAGATCGGTGCCGAGCGCGATCACGCCATGATGCGCGAGCAGACATGCGCGACGCTCGTCGAGCGCGGCAAGCGCGTGATCCGACAATGCCTGGCTGCCGAAGATCGCATAAGGCGCGCAACGTATCGACTTGCCGCCCGCCGCCGCGACCATGTAATGCAGCGCGGGAATGTCGCGGCCATGAATGGCGAGCGCGGTCGCGGCGATCGAATGCGTATGCACGACCGCATGAATATCGCCACGCGCGCGCAGGATGTCGCGATGAATGCGCCATTCCGACGACGGCCGTGCGATGCGAAGAATGTCGGCATCGTCGGTAACGTCGAGCGGCAGCCACACGATCTGTTGCTCGTCGAGCTCGCGCGCCGACACGCCGCTCGGCGTGACAAGAAAGCCATCGCGATACCGCGCGCTCACATTGCCCGATGTGCCCTGATTGATGCCGAGCCGCTCCATTTCGAGCGACGTATCGACGATCGCGCGGCGCAACGCGCTTTCATCGGCCGCGATCATGCGGCGTTCCCCTCTGCGTCGAACAGCGTGCGCAACGAGCGCTCGAACGGCGCGCGCACGATGCCGCGTTCCGTGATGAAGCCGCTGACGAGCGCATGCGGCGTCACGTCGAACGCGGGATTGCGCGCCTGCATCGCATCGGGCGCGATGCGTCGTCCGGCGAGATGCGTGATTTCCTCGGCGTCGCGCTCTTCGATTTCGATGCGCGATCCGCTTGCCGTTTGCAGATCGAGCGTCGATGAAGGACACGCGACATAGAACGGAATGCCGTAGTGATTCGCAGCGATGGCAAGTCCGAGCGTGCCGATCTTGTTGGCGAAATCGCCGTTCGCCGCGACGCGATCCGTCCCGACGATCACGAGATCGACGAGCCCTTGCGACATGATCGATGCGGCCGCGCTATCCATGATGAGCGTGACGTCGACGCCCGCCTGCTGCAGTTCGAACGCGGTAAGCCGCGCGCCTTGCAGAAGCGGACGCGTTTCATCGGCGTAGACCTTGAACGCGAGGCCCGCGCGACGCGCCGCATAGATCGGCGCGGTGGCCGTGCCGATGCCCGTCGTCGCGAGCGCGCCCGCATTGCAGTGCGTGAGCACGCCGATGCCTTCCCGTATCAACGGCATGCCATGCTCGCCAATGCCTTCGCACAGCGCGCGATCTTCATCGTGGATTCGCTTCGCTTCTTCGACGAGCGCCGCGTGAAGCGTCGCGCTATCTTTCGCGTCGATATCGCGTGCGTGACGCAGCATGCGCCGCACGCCCCAGCTCAGGTTCACCGCGGTAGGCCGCGCCGTTTCGAGCCAGTTCGCATGACGTTCCAGCTCCGCGCGATACAGCGCGACGGGAAGCGTCGTCGAATCACGCATCGCGATGCAAAGCCCGTACGCCGCCGCCACGCCGATAGCCGGCGCCCCGCGCACGCGCAACTCGCGGATGGCGCGCCATACCGCTTTCACGTCGGCGATGTTCTCCACGACGATCTCATGCGGCAGACGCGTCTGATCGAGCAGCAGCAGATCGCCGTCGCGCCATTCGATCGTCGGGGGAAGCGTGCTGAACAAGGGCTGCGAAGCCATGAAGTCTCCTGTCACATCGTCGCGGTGTCGCGTTGAATTTCGCGCGCGAGCACCGCAACCTGTTCGATATCGCCGAACGTTGCGCGTCCAACGAGCAACGCTTCCGCGCAACGCAGGCAACGCACTTCGATACGCGCGCGCGCCTCGGCATCCGGAATGCGCGTGATCTCCGCCACCTTCGCCATGCCGACGATGCGGCGAATCATCTTGCAGCCCGCGAAGCCCAGCGTATCCGCGAGCAAACGCCGCATGAAATGCGCGCGATACGCGCTGAGCGCGCGGCTTTCCGCTTCCCCGCCGATGAAGCGCCGCTTGCTGCGGCTCTCGTGATCGCGCCACAGTTCGAGAAACTGCGCGCTGAAGCCGGTCCAGATGCGCGTCATCTGTTCGAGCAGCCATTCCTGATACGCGACGGGATCGCGTCCGTCGATGCGGCCGTGCCAGTCGCGCGAGAAATATGCGAGCAGCAGATTCGCGATGAGCGCGCCGACGTCGAAGCCCATCGGTCCATAGAACGCGAACTCCGGATCGATCACGAAGGTTTCGTCTTCGTTGACCATGATCGAGCCGGTATGCAGATCGCCATGCAGCAAGGTCTCGGCGTGATTCATGAACGCCCACTTCATGTCGGCGGCCGCGATGCGCAAAGGCTCGTGCGTTCGCAACCTTTCGATCGCGGCCTTCGGCAAGGCGGGGCTATACATGTTCGACGGATGATCCTCGAACGGATACGTGAAGACGAGATCCTCGGTGATCTTGCATAGCTCCGCGTTGACCGCGGCGCTCGCGGCCTGCTTCTTGATATCGGGCGCGAGAAAGAGATCTGAGCCGTAGAACAGCGTATGCGCGAGATAGCTCGACAGATGATTCGCGAGACGCGGATACGTCGTGCCATCCATCAGACCTTGACGCAGAATGCGATGCGACGCGAGATGCTGCATCACCATCAGAAAGCGCTTGCTGTCGGCGTGATAAACCTTCGGCACATGCTGCGGACACAGCGCGCCGAAGCGCCGCAACGCCGCGACTTCATGCTCCATGCGCTGACACGAAAGCGGCCACGTCTTGCCGACGAGCCGCAGGAACGGCGGCGCCTGCTTGACGACGACACTGCGCTGCGGCGTCTTCGCGTTGGTCACGAAGTACACATAGTTCAGATTGCCATCGCCGACTTCGACGACTTCGAGATCGTCGGGCTCGCCCAGCAACGCGCGCACGTCGGGCACGCCGCCGAGATAGGCAGCGAGTTCCTGCGCGGTGAAAGCTTCAAACTCCATCGGTGTCTCCTCCGATGTTGCCCGTGCGCGCATCCCAGTCAGCGACGCTTGCGCACCAGATCGAACTTGAAGATGCTCGTGTTGTAGTAGTCGTTGCTATAGCAAAGCGGCTCGCCGCTCTGATCGAAATCCACTTCGTCCAGCAGCAGAAACAGACCGAAACCGTCGCCCAGTTCGGGCAGATCGCGCGGCGTGAGAATGGTCGGCTGTATCGACGTATGTGTATGCGACAGCCGCCGTCCCGTGCGCTCGAACATGCCGAAAAGCGATTCGCCCAGATCGCCTTCGGCCGCATCGAACACGCGCTTCGGGATCGTGTCGATGCAATACGCGGCGATGGCGTCGTCCGCGCGCCGCACGCGCTCGATTCGCACGCATGGATCGCCGGGCCTGATCGCGAGCTTTTCCGCGAGACTTTCCGATGCGGCGACTGTGTCCGTGTGGATGCGACTCGTCGATGGCACTGCGCCCACGCTGCGAATCATGTCCGTCACCGACATCAGATCATCGAGTCCGCCGTGCAGCTTCAGCGAAATTTGTCTGATGAAGGTGCCCTTGCCTTGCTGACGCGACAGCAAGCCATGCGAGATCATCTGCGCAACCGCTTCGCGCAAGCTCGACCGTCCGACGCCGAGCAGCTCGCAAAGCTCTATTTCAGTGGGAATCTGGTCGCCGGGCTTGAGCTTGCGCTCGCGGATCATGGTGAGGAGCGACTCCTGGATCTTGTCGCTCATCGATCGCTCGACGCTCAGTCGCATGAGGCTCTCTCGGATGACAGTCCATGAAATATACATCAGACGTCTGATGTTTCCGTAGGGACTTTCCCGAAGCGTTTACTGCTTTATACGAGCGGCTTTCTTTGCGCACGTGCAGCATGAAAAAGCCCGTCGTTCGCAATGCGACGGGCTTTGCGGTGCACGATTTTCGCCACTCAGGCGAGCGCGGCGACGTCGATGTAAGGCGCGATGTTTTTCATCGCGCGCTCGACGTAGTCTTCCTTCTCGCCGACGGGCGCGACGTAATGCATTGCACTGCGCGCCGCTGCGACGCCTTCGACCCGCGCGATCACCCACGCCGCGAGATATTGCGATGCGAGGCACCCACCCGCCGTCGCGACATTGCCGTTTGCGACGAACGGCTGATCGAGCGTGCGCACGCCCGCTTCCTCGACCCACGGCTTGGTCGTCAGATCGGTGCAGGCGGGGACGTCCCGAAGAAGTCCGAGCTTCGCGAGGACGAGCGTGCCCGAGCATTGCGCCGCCAGCAACTGACGCGCGGGATCGAGCCTGATGCGCGCCATCAGCGATTGATCCGCGACGACTTCGCGCGTGAGCATGCCGCTGCCGACGATCACGGCATCGGCCTGCGCGGCGTCTTCGAGCGTGGCTTGCGCTTTGAGCACGACGCCGTTCATCGAACGCGCTTCATTCGACGGACATGCAATCGACACCTTCCAGCCAGGCTTTTTCACGCGATTGAGAATGCCGAGCGCGATCAGTGAGTCGAGTTCGTTGAAGCCGTCGAACGTGAGAATGGCGATATGCATGTTGTTCTCCTTTCATCGCATGGAACGCATGAGTGCATGCTACGGCGCGAGACGAATACAATCAAACAATTGTCATGGTTACATCGGAAATGGGCGCTCATGCCGAAACCACCGCGCTACAAGCAGATCGTCGACAGGTTCGTCGATGACATTCGTTCCGGCCGCCTCAAGCCCGGCACGCGTCTGCCGACGCATCGCGAGCTGGCCGCGCGCGAGCGGCTCGGCATCGTGACCGCGACGCGCGTGTATGCCGAACTGAACGCGATGGGACTCGTCAGCGGCGAAACGGGACGCGGTACGTTCGTGAAGGAAACGACGCTTTCGCGAGCGCTCGGCATCGATCAGGTCGCGATCGCCGCGGACATGGTCGACCTCAACTTCAACTACCCCGCGCTCGCCGGCCAGGCGGAACTGTTGCGCAGTGCGTTGCGGCAGTTGTCATCGGCGGGCGATCTGGAAGCGCTGTTGCGCTATCAGCCGCATGGCGGACGCGCACGCGATCGGGCGACGGTCGCGCGTCATCTCGCGCGCCGTGGTCTCGATGTGAGCGCGGATCGCGTGATGCTCGTCGATGGCGCGCAGCACGGCCTCGCCACGACGGTCATGGCGCTCTTGAAACCCGGCGATGTGGTCGCGGTCGATACGCTGACCTATCCCGGCTTCAAGCTGCTCGCCGACGCGCACCGGATCGAACTCGCGCCGATACGCGCATCGGGCACGGGCCCCGATCCCGACGCGCTCGAGGCGTTGTGCAAGCGGCGCCGCGTGCGCGCGGTCTACACGATGCCGACGCTGCACAATCCGCTCGGCTGGGTGATGACGGCGACGCGGCGCAGGCAACTGGCAGCGCTTGCGCGCAGGCATGGCTTTTTCATCATCGAGGATGCGGCCTATGCCTTTCTCGCCGATGACGCGCCGCCGCCGCTCGCCGCGATCGCGCCGGAACTGACGGTGTACGTATCGGGCTTTTCGAAGAACGTGGCGACGGGACTGCGTGTCGGCTATGTCGTCGCGCCATCCGAATGGGTGCCGAAGATCGAACGCGCCGTCCGCGTGACGACGTGGAACACGCCGGGCGTCATGACGGCCATCGCGTGCGGCTGGCTCGCGGACGGCACGGTCGAGAGACTCGAAGCGGAAAAGCGCGCGGATGCGTCGATGCGCCAACTCATCGCGGCGCGTGCGTTGGGGCGTTTGAAGCGCGTGACGCATCCGGCGTCGTACTTTCTGTGGCTGCCGATGCCCGAGGAAGTGCGCGCGGATCGCATCGCGGCGGCGCTGATGGAAGAGCGGATTTCGGTATCGACGGCCGAGCCGTTTTGCACGGCGGCGCAGGTGCCGCATGCGCTGCGGCTGGCGCTGGGATCGGTGGATGTGGCGACGTTGGGCGACGCGTTGGGGCGCGTCGCGGAAGTCGTGGCGAGGTATGCGTATTGAATCTGAAGCAACCGCAAAAGCAATAGCGTAATAATCGCCCAATAAACCAATTCGGCGAACCGCATTTTCCGGATAACGAAATAAACCATCCGCCGCGAGGGGTCCTTTCCCGCATCGCAAATCCGAACGCGCGAAAGAAAGCAAGCCGAATTTACCGCCATCCGCCCATCGGCACGGAATTAATACTCACGCAATAAATCCGCGAATGCGCAACTGGTCATTTGTCGTACTTATGCCCATAACGGCTTACGATCCAGTCAATAATCCCCGGCATGCCGCCCCGACGCGCTTCATCGGCGGCCCAAGCCTCTAAAAATCTTCTCGAACAGCAAACGATTGCGGCCGTATTTGTGTTCCAATTGAGCGATTAATCCGTCGCAAAAAACCCGATATCTCCGCGACTCGAAGATCGCGAATCCATCGATTGGAAATACCCTATGCGGACTCAATACGAGGCGTCGACACCGGAAAAGAAAATCAAGGCGGAACATACGCGTCAGGCGCATTTCCAGCGATGGTTCGCCACGTTCGCCAGCCTCGCCCATTCGCGGCTCCCGCTTAACGCTTATCTGCAGAAAGTCACTGACACGCTGAGAGAAGTCGCGGGCGTCGCGTCCGCCGTCGTGGAATGGATCGAGGGCGACACGCTCCACTACCGCGCGGCAAGCGGCAAGGCGGCGGCGCACATCGGCGTGCGGCTGCCCACGGCCGGCAGTCTGTCCGGGCTTTGCATCACGCGCCAGCAAGCGCTCATCTGCCGCAATTCGGCGACGGATCATCGCGTCGACCGCGCGGCGTGCAAAGCCGTCGGCGCCGTGTCGATGGTCGTCGCGCCCGTCGTCTACGAAGGCCGCTCGGTCGCCGTGCTGAAGCTCATCTCCGGTGAAGTCGACTATTTCGGACATTCGGACATCAGCATCCTCGATGCGTTTTGCGCGTGCATCGCGGAAACCATCGCGCGCGAGGAGATCGCGCAGGAAAATCGCGCGCTGCTGCGGGAGAAAGCCAGCGTCGCCGCGGATCTCTCCGTCGAGTCGTCGCTGCGCATCGAATACGAGAAGAAGCTCGCCGACGCCCTGCGCCGCCGTCAGACCGTGCTCGATAACGCGCACGTCGCATTCGTATCGATGGACGAAGCCGGCATGGTCGTCGAATGGAACGAGGCCGCGAGCGTGCTTTTCGGCTGGAAACATCGCGAAGTCGCGGGCCGGGAACTCGCGTCGTTCATCGTGCCGGAACGCTTTCGCGACGCACACCGCACGGGCCTCACGCGCTATCTCGCGACGGGCGAGGCGCGCATCATCAACACGCGCGTCGAGTTGCCCGCGCTGCGCCGCGACGGCACCGAGTTCGCCGCCGAGCTGACGATCAGCGAAGTCTGGTACGAAGGCCAGCGCCAGTTCGCGTGCTTCGTGCACGACATCACCGACCGGCACGTCGCGAACGAGGCGAACGAACGGCTGCGCCTGCTCATCGATTCGGTGAGCGACTACGCGATCTGCATGCTCGACCAGAACGGCTACGTGCGCTCGTGGAACGAAGGCGCGCGCGAGATCTACGGCTTCACGGCGGCCGAAGCGATCGGCCGGCATTTCGCGCTTTTCTACACCTCGGACGAACACGGGCGCGACCGTCCGACCGACGATCTCGCGCTCGCCGCGAAGCGCGGCCGCGTCGAACACGAGGACTGGCACGTTCGCAAGGACGGCACCGAGTTCTGGGCGCACGTCATGCTGAGCGCGCTGCCCAACAAGAACGGCGGCGCGCAAGGCTTCGTCAAGATCACGCGCGACATGACCGCGCGGCGGCGTCTCGAAGAACTCGAAGCGTCGAGCCGGCGCATGAACGAGTTCCTCGCGCTGCTCGGCCACGAGTTGCGCAATCCGCTCGCGCCGATCCGCAACGCGGTCAGCATCCTCAAGCTGAAATCGTCCGACGACGCCGACGTGATCCGCAGCCGTCAGATCGTCGACCGCCAGCTCGCGCATCTGACGAAGCTCGTCGACGATCTGCTCGAAGCGGGGCGCGTCAGCTCGGGCAAGATCCGTCTTTCGACGGACATCGTCGATATCGCGGATGTCGTGCACCTGAGCGTCGAGGCGAGCCAGCCATCGTTCGACGAGCGCGGACAGCGCATCGACATTCAGGACAGCGGCCAGCCGCTTTTCGTCAACGGCGATCCGACGCGGCTCGTGCAGGCGCTCAACAATCTGCTCAACAACGCGTCGAAATTCAGCCCGCACGGCTCGACCATCACGCTCGAAGTCGGCCCGCGCGGGGGCACGGTGCTGGTGCGCGTCATCGACGAAGGCCGCGGCATCTCGCCCGAAGCGCTCGGCACGGTGTTCGATCTGTTCGTGCAGGAGCATCCGCCGGGCGCGCATGCCGACGAAGGCGGGCTCGGCATCGGCCTCACGCTCGTGCGCGCCATCGCGGAACTGCACGGCGGCCACGTCGAGGCGAAAAGCGGCGGCGCCGGGCGAGGCAGCGCGTTCTCGCTGTGGCTGCCGCTCGCCGAGCCGCCCGCGCGCGGCACGCCTGCGAGCGGCACGCCGGCCGCTACGGCGGGACGTCAGCTCGATGTGCTCGTCGTCGACGACAATCGCGATTCCGCCGACAGCATGACGCTGCTCGTCGACATGCTCGGCCACAACGCGCGCGCCGCCTACGACGGGTCGCACGCGCTCGAATCGTTCGAAGCGGCGCGGCCGCAGGTCGTGCTGCTCGATCTGTCGATGCCCGGCCTGACGGGTTTCGACGTGATCCGCCGCATGCGTGACGATGGCAAGCACGTCATCGTCGCGGCGATGACGGGCCTCGGCTCCGACGAGGACATGGCCCGCACGCGCGCCGCCGGTTTCGACGCGCATCTCGTCAAGCCGGTAGATCTTCCGGAGCTGGAGCGCGTGCTGGCGCTGGCGGGGCGCGTCTGACGCGTTGCGGCGCGCCCGGCACGGCGCGCACGCGCGCGGGCGTTTTCGTCAGCGGATATGGCTGCTTCAGCACAGGCCAGAACCTGCCGTTCGCATCGCGCGCGGACGAGAGCACGTCGGCGAGGAAATCGCTGTCGTCGAGAAATTCGTCGACGCGCATGGCCGGCGCGGCGCCCGCGATTGCCCTCGCCGCCGTCGCTTTCGGCCGAACGGCGGATTGCTTTCGCGCGGTCATCCGGTCGGCGCGACCGGGCTCGCGCAGATCGTCGAGTTGACGCAGCAGTTGCGCGGCCGGGCGGGCGCGCGGCAACGGCCAGACGCGAAAGTCGCGCTCGCCGAGCATAACGGCGGTCAGCTCGCAGGCGATTCCGCCGTCGCGCTGGTCACGATTCTTTCGACGTAACCTGCGCCGTCTCCACCGTCACATTCCCCCGCTCTTCGAAGCGCGCGAGCACCGGCGCTTCGGCCCATGTATCGGTGACGAGCGTCCAGTGGCGTTCCAGCGGCGTCCAGTGCTGCTGATTCGCGCGCTCCAGCTTGTTCGACGTGACGAGCACGAACACGCCCGCCGCCTGGCCCGCGATGCATTCCTTCAGAAACGCCTGCTCCGCCGTCGCCTCGCACAGCCCGCGGCCCGCGACGACACCATCCGCGCCGAGAAACGCCTTGTCGAACGTGACGCGCGTGAGCGCCACCTGCGCGATCGGTCCGAGCGTGCTCATGCTCGATGGCCGCACGTCGCCGCCGATCAGCGTCACGCGCACATCCGCCGCCGCGAGCGTGTTCACCGCCAGCAGATTGTTCGTCACGACGTGAATCTCGGTGCGCCCGGCGAGGCAGCGCGCGAGCGCGGCGGTCGTCGTGCCGCCGTCGAGAAAGATCGTGTCGCCGTCCTGAACGTGACGCGCCGCCGCGCGCGCGATCGCTTCCTTCTGCTCGCGATAGCTCTCGCGCCGCGTATCGAGCGATTCTTCCGGCTCGTGCATCCCGACCGACGCCGCGCCGCCATACGTGCGCACGATGCGTCGTTCGTCGGCGAGCGCGCGCAGGTCGCGGCGCACCGTCGCCTCCGACATGCCGAAGTGCTCGCACAGCGCGGCGACATCGTTCATGCCGGAGAGCACGGCCTTCAACATGGCTTCGCGGCGTTTCTCGACTTTCATCCTGTTCCTTTCTTTTGACGGTTCTGGCGGCGACGCACAGTGTAGCGAACCGGCCGGGTCCGTCGAATGCTCGCGGTTCGTGTCGAGCGCACGGCCGATATTTTGATCGATTTGGTCATTCGAGCAGTCGGAATGATCGACATCGATCAGAGTAAACGCCTAGAACGACCAAATTGCGCAAAACAAACGGGAGGACTACACTGCGATTTGATCGATTCGATCAATCGATGATCGAATCGGACAAAGACCACTCAGGAGACTTCATGGCTCAACTTCACATCAAGCGCGCCGTCGAGCGCGTTCCTGGCGGGATGATGATCGTCCCGTTGCTCATCGGCTCGCTGATCGCGACGTTCATGCCGGGCATGCCGAAGTTCTTCGGCTCGTTCACGAACGCGCTCTTCACCGGCGCGCTGCCGATTCTCGCGGTGTTCTACGTATGCATGGGCGCCAGCATCGACGTGAAGGCGACGCCTTATCTGCTGAAGAAAGGCGGCGCGCTGTTCGTGACGAAAGTCGGCACGGCAATCATCGCGGGCATCGTGCTCGGGCATTTCCTGGGCGAGCAGCCGATTTCATCGGGACTGTTCGCGGGCATTTCGACGCTCGCCGTCGTCGCCGCGATGAACGACACCAACGGCGGCCTCTACATGGCGCTGATGGGCCAGTACGGCCGCTCGGAAGACGTGGGCGCGTACACGATCATGTCGCTCGAATCCGGCCCGTTCCTGACGATGGTCACGCTCGGCGTCGCCGGTTTGTCCGCGTTTCCGTGGCCGACGCTCGTCGGCAGCATTCTGCCGCTCGCGGTCGGCATGCTGCTCGGCAATCTCGATCGCGAGATGCGCGAGTTTCTCGGCCGCGCCGTCCCG
Organism: Caballeronia sp. ATUFL_F2_KS9A; assembly: GCF_023630765.1. Lineage (NCBI taxonomy): Bacteria > Pseudomonadati > Pseudomonadota > Betaproteobacteria > Burkholderiales > Burkholderiaceae > Caballeronia > Caballeronia sp. ATUFL_F2_KS9A. The sequence goes on along the minus strand of NZ_JALQEK010000039.1, from coordinate 4,420 downwards.
GTGATGATTCCGTTCTTCGCGCTGGCGCTCGGCGCGAGCCTCGATCTGCACAAGGTCTGGCAAGCCGGTTTGCTCGGCATCGGACTGGGTTTCGCGGTCGTCATCGTGACGGGCATTCCGCTCTATTTCGCGGATCGTCTGACGGGCGGCACGGGCGTGGCGGGCGCGGCGGCAGCGAACACCGCGGGCAACGCGGCGGCCGTTCCGGCGCTGATCGCGGCGGCGAATCCGGTCTACAACGAAGCGGCCAAGTCGGCGACGCTGCTCGTCGCGGCGTGTGTCGTCGTGACGGCGATCGTGTCGCCGATATTGACCGCATCCATCGCGAAACGCGTGAACGCTCGGCGCGATGCGGGTTCGTCCGCGAAGGCTCGGGGGGCCACGCAATGAAGAGTTTGCTGATCGTCGCCGACGATCTGTCGGGCGCGGCCGATTGCGCGATCGCGTTCGCGGCGGCGGGCCGCAAGACGGTCGTGTCGCTCGACGCGGGCGCATCGGACGCGAACGCGACCGTCGTCGCCGCCGACACCGACACGCGCCGCCTCGCGCCCGCCGACGCCGCGAAGCGCACGGCCGACGCGTGGCACGCGTTGCGCGCGCCGGGCCGGCGTCTCTACAAGAAGATCGATTCGACGTTGCGCGGCAACTGGGCCGCCGAAGTCGCGGCGCTGACGCGCGTCGCCGGTCCGGCGATCGTCACGCCCGCGTTTCCCGCGACGGGCCGCACGGTGCGCGATGCGCGCGTGTTCGTGCGCGGCGTGCCGCTCGAAGACACGGAAACGTGGCAGCTCGAACACGCCGGGCAGCATGCCGACTTGCGCGAGTTGCTGGACGCGGTCGGCCTGCGCGCCGCGCATGTTCCGCTCGATGCGTTCCGCGCCGCGCCGCAGGAAGTCGCGCTGATGATCGCGTCGGCGGCGGCGTCGGGCAATGGCATCGACGCGATCATCGTCGATGCCGAAACCAGCGACGATCTCGCATCGCTCGCACGCGTGAGCGCTTCCGTCGATGAGCCGTTCTTTTGGGTCGGCTCCGGCGGACTCGCCCGCGAACTCGCCGCGCTGCCCGATCTCTTCGATACCGACGCTTCCACGCAGTCGGCGAGCATTATCGAGCCGGCGCAAGGCCCGATTCTCGCGCTCGTCGGCAGCCTGTCGGCCATCTCCGAACGCCAATGCGCGCTGCTGTGCGCCGAAGCCGGCGTGTGCGAAATGATCGTGCCGCCCGCCGTGTTGCGCGACGGCGCGCGTCATCCGCAATGGCAGACGTGGAGCGCGCGCATCGGCGACGCGGTGCGCGGCAAGGAAGACGCGATCGTGCGAATCGGCCGCGACGACGCGTTCGATCCCGCCGAGGGCGCCCGCTTGTCGAACGCGCTCGCCGCGCTCGTCGCGCCGCATTTCGATGCGCTCGGCGGGCTGATCGCGACCGGCGGCGAAACGGCGCGCGCGATGCTCGCCGCCGCGAACGTCGGCAGCCTCGAACTCGTGCGCGAAATCGAAGCGGGCGTCGCGCTCGGACGGCCATCGAACGGCAAAGGGCCGTCGGTCGTCACCAAGGCCGGCGCGTTCGGCAGCGAGCACGCGCTGCTCGGCGCGTACCTGCATTTGCGCGGCGCGGATATTCCCATCGCGCGTTGAAGCGCGTTGAAAACAGACATCACCAGACGAAAATCATGAGCAACTATCTCCCCGTAATCGGCATCACGATGGGCGACGCAAGCGGCGTCGGACCGGAAGTCGTCGTCAAGAGCCTCGCGCACGACGCGGTCTACAAGCAGTGCCGTCCGCTCGTGATCGGCGATGCGCGGCGTCTCGAACGCGCCAACGAAATCGTCGGCGGCAAAGCGACGGTGCGGCGCATCAAGGACGCGACCGAAGCGCGCTACGAGCCGGGCGTGATCGACTGCATCGACCTCGGTCTCATCCCCGACGACCTGCCCTTCGGCGAACTGTCGGCCGTTGCGGGCGATGCGGCTTACCAGTACATCGCGCGCGCCGTGGAACTGGCGCAGGCGAATCAGATCGACGCGATCTGCACCGCGCCGCTCAACAAGGAAGCGCTGCACGCGGGCGGCCACAAGTTTCCGGGCCATACGGAAATGCTCGCGCATCTGACGGGCGTGGAAGAAGTGTCGATGATGCTCGTCGCGCCGCAATTGCGCGTGATTCACGTGACGACGCATATCGGCATCATCGATGCGATCCGCAAGATCGAGCCGGGTCTCGTGCAACGCACGATCGAGCGCGGCAACGCGACGCTCGTGAAGGCGGGCATCGCGAAGCCGCGCATCGGCGTGTGCGGGATCAATCCGCATGCGGGCGAGAACGGTCTGTTCGGTTACGGCGAGGAAGAGGAAAAGATCATTCCCGCGGTGAAGCTCTTGCAGGAACGCGGCCTCGATGTGACCGGCCCGCTGCCCGCCGATACGCTGTTCTATCGCGCGGGGCGTGGCGACTTCGATCTCGTCGTCGCGATGTATCACGATCAGGGTCACGGTCCGGTGAAGGTGCTCGGTCTCGAAGCGGGCGTGAACGTGACCGTCGGTCTGGATGTGATCCGCACGTCGGTCGATCACGGCACGGCGTTCGATATCGCGGGCAAGGGCATCGCCGATGAAGGCAGCATGCTCGAAGCGCTGCGTCAGGGCGCGGAGCTGGCGACGCGGCGTCAATGACGCATATGGCGTGATAATGGGCGCTCCATCGACTCAGGAGCGCCCGACATGACTTCCTCTCTCGATACGCTGCGCAGCCTATGGCGCATCGCCGGCTTGCCCGACGATGCGCTTTCTTTCATCGACCTTCCGGGTCGCGATCCGGTTTTCCCTTCCAGTTTCGCTGTCGGCACGGCGGCGCAGGCGACCATCGGCGCGGCGGCGCTCGCGGCGTGCGAGCTTGGTTTCGCGCGCGGCGTGGAGCGGCAGCGCGTGTCCGTCGACATGACGCACGCGGCGGTCGAATGCACCGGCGCGTTCACGGTGGACGGCAAGGAGCCGGAGACATGGGGACGCTTCTCCGGTCTCTATCGATGCGCCGATGGCTACGTGCGGATTCATGCGAACTTCGAACATCATCAGGATGGCGCGCTGCTTCTGCTCGGGCTCGATCCGCGCACCGCGACGCGTGAGGACGCCGAACGCGCGCTGCTTTCGTGGCGCGCGGGCGACTACGAGAACGCGGCGGCGGAGCGCGGTCTCGTCGTGACGATGCTGCGGACGTTCGACGAATGGGATGCGACGCCGCAGGGCCAGGCTATCGCCGCGCAGCCGTTGATGACGATCACGCGTATCGGCGATGCGCCCGCGCTTGCGTTGCCTTCTTTATCGGCGGATGCGCGTCCGCTCGATGGCCTGCGCGTGCTCGATTTCACGCGCATTCTCGCGGGGCCGGTCGGCGGGCGCGCGCTCGCCGCGTTCGGCGCGGACGTGATGCTCGTGAACGGACCGCATCTGCCGAATATTCCGGCTATCGCGGATACGAGCCGCGGAAAACGATCGGCGCTGCTCGATCTTCGGTCGCCTTCGGATCGCGAGACGCTCTGGCATCTCATCGATGACGCGCATGTGTTCGCGCAGGGGTATCGGCCGGGCGGGATCGCGTCGCTGGGATTCGGGCCGGATGAAGTGGCGCGGCATCGGCCGGGCATCGTTTATACGTCGTTGAGCGCGTATGGCGCCGAGGGACCGTGGGCCGCGCGACGCGGTTTCGATTCGCTCGTGCAGACCGCGATGGGCTTCAACGCGGCGGAGGGAGAAGCAGCCGGCGAGAGCAAGCCGCGCGTCTTGCCGATGCAGATGCTCGACATGGCGAGCGGATTTTTGATGGCGTTCGGCGCGGCGGCGGCGCTGTGGAAGCAGCAGCGTGAGGGCGGAAGCTGGCATGTGGAGGTTTCGCTCGCGCAGACGGGACATTGGTTGCGCGGGCTCGGGCGTGTGGACGGCGGGTTCGCTATCGCAAAGCCGGATCTCGCGCCGTATATGGAGCGGTATGAATCGGGATTCGGTGCGTTGATGGCGGTGCGGCCGAGCGCGCAACTTGCGCGGACGCCGGCGGGGTATGCGAGGGAATCGGCGCCGCCGGGGACGGCGCAGGCGCGGTGGTGAGGGGTGGGCTTGCGCAGTCGAACGAGTAACGAAGGTCGATGGACCGCTTGGTCGACGGAGTCCTTACTTTTATTCAGATAAGTCTCCTTGCGCTCACTGTGATGTCCATCTAAAAGTCGTGGTCAGTGTCAACTCTCGGCCGATCGTCAGGCATTCCGCCTGACATCCCCGATTTCGCACGGATCACGCAATGGAAGCACAATCAAAGCGATCCACCGCCCTCGCGCGCTGGATCACGGGCAGGCAGAACTACTATCTCAAGGTGCGAGGCGCACCGCCGAGCGATGGCCTCTCGATCATCTCCGTCAAGGCGAT